>CAIJMU010000105.1 GCA_903821875.1 uncultured Spirochaetota bacterium
GGCATGGCCGCCATCGGCGTCGTCATGCTGAGCAACTCGATGAGCCTCCGGGATATCGTCCAGGCCCAGTCCGCCTTCCACGGCCTGGGCTGGAACATCTTTCTCCAGCCCCTGGGCTTCCTGGTCTTCCTCATCTGCGCCTTCGCCGAGTGCAACCGCCATCCCTTCGACCTGGCCGAGTGCGAGGCGGAGCTGATCGTGGGCTACCACCTCGAGTACTCCTCCATGAAGATGGGCTTCTACCTCTTTTCCGAGTACATCAACATGTTCGTGTCCTCGGCCATCATGGCCACCCTCTTCTTCGGCGGCTACAACGTTCCCTTCCTCGACATGCTGGGACTCAACCCAATTGTGATGACCCTCCTCGGAACCTTCGCCCTCTTCGTCAAGATCTTCCTCCTGATGTTCGTCTTCATGTGGGTCCGCTGGACCCTTCCCCGTTTCCGCTACGACCAGCTCATGAATCTTGGGTGGAAGACCCTCTTCCCCCTCGCCATCATCAACATGCTCTGGACCGCCGGCCTCGTCGCGGCCCGCGGCTTCGTGTAGGACGTCGGCATGGCAATGACTCCCCTGACCAATCGCTCCAAGCAGGTGACGCGGCTCCGCATGACCTGGGTCGAGCGCATCTACCTGCCCGCCATCGCCAAGGGCCTCTCGATCACCCTCAAGCACCTGTTCGGCAAGAAGGTGACCTACCGGTATCCCGAGGTGCTTCGCCCGCGGCCCGAGGTCTATCGTGGCATGCATGTGCTCAAGCGGGACGAGGCCGGCGCCGAGCGCTGCACTGCCTGCGGACTCTGCGCCCTGGCCTGCCCGGCCGAGGCCATCACCATGCAGGCAGCCGAACGCAAACCCGGGGAAGAGAAGCTCTACCGTGAGGAAAAATACGCCAGGGTCTACGAGATCAACACACTGAGGTGCATCTTCTGCGGACTCTGCGAGGACGCCTGCCCGAAGGAGGCCATCTTCCTCACGAGCCGCCTCGTTCCCGCCGAGAACCACCGGAAGAATTTCATCTACGGCAAGGACAGGCTCGTGGAATCCGGCCCGGGCGCCATCGATGTGAGCGGGCGCCAGACCACTGCCGTTGCAGCCTTCAAGAAGGACATGAAACACGAGCACAACCGCTGCGGGGCCGCCATGGGTCCCGCCGCCGCGGCGGGAGGCCACCGATGATCTCCATCGCCTTCTACCTTCTTACTGCCCTCCTTTTCAGCGCGGCACTCATGGTGATCCTGTCGAAGAATCCCATGTCCAGCGTGCTGTGGATGGTGGTGGCCTTCTTCGCGATTACTGGGCACTATGTCCTTCTCAACGCCCAGTTCCTCGTGGTCGTGAACATGGTCGTCTATGCGGGGGCCATCATGGTCCTCTTCATCTACACGGTCATGCTACTCAACCTGAGCAAGGACAATGACAACAGGGCTTCCCTTCTTGTCCGTCTCGCCGGCATCGTAAGCGGCGGGCTCCTCCTCACGGTCCTCATCGCAGCCCTGAGGCGTTCAACGGATGCTGCGGTCGGTGATCTGGCGCAGGTAGGGGCCACCTCCCTCGTCGGGCTCGTGAAGCCCCTCGGGCTCGCGCTCTTCAGGGACTTCCTGGTGCCCTTCGAGCTTTCGAGCGCCCTCTTCCTCGCGGCCCTCGTGGGTGCCGTGGCTCTTGGCAAGAAGGAGGCCAGTGACTGATATGGGAACCATAACCCTCGACCACTACATCTACCTCGCATCCGCGCTTTTCGCGGTGGGCGTCGTCGGCGTCCTCATCCGGCGTAACATACTGATCATGATGATGGGCATCGAGCTCATGCTCAATGCGGTGAACATCCTCCTGGCGGCAACCTCGGCCTTCAACGGCGACAGCGCAGGCCAGGTCTTCGTGTTCTTCATCATGCTGGTCGCCGCTGCAGAAATCGCGGTGGGCCTGGCCATCATCACCATGATCTACCGGAACACCGGTTCCATCGACGTCAAAGACTACAGCCGGCTCAAGGGCTGACGGAGCAGCGCATGAACGAAGCAGTACTACTCTGCCTGATCCCGGCCCTCCCCCTCGTCGGTTTCCTCCTCACGGGACTCCTGGGCAAGAAGCTCGGCAGGGGCCTCTCAAGCTGGATCGGGACCCTCACGGTGGCTGCCTCCTTCGGCCTGGCCCTCACCCTCTTCATCGCCCATCCCGACGGCTTTGCCGCCAGCGGCCTGGGCATCCAGCTCTTCGACTGGATCCCTGCTGCCGGGCTGACCATAGCCTTCGGCCTGATGCTCGATCCCCTTTCACTCATCATGACCCTCGTGATCACGGGCATCGGTTTCCTCATCCACCTGTACAGCATCGGGTACATGAAGCATGACGAGGGCGCGCCGCGATTCTTCAGCTTCCTGAACCTCTTCGTCTTCTCGATGCTCCTCCTGGTGCTCGCTGACAACTATGCCCTCATGTTTGTCGGCTGGGAGGGAGTGGGCCTCTGCTCCTACCTCCTGATCGGCTTCTGGTTCACCAAGGACGAGTACAACGCAGCAGCGGTCAAGGCCTTCGTGATGAACCGGATCGGCGACCTCGGCTTCCTCCTCGGGCTCTTCGTGATGGTTGCGACCTTCGGCAGCCTTTCCTTCGGGGAGGTCTTCGCGAAGGCCGGTGCGATGGAGGCGGGAGCCCCTGCACTGACCCTCATAACACTGATGTTGTTCGTAGGGGCTGTCGGCAAGAGTGCCCAGATCCCGCTCTACACCTGGCTTCCGGACGCCATGGCCGGCCCCACGCCGGTCTCCGCCCTCATCCATGCCGCTACCATGGTGACCGCGGGCATCTACATGGTGATCCGCTCGCATGTCCTGTACGACCTGGCTCCGATCGCCCTTACCGTGATTTCCGTTGTAGGACTGGCCACTGCGATCTGGGCGGGCCTCATCGCCCTCAGCCAGCGCGACATCAAGAAGGTGCTGGCCTACTCTACGGTCAGCCAGCTCGGTTTCATGTTCCTGACTCTGGGCGTCGGTGCCTATTCGACGGGCTATTTCCATGTCTTCACCCACGCATTCTTCAAGGCCCTGCTTTTCCTGGCTGCCGGATCCGTCATCCACGCCCTTTCCGGCGAGCAGGACATTAGGAAGATGGGTGGCCTGGCCAAGAAACTCCCAATTACCTACATCACCTTCCTTGTTGGCACCCTGGCCATCTCGGGCATCCCTCCCTTCGCAGGCTTTTTCTCGAAGGACGCCATCCTCGCCGCCGTCTACGCCCGGTCTCCCCTCCTCTGGGGCCTGAGCATCTTTGCCGCCTTCCTGACCGCCTTCTACATGGGGCGGCTCTTCATCCTGGTCTTCCACAGCAAGGACCGTACGACAAAGGGCGTCCATCCCCACGAGTCACCCTGGACCATGACGGTTCCGCTGATCGTGCTGGCCCTCGGTTCGACAGCTGCCGGCTTCCTTGGCATGCCTGCCGTCTTCGGCGTTCCCGATTGGATGGCCGGTTTCCTCGCCCCCTCGGCTGGCGAGTACGCGGTCGGCCTCGAGGAAGGCACCGAGTGGCTCCTTATGGGGATCTCGACAGTCGTGGTGCTCTGCGGATTCATCTTTGCCGTCCTTAAGTACGGCCCCGGCAAGGTCGTACCAACTGAAGACAAAAAAACGAGGGGCCCGGTCCGCTGGTCCCTCAGGAAGTTCCGGGTGGACGAGTTCTACGACGCCCTCATCGTGAAGCCACTTTTCGCCTTGTCATCATGGCTCTTCGGCACCGCCAACGATCGCGGCATCGATGGGGTGGTCCGGGGTACGGCGGGACTGGTCGCATGGGTGGGAGGCAGGGTCCGCCTTCTCCAGACAGGCAATATCGTCTTCTATCTTTTTGCCATGACGCTCGGCGTCATCGTCATAGCCGCCGTCGCGGCCCTGGGATAAGCAATGGTCACACTACTCCTGATTCTCCTTCCCCTCCTGGGCGGCCTCCTGGTGATGGCCCTTCCTGAAAAGGCGGCCCGGATCGTCGCGGCCCTCGTTGCCGGTGTTACAGCCTTGCTTGCCCTGGGCGTCGCCTCGGTCTGGGGCGCGTGGCCAGCGGCGAGCTTCGATTTCCTTCTCGACTGGGTACCGGCCTGGGGCCTCTCCTTCAGCATCGGGCTCGACGGCCTGAGTCTACCCCTGGTGCTTCTCACCATCGTGGTGGCCCCTGTGGCCCTCATCGTCTCGATGCGGCGCGACGAGCGGCGGAGCTCGATCCTCTACGGCCTGATCCTCGCGATGGAGGCAGGGCTCGTCGGTGTCTTTGCGGCCCGCGATGCTGTCGTATTCTACCTGTTCTGGGAGCTGGCCCTCGTTCCGGTGTATTTCATCGCTGCCTTCTGGGGTGGGGAAAAGCGTGTGCCCGTCACCCTCAAGTTCTTTGTCTACACGGTCGTGGGCAGCCTCTTCATGCTCTTCGGTATCATCTATGTCCATGGCTATACGGCTGGAGCACATAGCTTCGCCCTTTCGAGTTTCTACTCGGCGCAGCTCCCTGAAGAAGCAGCGCCCTGGATACTCGCCTGTTTCGCTTTTGCCTTTGCCATCAAGATGCCCCTCTTCCCCTTCCACACCTGGCAGAGTGACACCTACAACGAGGCCCCTGCCGCAGGCACCATCCTCCTCGCGGCCCTCATGGCTAAGATGGGCTTGTACGGAGCCATCCGCTGGATGCTTCCTGTCTTTCCCACGGCCTTCGCCGCCTGGCAGACAGTATTTATTACCCTTGGAGTGATCGGGGTGGTCTGGGGCTCCTTGGTGGCCCTTGCGCAGAAGGACATGAAGCGCCTTCTGGCCTGGTCGAGCTTTTCGCATACAGGCCTGATGGCTGCTGGCGTCTTTTCCCTCGGCATGCTCGGATTCCAGGGTGGCATCGTGCAGATGGTCGCCCACGGTCTTTCGATAGCGGGGCTTCTCCTGGCGGTCGACATCTTCGAGAGCCAGACGGGAGGCAGGCAGATCGGCGCGGTTTCCGGCCTTGCCCACCGCAACGGGGCCTTTGCGACGCTCTTTGTCATTCTTGCCCTGTCGGCTATAGGATTACCGCTCACAGGCGGCTTTGTGGGTGAGTTCCTCCTCCTCCTGTCCTTGTCAAAGTTCGGGCTCTGGTGGGCCCTTGTCGGAGGCCTTGGAGTCATCCTCGGCGCGGTCCTCTACCTCCAGTGGATCCGGAAGAGCCTTCTCGGACCTGTGCCGTCCACGGTAGCGGTCTTCAAGATGAGGCCATCGGAGGCCGCTGCGCTCACCCTCCTTGCCCTCGCTAGCCTGGCCCTCGGCATCTACCCCAAGCCCCTCCTGGAGCTTTCCGCTCCGGCCCTCGACGCGATCTTCCACATCATGGGGGCGAAGTAAACCATGAGCCTGTACCTCCTGCTTCCCATACTTGCCGTCATCGTGCTTTTTGCCAACCTCGGGCGGCTCAAGAGCCTTGGATTCCCCCTTGCCGTCTTCGGACTCATCGTCGCAGCCGTGCTGGCAGGCTTCCAGATCGGCCTCGACCACCGCCTCCTCAGGGGCATGGCCGAGTTCGACACCTTCGCCTCCGCCTTCAGCCTGCTCGTCATAGTACTGACGATCCTCGTCGTCCTCCTCCTGGGCTCCCCCTCGGGCAGGACCGAGGTGCCCCGCGCCGAGAAGGCCGCACTTGTCATCTTCTCGCTGACCGGGGCGGTGATGCTTACGAGCTACACCAACCTCGTGATGCTCTTCCTCGGGATCGAGATACTGAGCATTCCCGTCTATGTCCTCGTGGGAACGAGGAAGAGCGACGTGAAGGGCAACGAGGCCGCGCTGAAGTACTTCCTCAACGGCTCCTTCGCCACGGGCATCCTCCTGTTCGGCATCGGTCTAATCTATGCCGGAACCGGACAGTTCTCGCTGGGAGGAATCCTCCTGTGGACCCAGGCGAATTCAAGCGGCATACATCCCCTCTTCCACCTCGGTCTCCTCTTTATCCTCTTTGGCCTGGCCTTCAAGGTTTCCGCAGCTCCCTTCCATTTCTGGACTCCCGATGTCTATGAGGGAGCGCCTACCGCGGTGACCGCCTACATGAGCACTGTCGTCAAGATCGCGGCCTTCGCCGCCTTCTTCCGCCTTCTCTACCGGGCCTTCCCGATGGCAGCCGAGAGCTGGCTCTGGATCATAGGCCTCCTTGCGGTGCTGACCCTTCTCGTGGGCAATCTCGGTGCGCTGGCCCAGGGCGGCTTCAAGCGCCTGATGGCCTACTCGGGCATCTCGCACGCCGGCTACCTCCTGATCGCCCTTCTGGCGACCGGTTCCATGGCCATGGGCACTCTCTGGCTCTACACTGCCGCCTACGCTGCTGCAACCATGATCGCCTTTGTCGCCTGGGCCCGTATCGAGGAGGGTGGGGAAGGGGATGCCATCGCCGCCTTTGCTGGCCTGCGTTCGCGCTCGCCCTTCCTCGCCTTTGGACTCGCCCTGGCCATGCTCTCCTTGGTCGGCGTGCCCCCATTGGGCGGCTTTTTCGGAAAGCTCTTTGTCTTCGCGAACGCAGTAGGGCAGGGAAAGATCGCCCTCGTGGTTTTCGCCGTCGTGATGAGCGCGATCGGAATGGTGTATTACCTGCGACCTCTTATCCAGGCCTGGTTCAATGAGCCCAGGGTCATGGCAAAGCTGCCACTCCGGGCCGCCGAGTTAGCGGTCGTCGGATTCTGCATGCTGGTGCTTGTGGGTCTTGCGGCTGCTCCGGCCTGGGTGCTCGGGGCCTTCTGACCACGACGTTTACGGTTGTTGAAGCAGGGCATCGTGGATTGCATCCGCGATGCCCTTTTTTTCGTGCGCCTGCACGGGCCATAGACAGTCGTCGTGTTGCCAATCATCCCAAATCATACTAGAATCCCGCCATTCCTCCGTTCTACTTCCAGCGAATGATCAGGCGCCTGGCGCCTCCATGCCGGTCTCCTTCCCGCACTCGAGGCCGACGAGCGTTCCTGGGTTTTTATCCATCCTTCCGGATGGTCCAGACATAAGGAGAGTGTGATGGCCAAGGAATTCGGAACTCTCTTTCTCTTCCTCGCGGGGGGCTTTGTCCTGTCCCTCGTCATCGTATTCGTGAATTGGCTGCTGCGTCCGCGCAACCCGAGCTCTGCGAAGGCCCGGACCTACGAGTGCGGGCTCGAAACCGAGGGACCGACCTGGGTCCAGTTCAAGATCAGCTATTACCTCTACGCATTGATCTTTGTCGTCTTCGACGTCGAGGTCGTGTTCCTCTACCCCTGGGCTTCGTCCTTCAAGAGTGCTGGTCTCGTTCCCTTTGTCGAGATGGCGATTTTCATCGGCGTGCTGGCCCTGGGGATCTGGTTCGCATGGAAGAAGGGAGCCTTTGAATGGAATTGAATCACAACGACCCCAGCGCTCCGGGGCACGGATCGAAGGAACCGACGACCCTCATCAAGGGGCCCTTGCACGACGGAATCGAGGCTGTCCTCGATTTCTGCCGCGGCAACTCGCTGTGGCCGGTCACCTTCGGCCTGGCCTGCTGTGCAATCGAGATGATGTCGGCAGGAGGGGCACGCTACGACCTTTCCCGCTTCGGCTACGAGGTCTTCCGCCCCTCGCCGCGCCAGGCTGACCTCATGATCGTGGCCGGCACGGTGACCGACAAGATGGCGCCCCTCCTCAAGACCATCTACGACCAGATGCCCGAACCCAAGTATGTGCTCGCGATGGGAGGCTGCGCGATCTGCGGCGGACCCTTCACTGACTCCTACTCGGTCGTGCAGGGAGTGGACACAATTGTGCCTGTCGACGTCTACGTCCCGGGCTGTCCTCCCAGGCCGGAAGCCCTCATCGACGGCATCCTCAAGATCCGCGCGATGCTCCGCCACCCCGAACTCCGGGAGGTCCGCTTCAATGCGTGATATCAACAAGATCGCGGCCGTCCTGCCGAAGGCCGAAGTCCGGGATGGAGCCCTCGTCATCCAGGCCTCCGAAGCGGTGGAAGTCCTCGCGGCAGTGAAGGCCCTCGGTGGCTTCGCCCTCTTCGACATCACCTGCGTCGACCGTCCGGCCGGCACACCCCCGGCTTCGGCCGAAGGCGCTGTTCCCGCCTACCCGGCCTGCTTCGAACTGGCCTGGCGGATCTGGGACCTGTCCGAAGGCTCGAAGGATATACTCACAATTAGGTCATTCATCGACCACGACAGGGCCGAGGCTCCGAGCGTGATGGCTGTCTGGAAATCGGCCGACATGCTCGAGCGGGAGGTCTGGGACCTGATGGGCATCCGCTTCACCGGGCGCCCCCACCTCGAGCGCGTCCTCAACCGCGCTGACTTCGAGGGCCATCCCCTCCGCAAGGACTTCGTCATGCCGAAGCGCGACCGCTTTCCGCCGGCATCCTGGGACAAGAAAGCCGCCGAGGGAGGGCAGTGATGGGCGACAACCTGGACGGCGCAAACCTCAACTCCGACGGCTTCGAGACCCAGGAATTCATCCTCAATCTTGGACCCCAGCACCCCTCGACCCACGGTGTCTACCGTGCCCGCCTGATAATGGACGGAGAGACCGTCGTGTCGGCCGAAAACAAGGTCGGCTACCTCCATCGCGGCATGGAAAAGATGGCGGAGGGACTCACCTTCTCGCAGTTCACTCCCTATACCTCACGCTTCGACTACTGCGCAGGCGCCCTGCAGCCATGGGCCTACGTGATCGCCCTCGAAAAGCTCGGGGGCATCGTCGTGCCGGAGCGCGCCGAGTACATCAGGGTGATAACCGGCGAGCTCAACCGCATCTCGAGTCACCTCCTGATGGTCGCCTCGATGGTCCTTGATTTCAGCGCGATCACCGCCTGGACCTATGCCTTCAACGCCCGCGAAGGTGTCCTCGACCTCCTCGAGGCAGTAACCGGATCGCGGCTCCTCATGCACTACATGGTCAACGGTGGCGTCTGGGCCGACCTTCCAGAGGGCTGGGTCCCGAAGGCCGAGGCCGAGCTCGACAGGATCATCGCCCGCCTGGACGACTTCGACATGCTGGTCTCCGGCAACGAGATCTTCCTCGGTCGCACGAAGGGCATAGCACCGATCAATTCGGAGGAAGCCATCGAGTTCGGCCTGACCGGTGCCAATCTCCGCGCTTCGGGCCGGGGGCTCGACCTGCGCAGGGATTCTCCCTACTCGGTCTACGACCGCTTCGATTTCGAGGTGCCCGTGCTCCATAACGGTGACTGCTGGGACCGCTACTACATCAGGATCATGGAGACGCGGGAGAGCATAAAGATCGTCAGGCAGGCTTTGAAGCAGCTGCCCGGGGGCGACTGGCGCGCCAAGGTGGCGAAGGTCTGGAAGCCCGCGGCCGGCGAGGCCTACACGATGATCGAAGCCGCGCGGGGGGTCCAGGCCTACCACGTCGTGTCCGACGGCACAGCCAAGCCCTACCGCGTGCACATGCGCTCTCCATCGTTCTGCAACATAGGCGTGATTCCGGAGAAGGCACCAGGCCTAACCCTCCAGGATTTCATCTCGTTCATCGCGTCGCTGGACTTCGTCCTCGGCGACATCGACCGATAGGCAGGGGACCATGACCGAGTTCCTGACAACTGTGTTTAACTTGATCCAGGGCATCCTCGGCGTGGCTCCTACCACGCTGGCCCTTGCCCTTCCCTGGATGGACATATTCTGGGCCTTCGTGTACTTCGTCGGCGCGGTGATCCTCCTCATCATCAACGTGATCATGCTCATCTGGATCGAGCGCCGGGCGGCGGGCTTCTTCCAGGAGCGCGTCGGGCCGAACCGCGTCGGTCCCTTCGGCCTCCTGCAGACCGTCAACGACACGATCAAGCTCCTGGGCAAGGAGTGGATCATGCCCGCCTCGGCCGACAGGATGGTCTTCCTGATCGCGCCCCTCCTTGTCGTGACGGTAGCCGTGACGATGTATGGCCTCCTGCCCTACGGGCCGGGAATCACGCCGGTAACGTTGAATGTCGGCATCCTTTTCTTCCTTGCCGTGTCGTCCACCAACACGATCGCAGTCCTCATGGCCGGCTGGGGCTCCAACAACAAGTATTCGCTGCTCGGCGGCATGCGCACGGTCGCCCAGATCATCAGCTACGAGATACCCATGGCGCTCTCGATCATCGGTATTGTCATGTTATCCGGTTCCCTGGACCTCGGGGAGATCGCCAGGTCCCAGTCGCATGTCTGGTACGTCTTCATCCAGCCTGTGGCCTTCGTGATCTTCACCATCTCGGCCCTCGCGGAGCTGACGAAGTCGCCCTTTGACATGACTGAAGCCGAGCAGGAGTTCGTCGCCGGATATCATACGGAGTATTCGGGCATCCGCTTTACCCTCTTCTTCATGGGTGAGTACGCGAACCTTTTTTCCATGGCAGCGCTCGGCGTGGTCCTCTTCTTCGGCGGGGCAAGCGGTCCCTGGCTCCCGCCCTGGATGTGGTTCATCGGAAAGACCTACGTATTCATATTGTTCCTCCTGTGGATCCGCTGGACCTTCCTCCGCATCCGTGTCGACAAGATGATGAAGTTCAACTGGAAGTTCCTCATTCCAGTGGCCCTGGCCAACCTCCTTGTCACTGGCGTCGGCATCAAGCTCTGGCAGCATTTCGTCGAGAGGAGTATCTAGCCGTGTACGGAATCGGAATCATCAAGGGGCTCTTCGTTACGGCGAAGCGGCTCTTCATGCCCAAGATCACGCAGAAATACCCCGAGGTAAAGCCCGACCTTCCACCGCGAAGCAAGGGTTCCTTTGCCTTCAACAAGGACAGCTGCATTTCCTGCGAGCTCTGCTCGATGGCCTGCCCGAACGGCGTCATCAAGGTGGAATGGCACAAGGGAGCGGACGGCAAGAAGCGTCTCGACCGCTATCGCATGAACCTCGGCGCCTGCCTCTTCTGCGGACTCTGCGTGGAGGCCTGTCCTACGGCACCGATAAAGTCCATACAGTTCAAGACGCTCTTCGAGCTGGCCTGCTGGCGGAAGGAAGACATCTACCGGATCTGGGAGAAGCAGCATCCCGCCGAGGCTGCTCCCGAGGCAACTCCGGTAGCGGCCAACGCCGCGGAAGGAGCGTAACAAGATGCTCGGAGTCATATTCTTCTACTTCTTCGCCGCCCTCGCTGTCGTGGCCGCTGTCGCCATGGTGGTTACCCGGAACCTCGTCCACGCGGCCCTCTTCATGGCCGGAACCTTCCTCCTGATCGCCTTCCTCTACATCCTGATGGGTGCCGATTACGTCGGCGCCGTGCAGATCCTCGTGTACGTCGGAGCGATCTCGATACTCTTCGTATTCGGCATAATGCTGACCAAGCGCGACCGCATCGAGGATTCCAACCGCTTCAACCGCTACGGAGTGGCTGCGACAATCGTGGCTGTCCTCCTCTTCGCCGGGATCGTGCTCGCTGTCCTCGGGGCCGCCTTCAGGACCGTCCCCTCCGACGCTTCAACCTCGACGATCCAGACGATAGCCAATCTCTTCCTGAACGAGTACGTCCTGGCCTTCGAGTTCGCAGGAATCCTCCTCCTGGCGGCCCTCGTAGGTGCAATCGTGATCGGCCAGACCCACCTCGGCAAGGCCAGGGCCAAACCCAGGGCACCAGGCGCCGGCATCGAAGGAGGCAAGGCATGATCGGACTGACGCATTACCTGATCCTCGCTGCCCTCCTTTTCAGCATTGGCCTCCTGGGCGCCATCGCGAAGCGGAATGCCATCTCGGTCTTCATGGGCATCGAGCTCATGCTGAACTCCGTCAACATCAATTTCGTGGCTTTCAACCATTTCCTCCATCCGCAGTTCCTCGCAGGGCAGGCCTTCGCGATCTTCGTGATTGTCGTGGCTGCCGCGGAGGTTTCCGTGGGGCTGGCGATAATCCTCGCGCTCTACCGTCGCCGGGCGAACACGGGTGTCGACGAGCTCGACCTGCTCAAATGGTGAGGGCACACATGGCAGCGCCACAGACGGTAAAGGGAAAGGCAAGGCAGGAACGCATATGAGCACACTTGCGATAATCCTGACGGTAGCGCCGCTGGCGGCCTATGCGGTCATCGTATTCTTCACCTCACGCTGGAAGGCTCTCTCCGCGGGCATCGCCATCGCCGCGACGGGGACCTCCCTGGCGCTCTCGATCTGGCTCCTCCTGGGCATGATCGGCGACCCGACGCCGGTGCATGTCTCGATGAGCTGGCTGTCCATCCCGCACCTGGGCGGCATCAGGGGCCTCGACATCTCCATGGGGGTGCTGGTCGACCCGCTCTCGTCCCTGATGATGACAATTGTTTCCTTCGTTGCCTTCCTCGTGATGGTCTACTCCCTGGGCTACATGAAGGGGGACGAGGGTTTCTCGAGGTACTTCGCCTACCTCGGGCTCTTCACCTTCTCGATGCTCGGCCTTGTGATAGCCGACAACTATTTCCAGACCTTCGTCTTCTGGGAGCTGGTGGGGCTTTCCTCCTACCTCCTGATCGGCTTCTGGCGGCTCAAGGACTCGGCGGCCGAGGCCAGCAAGAAGGCCTTCGTGACCAACCGCTGGGGCGACTTCGGCTTTCTTGTCGGCATCCTCCTCCTGTTCACGATCTTCGGCACCTTCGATTTCGCTGTCCTGGCCAAGGAGATTCCCGCTTATGAGCACCTGGGCCTCATAGCCCTCATCGCTGTCCTGGTTTTCACCGGCCCCATGGGCAAGTCAGCCCAGGTCCCCTTCCATGTCTGGCTCCCGGACGCCATGGAGGGCCCGACCCCCGTCTCGGCCCTTATCCATGCCGCGACCATGGTCGCCGCCGGTGTCTACCTCGTGGCCCGCGGCTTCGTGCTCTTCCAGTCCGTGCCCCAGGTGATGGAGCTCATTGCCTGGATCGGCGGCTTCACCGCGATCTTCGCCGCCCTCATTGCCCTGGTGCAGCGCGACATCAAGCGGATACTGGCCTACTCGACGCTCTCGCAGCTCGGCTACATGTTCCTGGCCCTCGGGGCGGGTTCCATGAGCGCGGGCATGTTCCACCTCACGACCCACGCCTTCTTCAAGGCTCTCCTCTTCCTCGGGGCGGGCTCGGTGATCCACGCCCTCCACGAGCAGGACATCTTCAGGATGGGCGGCCTCTCGAAGAAGATGCCCGTCACCACCTGGACCTTTGTAATTGGTTCCTTGTCCCTGGCAGGCCTCTTCCCCCTTGCCGGCTTCTGGAGCAAGGACGAGATCCTCCTCGTCGCGCTCAGGGAAGGACAGACTGCCCTTTTTGTCATCGGCCTGGTCACGGCCTTCCTGACGGCCTTCTACATGTTCCGCCTCATTTTCACCGTGTTTTTCGGGGAGCCCGTTCCCGCTGAACATGGTCATGGCCATCAGGCCCATGAAAGCCCTGTCTCCATGACCGGGCCCCTCGTACTCCTGGCCCTTCTATCGGTCGTTGCGGGCCTCGTCGGCTCCCCGTGGTGGCAGGCCTGGTTCGGCTCGTCCTTCGGCTCCTTCATCTTCTTCGGAGAGCCGGAGGCGCCGCATCTCGATCTCGCGGTCGCCCTGCCGGCGACGATCGTCGCAGTACTGGGTATCGGGATCGCCTGGCTTGTCTATGGGAAGAAGCTTGTCAGGCATGAAGCGCTGGCTGAGCGCTTCCGACCCCTCCACACGCTCCTTCTCAACAAGTTCTACATCGACGAGTTCTACGCCCTCGTATTCAAGTGGGTGATGATGCTGGGAGGCCGGGTCTTCGACTGGTTCGACCACAGGGTCATCGATGGAACCTTCGACGGCCTCGGTTCCGCTACCAGGACCTCGGGCGGCAAGCTCAGGCTCCTCCAGACAGGCAGGCTGCAATCCTACGCGCTGGTGCTCTTCGGCGCGGTGGCTGTGGCAGTCGTACTCGTTTCGACCAACCTGATCGGAGGGTTCGCCAAATGAACGGACTCCACCTCCTGCCCGGCATCATCCTGGCGCCCTTTGTGGCGGCCCTCATATTGCTGTTCATTCCTTCAACTGCCAGAAACGCCATCCGGGGGCTTGCCCTCGCGGCGGCAAGCTGCTCCCTCGCCCTGGCGACCCTCGCCATGTTCACCTATGACAATGCTGCCAAGGGGCTCCAGTTCGTTGAGCATGTTCCCTGGCTCACGACCTTCGGCATCAGCCTTGACCTCGGCGTCGATGGCCTGTCCCTCCCCCTCGTGCTGTTGACGGCCATCATCCTTTTCGCCGGCGTCTTTGTCTCCTGGAAGCTCGAAAACCGGGCCAAGGAGTTCTTCACCTATACGCTCCTCCTCGTGGGAGGTGTCTTCGGCGTATTCATGTCGACCGACCTCTTCGTGCTCTTCATGTTCATCGAGATAGCCGTCATTCCCAAGTATGTCCTCATCAGCGTCTGGGGTTCCACGCGCAAGGACTACGCGGCCATGAAGTACACCCTGTACCTCCTGTCCGGCTCGGCCATCGCGTTTATCGGCCTCTTTGCGGTGTACACCTACGTCGGCAGCCCGCACACCGGCCTCGGCTACGGTACCTTCAGCCTCGCCGAACTCGCGAAGGTGAACTTCTCGCCCGAGTTCCAGAAATGGGCCTTCCTCGCGATGCTGGTGGGATTCGGGGTATTGGTACCTATATTTCCCCTCCACCGCTGGACCCCCGACGGGCACTCGGCCGCACCAACCACGATTTCGATGCTCCTAGCCGGCGTCATCATGAAGCTCGGTGGCTATGCGATCATCAGGGTCGGCCTGGGCTTTTTCCCCATGGGGGCGCAGTACTGGGCTCCCGTTGTGGCCATCCTCGCTGCCATCAATGTCATCTACATCGCCTTCGTGGCCCTGGTGCAGAAGGACATGAAGTTCGTGGTGGCCAACTCCTCGATCAGCCACATGGGCTTCGTGCTCCTCGGCATCGCGTCGATGAACGCGGTGTCACTGAGCGGTGCGGCTGCCCAGATGTTCGCGCATGGCATCATGGCGGCCCTCTTCTTCGCGCTGGTCGGCCAGGTGTATGACAAGGCCCACACGCGAAACATCGCCGACTTCGGTGGACTCGCCAAGTACATGCCCAGGACCTCGGCAGCCTTCCTGGTCGTCGGCCTGGCCTCGCTCGGACTTCCGGGCCTTTTCAACTTCGTGCCCGAATTCACGGTCTTCGCCGGTTCGATCCAGCGTTTTACGGTCATCACGATTGTGTCGGTATTTTCCGTGGTCGTGACGGCGATCTATGTGCTCTGGGTCTACCAAAGGGTCTTCTTCGGTCCAGCCAACGAGCGCTGGGCAGGGCTTCCCGATGCCAAGGGCGTCGAACTTGTCCCGATAGTGCTCCTCGGGGGAGTGCTCCTGGTCCTCGGTGTCTGGCCGGGACCCTTCATGGACATGGTGTCCGGCGGAATCATGCCGATCGTCGGCCGCATCGTCTCTGCGCCCATGGGAGGGATCTTCTGATGGACTTCTCCACACTCACCCTTGAAATTGGAGCCGCAGCCCTTGCGCTGATCCTCCTCGTGGTGGGCCTCTTCCTTCCAGACGGAAAGAAGGGCCAGGTCGGTATCGTCGCAGCCCTGGGCTTCGCCTTCCTTCTGGTCTTGAGTTTCCTGGCGCCGGGCAGCAAGGGTCCCTTCTTCATGGGCCAGTACATGAACGACGGCATCAGCGTCCTTTTCAAGCAGATATTCATACTTGGGTCTTTATTGGTGACCCTGATGTCGCTGCGCTTCACCAGGCGTTTCGAGGACGCGCGCGGCGAGTTCTATGTGCTTTTGGCCTTCTCCCTGGTCGGCATGATGGGCATGGCCGGAGCTACGGACTTCCTCACGCTCTATATAGCCCTCGAGCTCATGTCGATCCCCCTGGTCGTGCTGACAGCCTTCGAGAAGGGCAGCATGCGTTCCACCGAGGCAGGCATGAAGTACGTCCTCCTCGGGGCGATGTCGAGCGCCATCCTCCTGTTCGGGCTTTCCTTCCTCTACGGCGCCGCTGGCTCCTTCGGTTACGGTGCCGTGATGGCAGCGCTGACCGGCGGCCAAACCGGGCCTCTTGTCGTAATTGGCGGTATCTTCGCCCTCGCGGGGCTGGCCTTCAAGGTGGCTGCGGTTCCCTTCCACATGTGGTCCCCCGACATCTACGAGGGAGCGCCGGTCCCGGTCACCGCCTTCCTGGCGGTGGCATCCAAGGCAGCGGGCTTCGCGGCCTTGCTGCGGTTCTTCCCCGTCGTCCTCGTCCCCCTGGGTTTGGGCATGACGACCCTCATCGTGCTGATAGCCGCCCTGTCGATGGTTCTCGGCAATCTGACGGCTATCCCCCAGACCAACATCAAGCGCATGCTCGCCTGGTCCAGCATCGCCCACGCCGGCTACATGCTCTTAGGTGTCATGGTTGCGAGCTTCGCCGGAGCCGCGGCACTGGTCTACTATCTCCTGGTCTATCTATTCGCGAACGTGGGGGCCTTTGCCGCAGTGACGGCCTGGTCAGAGCTGTCGGGCTCGGACGAGATCTCCTCCTTCAAAGGCATGTGGAAGAAGTCGCCCCTGATATCCACCGTCTTCATCGTGAGCCTGCTCTCGCTCGCGGGCATTCCTCCAGCGGCGGGCTTTATCGGCAAGTTCTTCCTCTTTGTGGAAGTCGCGCACAAGGGCTACCTCTGGCTCGTCGCCCTGGCCCTCGTGATGAGCGTCGTTTCCCTCTACTATTATGTAAGCGTCATAAAGACCCTGGTCTCCGAAGCGCCAGAGGGAGAGACGTCCAAGGCCGATATCCCCCTGGCCCTCCGCGCCGTGATGCTGGTCAGCGCGGTCTCGACGGTAGTTCTGGGCGTGCTTCCCGGCCCGGTGATGGGATACATCAGGAACATCCTTTCGACCCTGTCGTCATAGTTGTTTGATGATTGGGCAAGGCGCCGTCCGGGGGATCCCCGGGCGGCGCTTTATCGTGAGGGCGGCATCCTTAGGGGAGGGGCTCTCAGCCCAGGGTGGGACCTATGCCCAATTCTGCGGCGAGGGCCCTGGCAAAGCGGAGTGCAGGCTGGCCCGGACCTGCCACGAGGATCGGGACAGCGCCGAGGGCATCGAGCCCGCGCACGAGGGCGACGCGCATCACCGGCAAGCCCCGCAGGGCGTAATCGATGAGCTCTCCGAGGAAGCTACGTAGTAGGTCGAGTGTAGCCCTGTCGGACTTCCCGAGTTCCAGAAAGGGTCCGAGGGCGGCATCGAAGGAAGCGAGGGCGGAGCCTTCCGAGTCGAGGCCACGCAGGGCTCCCCTGAAGCGCCAGAGGGCGTAGGCGTAGCGGAGGCCCTCTTTTTCGTGACGCGGTTCCTTGGGAAAACCCCGCTTCAACAGGAGGGCGAGGCAGGCCCAGAGCCCGTAGGCTCCCGTCGAGGAGGCGCCAAGGCCAGTGTTGCGAGGATCGCCGCTTGCCGCTACCTTGGCTCGTGCTCCGAAGCGGTGACGCTCGAAATTCGCGAGGGCGGCCTCGTATTCGGCGCGCACCGCGATGAAGGCGCCGTCCTCCACGGCCGGACCCGCGAGGTCAGGATGCGTGGCCAGCGCACGTTCGCGGAAGGCTGCCTTGAGATCCTCGATGGAATCGATGTCACCCGAGCGGATGGAGGCGACGAAACGGTTGGGTCTGTTGTCTGGCAGGCCACTACACTCCTATGCATGTGCGCAGGCGCTTGCGCCAGGTGCCTGCGCCCCGGTGCGGGATGCTTTACGATAGCATATAATCGACGTGGTGGACCTGTCCTGGAGCGATGGGACTGAACAGGAAGGCGATGCTGCGATGATGACAGGGGATACTTTGCGAGTACGCACAATGCAGAAGGTCCGGTCGGCATGACCGGCGAGGATAGAGGGGAATTGGCAGGCGAGGCTCTGGTCAAGGAGACTTCCCGGCTTATCCGCCTTGCGCGCTCCCATTGGGACGCCCACGAGAACGCGGCCTGCCGGGCGGAGCGCGACCGCGCCCTGGCCCTCTATGCTAGGCTCTCGCCCGAGGAAAAGAAGAAGATTCCCCAGGTCCTCCTGGTCTGGCTCCGTTACCGAAGCGAGAAATATTTTGGCGCAGAGCGCACTGCACCGGGTACGGCAGGCAGGGCACGGGGGAAGAAGCGGTCGGGAAGCGGCACGCCCAAGAGCCCCCCGCCCTCGCCCAGAAGCTGAGTCTTGTTCAGCTCAGCCACCGCGAAAGGAATATCGTGATATTTGATAGGAAAAAGCTCCTGTTGGCTTCGCTCGCGCTGGCGTCGTTCGCCATGTTCGCAGAAAAGCCTCCGGCGACCATTGAAGGGCGGGTGGTAGGCGTCCACGATGGCGACACGATTACCGTGCTGCAGGGCACGACGCAATACAAGGTAAGGCTCGACGGAATAGACGCTCCGGAACTGTCACAGGCCTTCGGCAAGGCTTCCAAGGCCTTCGCCTCCGATTTCGCCTTCGGAAAGACGGCCCTCGTCAAGGTCAGCGGCAAGGACCGCTACGGCCGTTTTCTCGGCGAGGTTTTCGTGGACGGGCGCTCGCTCAACCGCGAGATAGTGCGTGCAGGCCTGGCCTGGCATTACAAGCAGTATTCCAAGGATGGAAGCCTGGCTGCCCTCGAGGCCGAGGCGCATATGCTAGGAAAGGGACTCTGGAAGGACGCGAAACCTGTCCCCCCCTGGGAGTACCGGAAGAAAAAGTGAAATCCGCTACTGTCACATCTGCCCTGGTGAAGCGCTGCGCCTTGGGACATACTCCCTGCATGGGGGATTTCCGGCGCCATACATCCCCTGGCTGGAGGCTGTCATGAAGGGAAAGCTCAAGAGAGAGGCCCTTACAATAGACAAGATGATTTCCCTCTACTGCCGCAATCTCCATGGCAGCTCGGAGACGCTTTGCGAGGGCTGCGCCACGCTGCGGGCCTATGCCCTCGCGCGGGTGGGTACCTGCCGCTTCGGGGCCGGGAAACCTGCCTGTGCCAACTGCCCCATCCATTGTTTCAAACCGGCCATGCGTGATGCGATCCGCATCTTAATGCGCTACGCTGGTCCGCGCATGCTGCTGAGGCATCCCTGGCTGGCTCTCATGCATGTCATCGATTCGGCGGTATCCCGGCGGCCTGCCGTTGGCGAGGGTGCCACCAAGCGTGCATGATGGAGTAAGGGAGGATCGCCATGCCGCTTCTTGAGAGGATTGTCGGATCCCTGTTTTTCTTCGTCGGGCTGCCGGCTGTCGTGTTTTTTTTCGTTCGCCTCATTCTCCGCGACAAGACCGAGGTGGAACGGCTCAAGGCGAAAAAGGAACTGCTCGAAGCCGAGGCGAAAATGCAGGACGCCAAGGCCCGAACCCTCGCCGAGGAAAACCGCAAATACGACCGCATCATCGCTGAATCGGAAAAAGGGCGAACAACGGGGGAATCCGGCGCAGAGGGCAGTCCTTGACCTTGGCCTGATGATAGCGAATATTCTCATACCCATGGAACGAAGCGTCTACGTGATCGGGCACAAGAATCCCGATACCGATTCAGTAGTCTCGGCGGCCGCCTATGCCGAGCTCAAGCGAAAGCTCGGAATGAAGGAAGCCCGCGCGGCGCGCGCCGGAGCGGTCAATCCACAGACCGAATACATATTCGAACGTTTCAAGGTCCCCCTCCCCGAGTTCCTTCCGGACCTCATTCCAAAGGTGGAGTACTGGCTCGGCGACCCCGTCCCGACGGTCAAGGAGACCATCCCGCTCTGGGAAGCGCTCTCCATGATGGGAAAGGCCGAGAACAGGGTCCTGCCCATCGTCGACGAGGATGGCCGCTACAAGGCCCTCCTCCACTACGGTGCCTTCGCTGAGAACATCCTCACCAAGATCAACCCGCACAAGAAAGCCATCATCACGACGAGCGTCGGCCACCTCATTGCGACGGCGAAGGCCCAACCCCTCCTGGTCTTCGACGAGGCCGCCTTCTTCAAGGCCCGCATCGCTGTCGCTGCCCTCGAGACGCAGAGCTTCCTCAAGCACCTCAGGGCCGAGCCTGCGGAAAACACCATCGTACTCGTGGGCGACCGCGAGGACGTGCAGCGGCTGGCGATAGAGGCCGGGGTGCGCGTGCTCATCGTCACAAATGGTACGATCGTCTCGAAGCCGGTCCGCGAGCTGGCGGAGCGGAAGAGGGTGTCCGTCCTCGTGTCGCCCTACGACACATCGAGCACGGCCCTCCTGGTCATCTACTCGACGCCGGTCGGTATGATGGGTGACTCTTCCATCGCACCGCTTCAGAAGAAGGACTGGATCAAGTCGGCGAGGAAGGCCCTGGCAGCCTCGCCCATCCGCTGTGTGCCGGTCGTCGACGAGGACATGAAGGTGATCGGCATTTTCGCCGAGGGAGATCTTGCCAACGATCCCCACGTCGACCTCATCCTGGTCGACCACAACGAGCTTTCCCAGGCGGTCGAAGGTGCGGAGAACTACCATGTCCTGGAAGTCATCGACCATCACCGCCTGGGTACCTTCCAGACGAAGTACCCAATTACTTTCATTAATCGCACCGTCGGTTCGACGAGCACCATGGTCGCCTCGATGTACCGCGAATCCCGCATTTCGCTTCCCAAGCCCATGGCGTCCATCCTCCTCTGCGGCATCCTCTCGGACACCCTGATCCTCCGCTCCGCGACGACGACCGACATCGACCGCGAGATGGCCGAGTACCTGTCGAACATCACGGATCTTGAGCTGGGCGAGCTTGGGCAGTCCATCATGGGCGCTGCGTCGGCCGTTTCCTCCCGTCCCGCGGCGGACATCGTGCGCCTTGACCTCAAGGAATACACGACCTCAGGCAAGAGGATAACGGTGAGCCAGGTCGAGGTCACCGATACCGACGAGATCCTGGAGAAGAAGGCGGAGATCCTGGCGGCGATCAAGGCCGTGCGGGCGGAAAAGGGCTGCTATCTCTCGGCCCTCATGGTGACCGACATAACTACATTGACCAGTCTCCTCATGATCGATGCCGAGAGGGAGGTCATGCACCTCATCGGCTATCCGAGAAGCGAGGCCGGCATCTATGTGCTCAAGGACATCCTCTCGAGGAAGAAGCAACTGATGCCCGCGATCATTGAACTTGTGGAAAAGGCTACCGAGGGCTGAGCCGCCCGGTTCCCTTCTGACTGCCGACTACCTTCCGTGGCAGGCTTTGTATTTCTTTCCGCTTCCACAGGGGCAGGGGTCGTTGCGTCCAACCTTTGGCGCAGCGCGGGTGATCGTCTCTGGGACGACTTCACCCTCCTCGTAGAGCCAGGCTCCGTCCTTTTTCACGAAGCCCGCGCGCTCGTGGTGGCGGTCCTTGAGGCCGCCCTGGATGTAGGTTGCGATGAACTCGACGCTGCCCTTGTCGTCGTCGGGGCCGCCCTTGTCAGTCGAGACGATCTCGAGGCCGAGCCACTCGGATTCCAGCGCCCAGCGCTTCGTGGCCTCTCGATCGACCCCCTCCTCGCCGCCGACGCAGGAAGCCACGAGGTGGTCGAAGGCGCCCTTGACGTAGGCCGAATAGCGGCTCCTCATGAGGGCGAGGGCCGTACGGGCAGGGGCGCTGCCGCTTATGACGGGCTCGCAGCATTCGGCGTAGATCAGGCCGGAACCGCAGGGACAGTTGCTCATAATTGACTCCTTTAAGCGGGCGCGCTTCCTTGCGGGTGCATGCGTACCCGGCGCGCGCTTTAAAAACCAGGTCAGGCTTACTTGCCCAGCGCCCCGGTGGCGAGGACGGGCAGGGAGATGAAGTTTCCGATCATGCCGCCGAGGCTCGAGAGCACGAAGACCAGCAGGATCCGCGTAACGCGGTTGCGGTAGAAGCCGCGCAGGCTCGTGACGTCCTCGGCGAGGTTCTCGAAATCGGAGACCAGGGGCCGGCGGAGGAAGGCCTCGGTGACCCCCGCGAACAATCCCACTCCCACGAAGGGGTTCAGGGTTGCGATGGGCGCTCCTACGAAGGAGACCAGTATCGTGATGGGATTCGCCAGGCACAGGGCCGAGCCGAGCGCAGCCAGCGAACCGTTGAGCAGGACCCAGCGGAGGAGGAGGTCCAGGCTCGCCTCGGTGCCCGACCGGAAGAAGCCGAGGGCGATGAAGATGACGATAGCCGCGGGTATGGCCCATCCCGCGATCTTGCCCCAGGGGGAGGGTGCGGGAAGGGTCTCGATCTCGCTTACGTCGGAGCTGACCTCGGCCTTCTCGAGCCGTTCGAGCCAGGAGACGATGCCATTGAGGTGGCCTGCACCCACGACAGCGATGACGGGGGCCGGCCCCGAGGAGGCACTATCAATTGTCATGGTATTTTCTGCTGCGCCATCGGCTGCGTCCTTGGGCGGGACTGGCGTGGGGGTCAAGGCGTTTCCGGCCGCGCGCGCCTCCTCGAAGATCCGCGAAGCGAGGTAGCGGTCGCGCTCGTCGATGAGGACTTCCTTGACCGAGGGAAGGAACCTGGCGAGCTCTCCCATCATCTCTTCAAGTTCGTTGTTCTGCTTGAGGTGCTCGATCTCTTCCGCAGAGAGTTTTTCTCCCGACACGGCGGACTCGACGAGGGTAGCCAGGAGCTTCGAGCGGTTCCAGAGGTTGGAGCGGCCCCAGGCACGCTTGAGTGTCACCTGCACGTCGCGGTCGCAGAAGGCGAAGGGGATTCCAAGCTCCTCGGCTGTGGAAACCGCCGCCAGCATCTCCTCGCCCGGCTTGACTCCCACGGAGCTGCCCATGCGCCGCTGAAAGCCTGCGAGCGCAAGGTTGGCAAGGAGGAGGAAGCCACGACCCTCGCGGAGGACCTTGATGATATCGAGGCTCTCCCATTTGTTTCCTTCGCTCATGGAACGGTAGCGCGCCGCATCGATCTCGACGCAGACCCGGGAGGGCCGCTTCTCGCGGATGAGGCCGGCGACCTCGTCGATGCTTTCCCGCGAGATATGCGCAGTACCGACCAGTATGACCGGCCTTCCTGCCACTTCGAGGCTACGGGTTGTCTGTGACATGTGCGTTCCTTGCTGCGTCGTGATGGGGCAAGAGCGGCTGTTGCCAGCTGCTCAGCCGTCTTTCCCGAGCCGCTTGAGCTCGGTGTCGAGGAGTCCGAATTCAAGGGTGTGCTGGCGGTTGAGGCTGCGGTCGAGCACGAGGTATTTCAGGCAGAGATCGGGTTTTCCGCGAATCAGCCAGTATTCCCCCAGGCCAAAAAGCATCGCCGCCTTGATGTCGAGTTTCTTCTCGCTCTGGATGGCTACCTCGAGCTCGCCGGTGATGTCGTTCATGTCCGCGAGGAGCCGGAGGACAAGCCACTGTTGTTGATATTTGCTACGATCGATCTGGGCGGCCACCTTCGAGGCCCAGGCCTTTGCTGAGGCAGTCCGGCCGTCGCGGAACATTGCGATGGCGGCCATGGTGGCATAGTCGTAGCGCGTCCTTGAATTGGGCCAGGCCTTCTGGAAGCGGTCTGCTGCATCGGCCCAGCGCCCCAGCCTGAAGGCGCAGAGCCCTGCGGACTCATAGGCGTACCAGTATTCCTTGTTGGTCACGACCACCCGGTCGTAGTCGGCCATCGCGGCCAAGTCACGCTGGGTCCGCTCGTAGATTGCCCCGCGGTAGAT
This sequence comes from uncultured Spirochaetota bacterium, assembly GCA_903821875.1. Taxonomy (GTDB): domain Bacteria; phylum Spirochaetota; class Spirochaetia; order Treponematales; family Rectinemataceae; genus CAIJMU01. The sequence goes on from CAIJMU010000105.1 coordinate 23,509, forward strand.
GTAGGACAGGAAGTAGTCGGGCTGCCGCTCGATGGCGGCGTCGAGGTCGCGCTCGGCTTCCTCGAGGCGTCCGTCGTCATAGCGCAGCCTGCCCCTGTCGAACCAGGACCAGGCCGCGCCAGGATTGAGTTCGATGGACTTGCCAAGGTCGGATTCAGCTTCCTTGATGTAGCCGAGCTGGTACCTCGCGCGGCTGTGGTCAGCCCAGAGGGCGGCGTTTTTTGGCTCCAGGACGAGGGCAGCATCGAGGGCCTTTGAGGCTTCGCCGAATTTGCCGAGCCTGTAGAGCGCCAATCCGAGCCCGTGCTCGGCCTCGGCATTTTGACTGTCGGACTCAAGAGCGGAGCGGAAGGACTTTTCAGCCTGGGCCCAGGAAGAGCTCTCGAGCCACAGTTGGCCCCATCCGACCAGCACCCGCGGATCCGAGGGTGCGACCTTCGAGGCGGCGTTGAGATAGGCCTTCCGACCCGTGATATCGCCTTGGAAGCGGGCGATTTTCACTGCCATGTCGAGGGCGGCGAGGTCGTCGGGACTGCTTGCGATGATGGAATCAAGGGTCTTGCGCGCCTCGGGAAATTTTCCTGCCGAGGCAAGGGCTCCGACGCGGAGCATGGGCAGGACTGCATCGTCAGGATAGGCAGTGATAAGCTCGGAGAGCCGGGCAGCGGCCTCTTCAGCGGCGCCCTTTGCGAGGAGCTGTTGAACGAGGCGTATGGCCTCAATTTTCGGATCGACAGGTTCGGGCGGGGGAGGGACGACAACAGGAATGGAAGGTTCCACGGTGGGAGGCTCTGGCGGAGCTGTCGGCTCCGGAATCGCTTCGGGAGGGGGCACCGGCTCGGGCGCCGGCTCGATAATCGGCTGGGGAGGAGGCGTCGGCTCCGGCGTTGGTTCGATAATCGGCTCTGGGGGAGGCGTCGTCACCTGCTTCGGAGCAGATATGCAGGACTCGACCGAAAGCAGGGCAGCGACGAGGAGGATGGCTGCAAGAGGCTTGGCTAGGTTCCGGTAGCGCATCGATCCGTGTCTCCGATTCCTCATCAGGGTTTGTTTGCTCCTTGCAAAGCAAAAATGCTTGCGAATCCTATACTCTCGCAGCCTGTTGCACAAGGTTGGAACTGCCCCTGGCGCCGACTCGGTTGCGTCCGCTCTTCGATTCCGCTATAGTCTGGCCCAATGAAAACGGGATTCTTGCGCCGGACCCTGTTCGCCGGACTCGTGTACTTCTGCCTGTTTGTCGGCATCGTCGCGCTTCAGTTCTCGTCTCCGCGCGGAGCGAACTGGAAGTCCGGCTTCGCTGCGTTCCGCGCTACATCCAGTCATGCCAAACCCGAGAGCGTCGAGGGTGTGCGCATAACCCTGGGCGCGCTCCTCCTCGCGATCGACGCGGAAAAGCCAGCCTTCGCTGTACTGTCCAACGGTGACGAACTGCAGCTCAGGTTATCCGGGGCAGACACCAGCCGAAACGGCGCAACGATGACCTTTACCGATGATGTGACGCTCACCCTCCTTTCATCGGGCGATTCAGCCTCGCTGGCCGTCAAATCGGGAGACCCCAAGCTTGTCGCCCTGCGCCTCCGCAGCCAGCTGCTCGCAGGTGCGACCCTTTCGCGCGGTGAGTCCGGATCCGTGATAACCTCCCGCAGCGATTACTGGAACATCGACCTGCCGGTCAAATCCTTTGGCGCGGATACCCTGACCATCCCGATTGCGAGCCCCCTGGTCTTGGCGGCGATACACAAAGCAGCACCTGTTGCCAAGACCACGGTTGTCGTGAAGAGCGACTTTGACTTCCGCCAGATCACCCTCTCATGGATCGACAAGGCCTGGTCCGGACTCGGCGAATCCCGATTCAACCCCCAGGCCATCACCTGGAGCATGAAGGGCGGTGGGTCCGCCTTCTCCGAGCAGGCCCTCCTGGCCTGGCTTGCCGAGTCATTCCGGCGCGGGCAGGGCGAGGCGGCCCTATCCAAGGCCCGTTTGATCCGGGGCAAGCAGGCCGAAGCGCTTTCCTGGCTCTCCGTTCCCTATCTCGGCGATCTCACGACCCAAATGTCGGCCCGCCAGGCTGATGACGAAAAGCAGGCCGCCCGGCTATCTGCGTTGGTGAACTCATCGAATCCAGCCATTCTCGAGGAGCGAGATCTCGTCGTGCGCCTCGTGGACCGCTGCCCCCGTGGCTTTTCAGCAACGGCCCTCGGCTTCATCGCCTCGCTCGTTGTCGAGGATCTCAGCCTGCGCCAGCAGGTGGGTCTCCTCGCCGCGGCCTCGGACGCGGCGCGCTATCTCCGTGGTTTCGAGGACGCGCTTCCCAACCACAAAGCCGCCGAGAAAACGGTGATAGCTGCAATTGTTACGATCAGCGGGGGCCGTTTCCTCAAGCCCGCCTCGGCCAGCATCGATCTCCGGCTGTCCCTGAACGCGGGCTTGCAGCTTATCGCCCTCGGAAAGGCCGAGGGCAAGGACGATATCCTCGCCTCGGGTCAGGCCCTCGTGGAAAGCGCCCTCGCCCTGTCCACCTCGGATGGCTACCTGCCTGAGACCCTTGTGGTGGCAGGCTCTTCCATCCAGAAGCGCGAGGGCGACATCGCACCCGAATCGATCTATCCGCTGCTTGCTGACAATTCGTATTACCCCCACGAGGTTTCCTTCGCCCGGGACGTCGGGCCCGGGATCTGGGCCTGGACCTGTGCCCCGGTACTCACTGTGGAGGCTGGCAACAACCGCCGTGTCTTCTCCGCGTCCTTCCCCGTCGGCCTTTCGCATTACCTGGCCATCTACGGTGTCCCGATTTTCCAGACAATCAAGCTCTATGGGATCAATTACAGCCCCGACTCGCAATTCGAGAGCTACAACGTCTCCGGCTACGTATTCAAGGCATCTACCGGGGCACTCTACCTCAAGATGCGCCACAAGGCTGAGGTCGAGAAGGTCGAGCTGGATTTCTAGGCCTTGCTTGCGAGGCCCGGCCTCGCTGGACCTGTCCCGTCATTGACACCCCCCTCCGCTCTCCTATTTACTGAAGCTCCATGAAGAAGCTCATTTTCGTCACCGGCGGGGTGTGCTCCAGCCTCGGCAAGGGCATCGCAGCCTCATCGATCGGCGCCCTCATGGAGGCTCGGGGTCTGAGCGTCCGCATGGTCAAGATCGATCCCTACCTCAACGTGGACGCGGGGACCATGAGTCCCTACCAGCACGGCGAGGTCTATGTCACGGACGATGGAGCAGAGACCGATCTCGACCTCGGGAACTATGGACGCTTTACCAATTCACCCCTGTCGCGGGCCAATTCCATAACCACTGGCCAGGTCTATCAGGCGGTGATCAACAAGGAGCGTGAGGGACGCTTTCTCGGGCGCACGGTGCAGGTTATCCCCCACGTTACGGACGAGATAAAGGCGCGCATCCTCGCCGTGGGCAAAGACCCGGATGTCGATATTACCATCATCGAAGTGGGTGGGACCGTCGGGGACATGGAGTCGATCCCCTTCCTCGAGGCTGCCCGGCAGCTCCTCCATGAATTCGGCAGGCAGAACGCGATTTCAATCCATGTGACCCTGGTACCGGCGGTGTCAGGGGGCGAGCTCAAGACAAAGCCCACCCAACACGCTGTCAAGGAATTGCAGGAAGTCGGCATCCAGCCGGATGCATTGATCCTTCGCGCCTCGGGGCACCTCGACGAGGGCATGCGTCGCAAGATCGCCGGCTTTACCAACGTCGAGTTCGAGGGCGTCATCTCGGGCTATGACGTGTCGCACACGATCTACCAAGTTCCACAGATCTACCATGAGCAGGGCCTTGACTCCTTTATCCTCAAGAAGATGAACATAGAAAGCCGCCATGCGGATCTCCGCCCCTGGAAGGAAGTGGTCCGAAAGGTCGTCGAGCCAAAACGCCATGTACGGGTTGGCGTGGTCGGTAAATACATGGAGCTTACTGATAGCTACAAGTCCGTGTGGGAAGCCCTGTACCATGGGGGAATTGCCAACGATACGGGTGTCGAGATCATCAAGATCGACTCAGGCAGGCTCGAGGGAGAGCTTGCTGACATCGACGGAGTCCTGGGGACGGTGGACGGCATCCTCGTGCCGGGGGGCTTCGGCGAACGTGGCATCGAGGGGATGGTCCGCGCGGCGCGTTGGGCGCGGGAGCACGGGAAGCCCTATTTCGGCATCTGCCTCGGCATGCAGATCATGGTGATCGAGCACGCGCGCACGGTGCTCGGCTGGGCAAAGGCCCACTCCACGGAGTTCGATCCTGACACTGCCTGCCCCGTGGTGGGTCTCCTGGAGGACCAGGTGGATGTCCGGAACTATGGTGGTACGATGCGCCTCGGGAAGAGCGAATCGGTCCTGAAGGAAGGTTCCCTCATCCGCGAGGTCTACGGCGCCGAACATATATGGGAAAGGCACCGTCATAGATATGAGTTCAATAACGCCTACCGAGCGGACTTCGAGAAGAGCGGCCTCGGCATCTCGGGTCTCACACCCGACGGGGGACTTGTCGAATCCTGCGAGTGGCCGGGCCATCCCTGGGGACTCGGTGTGCAGTTCCATCCCGAATTCAAGTCGAGGCCGACCCAGGCCTCTCCCGTCTTCAAGGGCTTCATCGGAGCCTGCGTCATCGCCAATGGCGGCAAGTCCGTGCCTGGCAGCGCGGAAGCCAGGCTGGGCTCCACCGATCCACGCGAGGCCAAGGCAAAGGCCAAGGCCGGGGAGGGGCATGCGCACCGAGCCTAGGAACCGGATGCTCATAGTACTCATATTTCTGGCAGTCTTCGGGCTGCTGGCTGCTTCCTGCTCCTTCGACTATGGCGACGAGCTTGCCCAGGCCCAGACAACCGAGGAACAGCCCACCGCAGTGTTTACCGATTTCACGCACCGGGTCGTAGACCGCGACAGGCTCGTGCTCGAGATCCACGCCGCGCGGGCCTCGACCTATTCAACCGGCCACCGAACGGAGCTCAAATCGGTGAACTTCGCCCAGTACGGGAATGAAGGTGCCCTGGCGGCCTCGGGGAAGGCTGACGCAGCCACGGTCTATACCGACAGCGAGAACGCGGAGTTCCGCGGTCATGTGCTCCTCGAGTCGAAGAGCGAGCAGGCTGTGCTCGAGGCCGAGGAGCTGACCTGGGTTTCGGACAGGAAGACCATCTCGGGCGGGCTCGAGCGCATCGTGTCCGTGACGCGGCAGGATGGCGCGTGGGTGCGCGGTGCCGGTTTCAGCGCCGACCTCCGACGCCGGACATTCTCCTTCCAGGAATCCACGAGCGGGCAGTTCGTGAATCCCGACGAGGAGCCGGGCTCGCCATGAGTCCCCGCTCCTTTTCAGTATTAATTGCGATATTCATGGTTGTTCCTTTCGTGGCTGCTGACTCCTTCACCTTCTCCGCCGATTCCGTGAAGAGCGTCCTGGCCAAGGGCAAGGAGAGGACAAGCCTTTCCGGCAAGGCGCGCGTGAAAAGCGATACCATCAACATCACGGCTGACGCCATCGAGATCTCGGGTTCAGGCTACTCGACCCTTGTCTGCAAGGGCAACGTCGAGGCTGACGACCAGAAGAACGGCATACACCTTTCGGCCCCCGCCCTCACCTATGACCGCACCCATTCCATCGCCCTCCTCGAAGGCCCCTCGGTGCTCGAGGACTCGAAGAACAAGGTCGTCATGAAGGCCAACTGGATCCAGGACGACGGGGACAAGGGCATCACGGTCGCCCAGGTCAATGTCAGGATACTGAAGGACGGCCTGGCCTGCCGCTCTGAGTACGTCGTCTACCGGCGCGCGAACCACGTTCTGGAGCTTTCCGGGGCGCCGCGCGTTGTGCGGAACGGAGACGAGTACCGGGCTACGCGGATGGTCGTAAATACGGAAACCGAGGAGATCATCCTCGAAGGAGCCGTCGCCGGTTCGGTGCATTCCGAGGACAGCAAGCCCAAGGCCGCGACTGGAGTTTCGGGTGAGGCAGGCAGCGGCCCAGTCCCCCAGATCCCGGCCGGCACGCCAGCAGGCGCTCCGGCTGGCAGGCCTACCGGCGCTCCGGCCGGCAGCCCTGCGATCAAGCCTTCGGGAAAGCCGCGTCGCGTCCGGAGATCCCTGTGCTGAGTGCGCCCGGGTGGGTTCCTGGGATCCATTACGAGGGGCTGCCAGAGCTCCCTGAACCGGAACGGCGCTGGGGCGGTCCCGAGGGTCCCGCCCCTACCCTGCGGCATCACCTCGACGTGCGGGGCCTGCGCAAGACCTACGGCCGCAAGGTCGCGGTAGCCGATGTATCCTTTTCGATGCGCGTCGGGCAGGTGACCGGGCTCCTCGGTCCCAACGGTGCAGGCAAGACGACAGTGTTCTACATGATCGTGGGTTTCATCCGGCCCACAGCCGGGCGTGTCTCGATCGATGGCCACGAGATTTCCCGCTTCCCGATGTACAAGCGAGCCAGGATCGGTGTCGCCTATCTTCCCCAGGAACCTTCGGTCTTCCGGAAGCTGACGGTCGAGAAGAACATCCTCGCAGTGCTCGAGACGAGGTCGGACCTCGACCGGAAGTCGCGCAGGCGGAGGCTCGAAGAGCTCCTGTCGGAGTTCGGCATCGAACGGATCGCCCGGCAGCCAGCCTTCACGCTTTCGGGAGGCGAGCGCCGCCGCACCGAGATCGCCCGCGCCCTGGCCATCGAGCCCAAGTATCTCCTCCTCGACGAGCCCTTCGCGGGCATAGACCCGATCGCCGTCCATGAGATAAAAAGCATTGTGCGAAAGCTTTCGGCCTCTGGCATAGGCGTGTTGATAACCGACCACAATGTGCGGGACACCCTGGAGATTACCCACGAGGCCCACATCATCAACCTCGGGCGCATTCTCGTGTCAGGCAACCGCGAGGAAGTGCTCGAGAGCGAGCTTGCCCGGAAGATCTATCTAGGTGAATCGTTCCGCATGTAGGTCAGTCATTGGAGGTTTCGATGTTCTGCGTGATCACCAGGCTCCCGGCGGCAATCAGCTGCCTGGAGCCTCAGTACCCAGCCGCCTGGCACGCTGAGGGGCCGTGCCCCGGGGCAGTGTGGGCAGCATGACGACCCAGTCCGGCGACCGCGTCCACATCGGCTTTTTCGGAATCCGCAACGCAGGCAAGAGTTCACTCGTCAACGCGATGGCGGAGAGGACGGTCTCGATTGTGTCCGGCCTGCCCGGCACTACGACGGACCCCGTTTCCATCCCGATGGAACTCGGAGACCTGGGCTCCGTTTCGCTCGTTGACACCGCAGGTCTCGACGACGGGGGGGAGGTGGGCGCGCTCAGGGTGGCCCGCAGCCTCGAGCGGCTATCGTGGGCCGATATCGTCGTGCTGGCCACGCCTCTCCACAGGGCGCCGACGCAGGTCGAGGTCGAGACGCTCGCACGCATCGGCGCCAGCTCTGAAAATATAGTGATAGTCGGTACCTTCAGCGACCTCGAGCCCGACCCTGCAAAGGAAGAATGGCTCGGGGACCTCGCTGACATGGCTGGCCTGGAAGCCCCGGCGGGCGGGGACGCGGGTAGTGCGCCGCAGACTCTCCGGCCTCCTCTGGTGCTCCGTGTCTCGTCCCGGACGGGAGAGGGCGTCGGGGAATTGCGTACTGCTCTCGCTGGGCTCGGCCAGGTCCCGGCGGCGGCCGGCGGCCCAGCGCTTGCGCGCGAGGTCGGTCCCCTCGAGGGCCTCGTGGAGCGTGGCGACCTCGTGGTTCTCGTGACTCCCATCGATGCAGGTGCACCCCGAGGCCGGCTTATCCTCCCGGAAACAGCCACCCTGCGCGATGCCCTTGACCGTGGCTGCGTCGCCCTTGTGACACGGGAACACGAGCTCCCCCTGGCTTTGTCGATGCTTGGGAGGAAGCCCCGCCTGGTCATCACCGACAGCCAGGCCTTCGCCGAGGTCATCGCGGCCATACCGGGCGACCAGAGCCTCACATCCTTCTCGATACTATTCGCCCGCAAGAAGGGCGAGCTCGCCCGCTTCGCGACGGGGCTCCAGCTGCTCGAAAGGCTCGCCACCGAAAACCGGAGAGAAAGCCCCAACGCTGATAATCGGCCATTCAGGCTGCTGGCCATAGAGGCCTGCACACACAACCGCTGCCATGACGACATCGCGGCAATCAGGATTCCCAGGGAACTCAGCCGTGCCATCGGGAGGCCGGTAGAGGTGACGGTCTCCCGCGACCTTTCCGATACGCCACCCGCAGCCGGCTATGACCTGGTAGTGACCTGTGGAGGCTGCGTGGCAACTGCTGGCAGGATGCGGGCGCAACTCGACGCCCTCGAGGCGGCCGGACTCCCGGTACTCAATTTCGGGATTTTCCTGGGCTGGGCACATGGTGCCTTTCCGCGCGTCATGGAACCCTTTGCAGCCATCGGCGAGTGGGCTCCTGGCGTGGACGCCGCTGCCCGGCCTGTGTAGTATCGTGACGCGCGTTACCGCGTCAATTCCAAGGAGGAACCGTGAGACTGGTGATCCGACCCGACTATGAAGAGGTTTCGCGCTGGGCAGCCAACCATGTCGCCACAAGGATCAAGGAGTCCGCTTCGCGGGGCGAGGCCCGTTTCGTGCTCGGCCTCCCGACCGGCTCCTCGCCCCTCGGCCTGTACCGCCAGCTCGTCGCGCTCAACCGTGCGGGCAAGGTCTCCTTCGACCGCGTCGTGACCTTCAACATGGATGAATACGTGGGATTGCCCGAAGACCATCCGGAAAGCTATCACTCCTTCATGTGGAGCAACCTCTTCTCGCAGGTCGATATCCGGAGGGAGAACGTCAACATCCTCGATGGCAACGCCTCCGACCTCGAGGCCGAATGCGCGCGCTACGAGGAAAAAATGCGCCAATTGGGGGGAATAGGGCTCTTCGTCGGCGGCGTCGGAGGCGATGGCCACATTGCCTTCAACGAACCCGGCTCCTCCCTCTCCTCCCGGACGCGGGTGAAGACGCTCACCATGGACACCAAGGTGATGAATTCCCGCTTCTTCGACGGCAATCCCGAAAAGGTCCCCTTGACCGCCCTTACCGTTGGAGTTGGTACGATCATGGACTCGAAGGAAGTCCTCATCATCGTATCCGGATTGCCGAAGGCCCGTGCCCTCCACCATGCCATCGAGGAAGGCGTCAATCACCTGTGGACCGTAAGCTGCCTCCAGCTGCATCCCAAGGGAGTCGTCGTCTGCGACGAGGATTCCACGATGGAACTGAGGGTAGGGACAGCCCGCTACTTCAAGGAAATCGAAGCCCGCAACTTCGACAACGACATCTAAATAGGCAGGGGCAAGGGGCGCAGCCCCCAATGACCAGCCAGCCCTGGTGTAAACCGCCACCAACCCAGTAACAATTACACTAAGGCGCCTTCCAGAATAGCAGGGTCCAGGGGCAGCGCCCCTGGTCGCCGTTTTAGAGGAAGAGGGGCGGCGCGAGCCGTGGCTCGCGGGGGAGAAACCCCCTTTTATCGAAAAAAAGGGGGTTTTTCCACACTATATTTTACCGAACCTCGTAAACGGCCAGAGCCGGAAGAGAGCCACTCCCTCTATGAAGTCCAGTTCCAGGGGGAAGAGGTCGAGCATGGACGAGTACATCACAGGTGCCGGATCGGCGGGGTCGAGGGGGCTCTGATGGGGACTCGCCTCCCTGAAGCGAAAATCGAGGGAGTTGTAACGGTTATCACCCATGGCGAAATACTGCGATGGGCCGAGGTAGGAGTCCTTGCCGGGAAAGGCCGGGAAATTCCTGGTGTCCCAGTAGCGCAGAAGGTACCAATACAGGCGCTGCGCTTCCTTCCCGGCAACCGTGAGCCGGGCGTCTGAGCCGAAGGCGGAGATATCGGCGCCCTGGGCGACAAGTTCGAGATCAACGGCGATGCGGTCGAGGAGATTGCGCTTGATGATGAGGGAGAGGGAGCGCGCGCCGCGGTCGTAGGCATCGGCGGGGGGAATCGTGGCAGAGGCTATAGCTCCCCTGGCGTAGGCAAATAGTGCGTCGCGGGTCCTGGCGTCGGAGGCTGCCGCCAGGGCGAGGGGGAAGTCGTCGGCAGTTACTCCGGCTTCTGCGAAGGGGTTCAGGCCCTTTCCCGCCGCTGCTATGGCCTCGTCGCGGGCCGTAGTAACGGTTGGCGGCGCCCGGCGGAGCTGGGCAGCATTGAAGGATGCGAGCCTGTCGGGACCGACTTTGGAAAGGGAAACCTCCATATCCAGGATGCGCATCGAGATCGCAGTGGAAAGCGCTGTTGGATCGGAACCAATCCGTGTAGAGTCCATCTCCTTCAGGAAGCCGCGGGTCTCCTCGTCGACGGGTATGGACTGGATCTTTTTCTTGAGGGCTGCCGATTCCTTCCAGAGGTCGGCGCGGGCCCAGGTTTCGCTCACTGGCTTCCAGTCGGTGTCGCCCCGGCGGCGGACGTAGAGCTGGTCATCCACCATCATGAGCCTTTCTCCCGGCACGCCGGTTATGCGCTTCACAAGTGGATCTGCCTTGGGCGTGCCGTCGGGGAGTGTCGAATCAAGCTTGACGACGGTAAAGCTCAGCATGTAGACGAGCTGTGACAGGTATTTCTTGAGATCGACGCCGTTGTTCTCATCATAGCGCGGATTGGCGATCGTGATGATGTCGCCGCGCTGGGGCAGCCTGATCCAGGGCAGGCGCCACTCGGTCAGGGGGATGCGCGGGCCGCTGGCCAGTTTGAGCGTGAAGGGCCGGTCGCCCACGAGGAAGGCCGGGACCATGGACTCCGAGGGGACAACGTAGAGCTGGAATACGAATATGTTAACTATGAGGACGGCGATGGCTGCCCAGGCAAGGGCATCGACCCACTCGAGGGCGGCAAGAAGAAAATTGCGTTTGTGGGAGGCGGCCTGGCGCTCGCGGCCTCGCTGCTTGCGCAGCTTGGCGTCCTTGACCTCATCGGCCTGGATGATCCCGAAGGCCACCAGGGTAGCGGGCCGGGAGGCGAGGACGAAAAGAAGGCCGCCGGCGAGGGTTGCGATCAAGGTAATCGCAAATATGAAGGTTGCGCGGCCGCCTGAAATGAGTCCCGCCTTTTCCCAGGTGACTCGCGGCAGCGCGTGGGCGAAGTAGAATACCGGCAGGACGTAGCCCGAGAATTTCTTCCAGCCGAGATAGAGCCCCTTCTTCCCTTCCCTGTAGAGCAGGTGGAGGAAAAGCAGTTCCAGCCCCACGATGGCCAGCGTTACCGCTATGTATATGAGCCAAGGCAGGTCGACGCGGGCAAAACCCGTGAGCGGTATGGAGAGGACGAGGACTGCAATCCAGACAAAGGCAGGCACAAGAGGCCGGCGCGCGATGGGGTCGATGATTTCCATGGGATGGAAGTATCCGCGCGAGCGCCGGGGAGAGTCAAGAAGTTCCTTGAACCTTGTTGGCACAGGGTTCGAGGAACAATCCTCCGCTACAGCAATTCCATGAGGCGGATTTCCCCGTCCTTGCTCTCGGAAATGCGCAGGGTGGCTTCATCGTCCGTCCCCTTGTGGCCCTTATCCCTTGCCTTGGCGCGTAGTTCGAGCGATCCCAGCGCCGCGATGAAGTCCGCGCTGCGGGTCTCTACGAGCACCGAGGCGCCCGTCGTTCGCACGAGATCCCTGAGCAGCCCGGCGATTCGTGCCTGCCATGTGGCATCGAGCGAGAGCTCCGGCTCCTCTATGACGACAAGGCTTCCCCAGGGGAGCCAGAGCAGGCAGGAGGCGAGGAGGATGGCGCGGCGCGGTCCCGCTCCCAATTCGCCGATGGAAATACGCAGCCCGCTTTTCGCGAGGGAGATTGAAAAGCCCTCGGAAGCGCCCGAGCGGAACTCCAGATCCTCGGCAAGACCGCTGCCTGAAAGGAAGGCCTGCAGCACTCCCCTTCTCCCCTCGAGGTCGAGGACGCCGGGATCGTTCTCCTTGCCTTCCTCCACGAGGGGGAGGCCCTGACGGCTTTCGCGCGAGGCGATGATGACGTTTCCATAGCTGAGGTCGAGGCGGGCGCCCTTGATGGCGTGTCCTCCCTCCTCGCTGGCGCAGACTGTGAGGTTGACCGCGTCGCGGAGAAGGCTGGCCCACTCTTCGGCCGCCTTGATCACAAGCACGCTTGTACCGGTCGCGGTTGCCATCAGGGGAAGCTCCCCTGAAGCATGGTGGCCAGCTCCGGGAAAATGCGCGATCCTTCCCTGGAGCATTGGGCTATAGAAGCCGGCGGCAGAGAGGATCTCGTGAAACACCGAATAGAAGGAGAGGCGGATATCCTTCCCGCTCAGGGCTGAGCGCATCGCCCTTATGCCATTGCCCGTGAAGGCTTCGGCAACGAGGATGTCCGCGAGCGAACGGAGATACTTCTTTTCCTCGCTGAAGTAGTGGCTGTTCATTTGCCGATGGATGATCCATTTCGGCTCGTCAGTGTCAGCGGGATCAGGGAGCACGAGGCGTTCCACCGAGTTCGCTAGCGCAGTCGGAAGCCGGACCTCCTCGAGGGCGCAGACCAAGGAGAGTACCTTTGTAACCGACTTTCCCTGCGACGAAGATGCCAAGTCTCGTGCGAGTTCGATCGCCTTGTCGAGGGCAACGAGACTATCCGGCCTTCCCGAGTCAGATCCGACCAGACGGGCGCGGACGAATGGCAGGTTGAGCAGTTCGACGGTTGAAAGAAGAAGCTCTCCACCGTCATCGAGGGGGGAGGCCGAGAAGAGCAGGATGTGGTCGCTGTCCCTTACAAGGTCGATGGAGCACTCGGCCAGCAGGCCGCTGGCTCCGCCATCAAAGGGATCGGCGACATAGGACAAGAAGATCTCGAAGTCCCAGGGCACCGGTTCGGGCCTGACGATCGCGTCGGGGAGGAGGGCCGCGGCTGCATCGACGGAGCAGCTGATCAGGAACTCGATCCTGCCCTTCGGGTCGTGGCCGTGCACCGCATCGAGGAATCCGGAAAGTCCATGGGCGCCGCCGACAAAACTGAGCTTGAAGGGATCGCTTTGCTCACGCAGGAGGAGGGCTGCCTGGATGAGGGAGCTCTTGCCGGAGGAATTGGGTCCATAGAGGACGTTGACGCGCGCGGAGTGGAACTCGACCCACTCTCCGAAGCCGCGGAACCCGCGGACGGCGAAGCTTTTCTCGCCCATGTGAACCGCCTCCCGGACCGAAGCTCAGCCTATCTGATAGGTGCTGCCCTCGCGGGCCATCTCGACGCGCAAGGCGGAGCGGCCCTCGATCTTTCCCTGGTAGAAGAGCTCACGTTCCTGGAGTTCGGTGTCGCTGGCGTTCGGGTCGTGGTGGGTAAGGAGGAGACGCTTCACTCCTGAGCGGTGGGCTGCATTGATGGCATGCTCATAGGAGGAGTGCCCCCATCCATACTTGCCAGCGTGGAAATCCCTGGCCGTGTACTGGGCGTCATGAATGACGATGTCCGCTCCCCGTATGAAATCCAGGATCTTGTCGTTCTCGTCCCTGGCCGCGAGGTCGCCCTCTTTCGCCGCCTCTTCGTCGTAGTCGGGATCATCAGGATCCGTCGGGAAGACGTTGCGGAATGGTTCGTTGTCGTAGACCGTGGCGATGCTGTGGCCCTGGTATTCAAAGCGGTAGCCGAGGCAGAGGATGGGATGGTTCAGGTACTTCGTCCCCAGGGTGACCCCCCCGCCGAGGTCGTAGCGGGATTCCTTGACCTGAAGGTACTCGATCTCGGCGGAAAGCTCGTCCTGGCGGACGGGCCAGTAACGGTAGGACAACTGCGAGCCGATCACATGCTCGAGGGTCTCGTCCTCGTAGGTGACGGGGCCGTGGATGCGCAGCTTCGTGCCCGGGATGTAGATGGGCGTGAACATGGGAAATCCCATGATATGGTCCCAATGCGTATGGGTTATGAAGATGTCCGTGCTGATCGGCCCCTTCTTGAGTTCGGTCTTCACGAGGCTTTCGCCAAGCTGCCTGATGCCCGAGCCCGCATCCACGATGAACAGCCGCCCGTCTGCGCGGATCTCATAACAGGAAGTATTTCCGCCAAACAGGACGGTGTCGGGGCCGGGGGTCGGCATCGAGCCGCGGTCACCCCAGATCTTCAGCGTGAACATCGGGCCCTCCCTCCTTCCGGACCTTTCATTTGGCCTTCTGCAGGAAGATCTTGGCCTTTTCGATCTCCGCGTTCACCGGCGCCTCGAGCTCATCGAGGAGGGACCGCTGGATGCCAAGCCGCTGGAAAACGTCCGGGGGCAGCTTCGCGGGATAGAGGTCCCCGGCGAAGCCGATGCTGTTGATGCCCGCGAAGTAGTTGGCCACGGCTACCGTAAGGAGAAAGTCGGTGTTGGTACCTTCATAATTAGCAAGATCATGGTGGTAGACGACGGCGTCGGGGATGGCGCCGGAAAGCTTCCACGAGTCTGCCACTATCCTGCCGATCGCGCTGTGGTCGAAGCCCAGCAAATTGCGCTCGGCCTGCTCGAAGGGAATGCGTTCGCGGTCCGCCAGCGACATCACCCTGACGTATTCCTCGGGAATGGCGTCATTGATCGGGATCTTGCCGATGTCGTGGAGGAGCCCTCCCGCGAAGTACTCCTCGCGGACCTTGGGATCGACCCCGCGCCTGGTGGCGATGAGCTTGGCGGTGACGCCCACGCAGAGCGAGTGTCTCCAGAAGCCGTCCATGCTGATCGCATTGAAACCCTTGCGGCCGGCGAAACGGTCGATGATCGCCGTCGAGAGCGCGAGATTCTTTACGGTGTTGATGCCGAGCATGATGATGGCGCGCACGAGGCTGGTAACCTGCGTGCCAAGTCCGTAGTAGGCTGAATTTATGAGCTTGAGGACGCGGCCCATGAGTACGGGGTCGAGCTGGATGACCCGATCGAGGTCTATGGGACTCGTCTTGGGGTTGTTGCAGACTTCGAGTACCTTTGAAACGGTCACCGGCAGGGTCGCCATCGTTCCCACGTACTTCTGGACCCTCGCTAGATCATCGGTTGCCACGACCCCGTTCCTTCCTGAGAATCTCGATGAGACGGGCGAGTTTCGCTGAAACCTTGATGCCGGCTATCTCGACGGGATTCCCCTTGTCGTCGAGCCGCAGGAAGGCTGCATCCTTTGGAAGGTGCGCGGGAAATTCGATTGCGGGGGGCGGGGAGCGCCGGTCGGTGGGAAGGCGGCGGTCGGATTCCAGGCGCCTCTGCTGCACATCGCTGCGGTCCTTGTCCTCGTGGCGCCGCTCCTGGATTGTCCGCCGGTCGGATTCCTTGCGGCGGCCAACCTGCGAGCGCCTCGGATCGAGGGGCCGAAGTGGCTGCGGACTCGAAGGAGCCCTCGGGTGGAGGCGGAGTTCCTCGGCCCTGGCCATGAGTCCCTCATGGCGATCCTCGACCGGTATCCCTTCCCTGGCCTTCTCAAGCTGATCGATGAGATGGTCGAGTCGCTCCTTGACGCCGCTGATCTCGAATTCGCCATGCATGTCCGAAGGCAGGACTTCGAGGAGATCCTTGAGGTATTCCAGTAGTCCCTTGGTCCGCTCCGCCAATTGATGCTTCGTGCCGGGGCCAGGCTCCTGCTGCGCTTCATCGTAGACGCCTGACTCATCCTCGGCGGGCAGGTCCGGGGAGGGCTCTTCCGCCACAACCGCTTCCTCCGGCAGTAACTCTTCGGCTGGGCTGCCCTCTTCAACAAGTGGCTCCTGAGCAGGCTCTTCCCATGGATCCTCGGCTGCAGCCTCGAGCATTCCGTCAGGATCCTCGGTAGGTCCATCGACCTCATCCTCTTCGACAAGCAACTCGCCGGCAGGGGCTTCGTCTGGAGGTTCATCATCGGAAGTTTCGGGCTCGTCAGGTTGCGAGAGCATGTGGTCGACTTCCTCCAAGGGAAGCGTCGGCTCAGGCTCGACCTCAGGCTCAAATTCAGGTTCAGGTTCTAGCTCGATCTCAGCCTCTAATTCGGGCTCAGGCTCTGGCTCGACCTCAGGTTCAGGCTCTAGCTCGACCTCCGGTTCTAATTCGGGCTCAGGCTCTAGTTCAATCTCAGGTTCAGGTTCAGGAGGCGGAGGCGGAGGCGGAGGCGGAGGAGGAGCAGGGTGGCTCTCGACCGGGAGCAGGAGCTCCTCTTCCTCTGGCAGGGCCAAGGCATCAAGTCTTCGCGGCGGTTCCTTATCAAAGTCCTTGAAACCAGGCTCCACTTCCTCCGTAAGCTCATCGCCAAGCTCTTCCGTCCGCTCATCGAGGAAGAGCATCTCCTCCTCTTCGGGGACCTCGAGGGGATCCATGTGGTTGGCTGAAACAAAGGGCATGAGGAGGGTGTCATCGTCTTGATTGCCGGAAACAGCATCGAGAATCGTGGGTTCGGGAGCCCTGCCCCTGGCGAGAGAGTCGCGGAGCACTCCGATGTTTCGATCCATCGCGGATTTCATTCCCGACCCATACTGGCGGACCGCGTTCTCATATATGCCGATGCCGGAGAGGATCTGATCGACCGAAGCCCCGTCCCCGTGCCCGACGCCGGGATTGGAGCCGCGGATGTTAACGAGGCGTTCGGCGGCGCTGACAGCCTTCCCGCGCTCGCCGAGCGCGTTCCAGACTGTCGAAAGCTCAAGCTGCACCTCAGGATCGTTTGGTCTCATGACCTCGAGGTCGAGGAGGGTGGCCTTCGCGCCTTCCCAGTCGCCCTTTTTCTCGCGGGTTCGCGCCAATTCAAGGCGGGCTCGGTTGTCATCGGGCTTGGCGCGCAGGTAATTGAGCAACTCCGTCTCAGCCCGTTCAAAATCGCCTCGTTCGGATGCGATCCGAGCCAGATCGACACGGAATCCGACCTCATTGGGATCAAGGGAAAGGATTTTCTCGTAGATCTTCCCTGCGCGCTCCGAATCTCCGAGTCGTTCGATGAGGCCTGCGTAGGGCTTGAGGGCCTTGAGCGCATCGGGCTTACGCCTGAGTAGCTGCTCGAGAACCTCCTTCGCCTCGGGGTAGCGGCCAAGGTTCTCGAGGAGGGAGGCGAGATGGATGCGAAGGTCGTCATTGTCGGGCATGAGCTCGACGAGGCGCTCGATCTCCTGGAGGGCCGCGTCCCAACGCCCTGCTTTCTCGAGGACTTCCTCGATGTTGAGGGCGGCGCGGACAAAGCCTGGATCGATTTCGAGGGCCTGGCGGAACCAGGAGATGGCTTCTTCGGTCCGACCCTCAGCCGAGTGGACAAGGCCAGTGTTGTTTATCGCTTCGATGTTTTTCGGCTCGATGGAAAGGACCTGTGAGAAGAGGTCGAAGGCTCGCCGGCTCTTGCCAGCACCCAGCAGGGCGACCCCGTAGCGGTTCATCGCCTCGACCCAGCCAGGTCTCCCCTTCACGGCCTTCTCGTACTCAACGAGGGCCTCCTCGTGCTTGCCGAGGGCGTCAAATGCATAGCCGAGGTTGTAGTGGAAGGAGGGGTAGTTCGGATCGACCGCAAGACCCTTCCAATAGATGCGGACCGCCTTTTCTGGGTCACCCATCTGCCGATAGATGCCTCCAAGGTTGTTGTAGGCAAGGACATGTCCCGGATCGAGCTCGATGGCTTTGGCGAAGGCCATCTCAGCGCCCTTCAGGTTGCCTGTCTGGCGGTAGGAGTTGCCGAGGTTGAACAGGACTTCTGCGTTGCCCGGATCAAGGTCCAGTGCCCGTTCGAGGACGCCGATGGCTTCCATGATCTTGCTGAGCCTGAGATAGGCGATGCCCATGTTGAGGAGGGATTCCACATTGTCCGGTTCGCGGGAGAGGATACTCGTGAAGGCTCCGAGGGCATCCTGGGCCCGGTCAGAGCGGAGGTACACCGTCCCGAGGAGGATGCGGGCATCCATTGAGTCCGGATTTTCCATCAGGAACTGCCGGGCCAGACGTTCGGCTTCCTCGAAGTCCCGCAGCCGCATGGCGCTTCGCGCCCGGTCAAGAGGCGAGTCGATGGAAGGCTTGCTCGGACTCATGGGGCCGTCCTCGAGGGTCGGGCGGAGACTTCCTGGGAGAATTCTCCGGCCCTGGCCGTTGGATCGCCTCCGGCCACCCTGCGGGCGGCTGCATCGTACGAGGCTACTGAAAGATAGTATAGCTTCCCGTTCGCCAGCCCGCTCAGGTTTAGTGACAGGTTCTTCCCCGCATCGACGGGACTGGGTCCTTCGATCGCGTCCTTGCCGAAGTATTCGCCCGGGTGCTCGCCATAGTAGATGAGATAGCCACCCAGATCCTCGACGGGCACTGCTGACCAGCGCAGCTCAATGCCGCTGTTCTTTACGATCGCCAGGAACTTCGAAGGCGGTGGTGGCGGCGGGTCTGGCTCGAAGCGGAGCGTGATTGCCGACAGGGAGGGTGTCTGGCTTCCAAGCCCATCGGAGAAAAGCTCGGCCCGCAGCTGCACGAAGCGACCACGGGCGGGATCTGGCAGGCTGGAACCGGAACGGAAGGGTATCCAGGCGGGGCTGTCGAGCTTCCATCCTGCAGCGTCGTCCGCAATGCGATAGCACAGCTCGATGCCCGTTGAGCCCGGAGTGCGGAAGGCTGCGTCGATGCCGATGAGCCGTGAGTTGGTAAAGCCCAGGTCGGCGATCGGCGAGATGACGATGGCCGCTTCGGTCGAGAATGGCGCGAGCTTCGGAGCGGACACGAAGTCCCGGGTAATGCGGAACTCATCCATGAGGCCCGAGAAGTTGGCTGCGACAAATAAGGGACTGACACCACCTATGGCTGGTTCGAAAACGGTCCCACCCTCGTGACCGGTGGATGTCACGTGAGTCATCGCTTCGGGCAGGCCGTTGACCAGATATTCGAGAAGTCCGGAATCGCCGTCGAAGCGAAGCAACTGGTGGGTCCAGACCCGGGGGATGAGGGGAGAGCGGGCTTCGAGGTCGATGGAAGTCTCGGCCGGGAAGGGCGTGCCATCACGGGACCTTCCCTCGGGGGCGACAAAGAAGCCAAAAAAGGACCAGGTGATCTTGCCATGGGAGATGACGCAGGAGAGCTGCTGGGCGAGGGCGTCTTTCCCGGCCTTCCTGATCGACTGCCATTTGAGGAGGACCTCGCCGTTTTCGGCATTGGCAGGATAGAGCCAGAACTCGATGGTAAAGTCCCTGAAGCGCGAATCCCGGGAAAGGAGGGCCCGCGGACCGGGATCGAGTCTCAGCTCGGAATCGGGGCCGTTGAAAGAGGCAGCTGCCGGGCTGAAGCTCGCGCGTTCCCTGTCCACGCCGAAACTACGTCCGACGGTGACGCTCCATTCGCCGGCTTCGTCGCTGAGCACAGGATCGTCGAAGTGGAGGAGAAGATCGGTAGTATGTTCGACTGCATAATGCTCGTAGGTGATGGCGTATTCGGGGGCCCCGCGCCAGCCCCTTCGCAGCGCTGCGCCATCGACGGTCCAGTCGCCAAAACTCGCCGCCCCACGCGGCAAGGCCTGTACAGGAGGCCTGGGTTGGGCGAGCTGCGTGGGAAGACCGGGGGAAAGGATAATCCTTTCCTCGAGGGCCCGCGCCGGGATTGCAGCGAGCACGAGAAGGGCCAAGGCCCCGATTCCCTTGAGTTGCATTCGACCGTACACTACCTATCGTCAACTATGGCCGAGAATGAAGCAGTGAGTAAGGGGGGCGAGGAACTCGCCCCTAACCTGGAGGAGCGCGGCACGCGCTCCGACACCTCCAGGGGCGAGGAACTCGCCCCTAACCTGGAGGAGCGCGGCACGCGCTCCGACACCTCTCAGGGCGAGACTCGCCCCACCACCGCACGGGAGCGCAGCGCGCGTTTCCGTGCCCTCGTGCGCGAGGCCCCGGAGGAGCCAGGCGTCTATCTGATGAAGGATGCAGAGGGCCTGGTCATCTATGTCGGAAAGGCCAAGGTCCTCCGCAACCGCCTCTCCTCGTATTTCTCCGGCCGCAAGGACGTCAAGACACGCCATCTTGTCGCGCGCATCGAAACCATCGAGTGGATCATTGCCGCCAGCGAGTATGAGGCCCTTCTCCTCGAAAGTACCCTCATCAAGCGCCTCACACCCCGCTACAACGTCAACCTGAAAGACGGAAAGACCTACCCAAGCATTCGGATCACCTCGGAAGCCTTCCCCCGTGTCTTTCGTACCCGACGCATCATCGATGATGGGAGCCGCTACTTCGGCCCCTTCCCCAGTGCTGACCTCATCGATACCTACCTCGACCTCGTCAAACGCCTCTTTCCCCTGCGCCGCTGCGTCAACATGAAGGCCCACAAGGATGTCTGCATGTACTGGCACATCGGACGCTGCGCGGGGCCTTGCGTCGGAAAGATCACCCGGGAGGAGTACGCTATCCACATCGCGGAGGTCGAGAAGCTCCTGTCCGGCGACACCGAAGCCCTTCTGGCCTCCCTTCGTGAGCGCATGGCTGCCGCCGCCGGTTCCCTTAAATTCGAGGAGGCTGCCAGGCTCCGCGACTCACTCCGTGCCATCGAGGACTTCCGCGGCAAGACAGGCGCTGTCGACAATGACCCTGAAGGACGGGACTACATAGCATGGGCTGCCGATGGCGAGCTCATCACCTTTGCCGTCTTCCAGATGCGTGGAGGGAGCTTGACCGGCCGCGACCTCTATCGGAGCCGCGTTGCAAGCGCAGAGGACGAGGCCCTCGTCTCCTTCCTCATGAGCTATTACGGAAAGGAGCGTCTGCCACCGGCCAAGGTCTTTGTATCAGCGCTGACTGCCGCGCAGGCTGAGGCAGATCAAGCCGCAGAGGCGTCTGGAGTCCCGCTCCCCTTCTCCGACCTCCCCCTCGTCGAAGCCTGGTTCGAGCGCGAGCTCGGCGTGGCGGCAGCCATCATCACGCCTGCGGGCTTCCACGAAGCGGCAGGCCCTGACACGGAAGGCCGCGAAAAGCGCCACGCGGCAGCCCTCGCCATGGCCGCTCAGAATGCCCACGAGGACCTCGCCAAGCTGCGGCGCGAGCTTGGCGACCCCGCGGCCATCGCGGAATTGAAGTCAGTACTAGGACTTTCGCACGCGCCGGAGCGCATCGAGGGCTTCGACATCGCCCACCTCGAAGGCAGGCACATGGTCGCCTCGCTGATATCCTTCAAGAACGGCATTCCCGACCGCAAGAACTACCGCAGTTTCAACATCAGGAGCCTGGAGGGGAAGGTGGACGACTTCGCAGCCATCCGCGAGGCGGTCGCGCGCCGTTACACGCGCCTGGTCAACGAGGACGCGGAGCTGCCCGACCTCGTGCTCGTCGATGGAGGCAGGGGACAGGTTTCGGCTGCGAAAGAAATCCTCGACGCCCTCGGCCTGGATTGCGACCTGGCGGGGCTGGCCAAGCGCCAGGAGGAAATCTGGCTTCCCGGCCGCAGCGAAGCGGTGGTCCTGCCCCATGACTCGCCCGCGCTGCGTGTCCTTGTGGCCGTCCGCGACGAAACCCACCGCTTTGCCACAGGCCGAAACCAGCGTCAGCGGGCGGGCGACCTCAAGTTCGGCCTCCTCGAGGCGGTGGAAGGCGTCGGTCCCGAACGAGCCAAGCGCCTGCTCCGTGTCTTCGGGTCACTGGACCTAATTAAGAAGGCTTCGGTCGCGGAAATCGCGTCGGCTGGCAAGCTGGGAGCCAAGGTGGCTGAGCGGATCAAGGCAGCGCTCGCTGGACGAGCCGCTGTTGATGCAGGACCTGCCGCTGCCGCGCAAGCCTCCGCCGCAGGGGGCGCTGGTGCGAAGCCCGCCGCCGCTCGGGGCAGCGGTCCCAAGCCCGCGCGGCAGGCAGCCGCTCCCGCGCCTGAAGACGCCGCCACGGGCAACCTGGCAGCGGAACAGGAGCCTGACTACGGATGAATTGAGGCCTATTGAGGCCTATTGAGGCCTAGGGAGCCCCGACCCTGAAGCGCCCCACCGCCTCAGCGAGCTTCGCGCCGACCTCGAGTCCCTCCCCGCTGAGCGCCGAGATCTCGTCGATGGAGCGGACGATGTCCGCAGCCCTCTTGGCCACATCGTCCATCGCCGAAGCCGATATCGCCTGGGCTTTTGCGATGTCGTCCTGGGTCTCTCCGATACGCTGGGCTCCGTGGTTCATTTCCGCGCTTTCCCTGCGTATCTCCTCGGTCAGGCCGAGAAGTGAGCCGGCGTCCTGCCGCACGCCTCGCCCGCCCTCGGCGAGGGACCGGGTGCTGGCAGCTATCCCGTCGAAGGCACGCACGAGGCCTGCAACCTCATCCGCGATGCGGGCGAGCGATTCCGAGCTGCCGTTCGAGGCGACGCGCGCGTGGGTAATCCTGTTGATGATGTCGTTCAAGACAGCCGTGACGATACGAGCGTTCTCCGCGCTCGACTCCGAGAGGTTGCGGATCTCGCCGGCGACGACGGCGAAGCCCTTGCCCGCCTCGCCTGCATGGGCGGCCTCGATGGCCGCGTTCATCGACAGTAGGTTGGTCTGCGAGGCAATGCCGTTGATCATCGCGATCGCATCCCCGATGTCGCCGACGCTCTTTTCGATGTCGGATATCTCGGCGTCCACCTCGGCCACCCGCTCCCCGCCGCGTCTGGTCACCTCGAGGAGCGCATTGGCCGCTCCGAGCTTTTCCATGGTCAGGGTGGCTACGCCTTCGATCGACCCTGACATCTGCCCGATGGCTTCGGTGGCGTGGGCGACCGCTCCGGCCTGCTCTGCAATGCGCGACGCGAGGTTCCTGAAACCCTCGACGATGGCTGCCGCCGACCTCGAGGCCTCCTGGCTCTGGCCGCTCACCTGTCCTAATTGGTCCTTTGTCGCCCCGATGGAATCGCGGGCCGCCGTGACCGAGGCCTTGGCCCTTCCCGCAGCCTGTGCCAGCGACTCCGCGTTGTGCGAACTCAGGCTCTGGAAGCCGCGTATGCTGAGAACCATCCCGCTGGTCCGCTCCACGAAATCGTTCACGAGGCTGGCGACCTCCCCGACCTCGTCCCGCGATTCGATGTGCACTCGCTTGGTCAGGTCGCCCTCTCCGTGCGCGATGTCCGCGATGAGGTCGCGCATGCGCCTGAGCGGCGCGATGACCACGAGGCGGAGAAGGAACCACACGAGAAGCGTGAGGAGAACCGTCGTGAGGGCAGCCAGCAGGGCCGACTGGACGCGGAAGCGGCTGATGAAGGTATCCGAGTCCTCGGTCGAGATCCTCAGGGTCGCGACCGCGACGACCTGCCCGGCCCTGATTCCCTCGTGGCAGGCTACGCAGGATTCGGCGGCGACTAGCGGGCCCGTGACTCGGAGCGTGCGGCCCTTGCCGCTGAGTTCTTCGAAGGCGACAGCTTCCTTGCCGCTGGCAAAGACCAGCCTTTCAGGACCATCGGGAGCTTCCTGCGCCTTGGTCGTCATGATGGGGAGGGCGAGCACCTTGAAGCCTGTGATGCCCGGATACTTCTCCAGTGTCTCCTCGAGGGGCGAAACATCGAGGACACCATTGTTCATGGCAAAGGAAAGCGCCTCTATCATGAGGCGGCTGTCCGTCTCCGCGCGCGTCAGGAGCAGCGAATTCTCCCGTGCGACGAGCTGGGTAGACAGGACCAAGGTCATCATCGCACAGGCGGCCACGACGCCGAGCACGAGAACGCGCGTGAATTTCCAGGTCAGGCCCTTCATTCCAGGGACCTCCTTCGTTTCGGTGACCCGGGCAATCGACCACGCGCCAACTGCGCTCAGGCTAGCTTCACTTGCGCAAAGCGTCAAGGAAAGGCGGATGGGAGGACAGAAGACCCCCGATACACTATCATCCCCGGATGCGCGTAAAACCCATAGCCTTCATCGTCCTGGGAGCTCTGCTAGCCCTCGCCCTTGCCTTCGCCGTGGTCGAACGGGACTCCCTGACCCACGCGCCCTGGGATCTTGCACGCGATTTCCGCTTCCCGAACGGGGCAGCCATCGATTCCACAGGCGCTTTCTGGATCACCGACTCCGGTGGAAGACGCCTCACCCGCGTCAATTCCGCGGGGCAGATACTGCTCAGGAAGGAAGGCGGAAGCCGCTCCGGCGGATTCTACTCGGCGACAATCCTCGGTCCGGCGGGCGAGGAGGGGGTCTGGATCCTCAATGCCATCACAAGCCGCAATTCGGGCGGAACGGACAAGGAAGAACTCCTCCTGGTTTCACCGGACGGCAGCATCAGCGAACCGCGGTGGACCTTCACCCCGGAGTCGACGACGAGCACGGAAATAGACTATGGCCGCTTCCCCTATTTCGTCACCCTGAGCGGAAGCCAACTGTTCTGGTTCGTCTCGGATGGTTCGGGGAATACGAAGCTGCACAGTGTCGATACAGCGACCGGGAAGGACGAGCTGATCCGCAGCTTCAACGCCATCGATGCCTATGACTTCGTGAGCGCCTCCTACGATCCAGCCAGGAAGACGGGATGGTTCCTCGACAACAACGCCAACATCCTCGAGTGGAAGCTCGGGAGTGCAGCTCCCCACGTCATCTTCGGCAATCCAGAAGTGCAGGGAAGGCGGGTCAGGGTTCCCACGGACATCCGGGGACTCCCCGACGGCAGCCTCGTCCTCCTCGACGGAAAGGGTGAACTCGTCCGGATAGCGAAGGACGGCAGCGTCACGCGGCCGATTACCAAGGCGAGCTTCAAGCACGAGCTGCACATGTCGAACATCGTGATCGGGGACGGAGGACTCCTCACGATGGCGGACGAAACGGTCGGCGGTGCCTTCGCCTGGGATCCTCTCAATCCCGCCACCTTCATGTCGGTCTCCGGCGCCTCCCTCTCGCGGGATTCCGCGATCATGGGATGGCTGGCCTGGATCTCGGTAGGGATCGCGGTCTGTGCTTCCCTGACCCTCCTGGTCTTGCTCTACAACGTCGTCATGAAGCGCCGGACCCCCCTGATACTCAAGCAGTTCGGGATCTTCGTCCCCCTCATCGTCTGTTCCGTCATCGCGGTATCGTACTGGGTCTACCAGGACCTCATGGCGCGTTATACGAAAGAGGTAGAGACCCGACTCATGGCATGGAGCCAGCTGGCCGCCGGGATGACGGATGCGAAGGACATCGAGGAATTGCGCATGGGGGAGAGGACCCAGGGCGAGGTCAGCGGATCGGAGGGCTTCGACAGGCTGACGAAAATCCTTGCCAAGGCCGTAGGCAACAATGCCGACCGCTGGAATGCCAATATCTATGACTATATATACGTACCGACTGGTTCTGGCTGGTACGTCTTCGACCAGTTCGGATACTATGAACGCTACCTTCCCAAGCCCGGCATGCTCCGTGTCGCCAATTCCGGCACGCCCATGGTCGACC
>CAIJMU010000106.1 GCA_903821875.1 uncultured Spirochaetota bacterium
GCTTCACCTATGAGGACATCCACGAGACAGTCCAGGATATGGCTGGGAGAATCGAATCGAGCGGCTTCGCAACCGACCTCATCGTGGCCATCGGCTCCGGGGGCTTCATTCCTGCGCGGATCCTCCGCACCTATATTAAGAAGCCAATCCTCGCGGTAGGCATTGCCTACTATGACACGGAGGATCGGCCCACCGATACGCCCCGCACCCTCCAGTGGATCGAGGAGGCGGAGAGAAAGCTCGCCGGCAAGCGGATACTCCTCGTCGATGAGGTGGACGATTCCAGGGCGACCCTTGAGTACTGCGTCCGCGAGTTGCTGCGGCACCTGCCCGCCGAGGTTGCGGTCGCCGTACTGCATGACAAGAAAAAGGAAAAGCGTGGAATCCTGCCTGAAGAAGTGCGTTTCTACTTCGCAGGCCGGACACTCGAGGACCGCTGGATCGTGTATCCCTGGGACGCTGCGGATATCCGCGCCCACGATGCCGAGGCGCGCCAGTCCCCTTGAGGACAGGCCCTTCGACCTTGAGAGTACCAGTCGGGCGTCGGCCCAGGCCGCGATCGGGCAGCCTGTTGGCTCTCGCGTTCTGTATCTCTCTCCAGGCTGGGGGGGCTCCGACAACATGGCTTGTCCGTGAAGCTTTGCTTGGCGGTGTTTCCGCAGCACCTCTTGCCGAATTGGACGGGAATGTCACTTCCTCGGAGACGCGGGATGCCTCCGGGCGCCTCCTTTCCTTTGGGCAGGTCGAAACCCAGGAAGTTACGACCGAGGCAGAGGGCAGCACTCCGATCGCCGCTCCGGGCACTGCGACCAACAAAGCCAATGCGCCCTCGCAAGGCGTGGCTGGCCAGGCAGTCGCGAAGGCCGGTGTCGCTTCTCCACCATCCCCTGCGCCTCCACCGGGCCCCCTCGATGGCCTTACCCTGACCAGTCTGCGTTACGACGAAGCCGGTCGCGTCATCGAGATTTCCAGGCGACGGGGAAGCGGCGATCCCGATTCCGTAATCACTCGCAGCTTCAGCAGCAATGGCCAGCTTGATCGCCTCGAATTTTCACGGGCGGGCAAGGTCGAAGCCAGGCTGTTCCTGGCCTGGGAAGGTTCCGGCCGCGGAGCCAGCGCCCGGCTGTTCGACGCTTCAGGAAAGCAAAAATCCTTTGCGCGCATCTTTCGGGAGGGGCAGGGCGATTTCGGATTCACTGTCGGACTCTCCCTCCTTAGTCAAACAGATGAGGATGCAGGAGGGCTGTCGCTAGCCTGGGATTCAGCTGGAAGGCTTACCCAATGGCGTGTGGATGTTCCAGCGCTTGCAGCGCCAGCAGAAGTGGCCAAGGAATCGGCGGGAACCATTGCAGCGAAGGCTGCCTCGGCAGGACCGCTTCTCGCGGCGGTGACCGCAGGCAAGGCAGCGCCGATCGCTGCGGCCTCGTCAGCTGCCAAGGGGGCGGTCACGGACAAGGCGGCGGTTTCTGCAAAGGCAGGGTCAAAGGCAGACATGCCTGCCGAGGTCGGCATTCCCGAATTGCTGTTTCCCCTGTGGCCGGGGGACGCGGCTTCCATGGAAGCCTTCGCGGCAGTCTCGGGACCCTTCCCGCATGGCGATACCAGGTCTGCTTTCAAGGCCTTATCTGCCTCGGGTTTCAGCTCCCTGCCTTTCGGGCGGCCTCCGTTCCCAGATGCCACATCGCCCGAGGGTTCCGGGGCAGCTGAATCCGATTCAGCCCTTTCCCCGGCGGAGGGGACTAGCATCGACTTCCTCTGGGATGGATCAGGGCGCCTCCTTGAGTCGCGTCAAAGGAAGGCTTCCGGGCAGATCATAGCCTTTATCTCCTGCCGCTACGATGGGCGTGGGCTTCTCGTCGAGACCCGGAGCCTGGCAGCCCCCGCTGAAATCAAGGCTCCAACCGCGTCCTCGAAGCCCGGGCTCACGACCGAAGCGAAGGTGCCCGAGGTGCGCAGTTTCAGCTATCGCGTAGATGCCACCGGATCCTGGGTCGAGGCCTCCGTTTTTCTCAGACAGGGCGCCGCCGAATCGGGATACCTCAAGCCTGAGGCGTACCGGGAGCGAGTGAAGCTTCCTTAACAGGCTGCGAGCTAAAAAGGCCGCAGTTTACAGCCCCAGAGGCTTCCCGCTATAATCATCGGCTTGCGTCGGAGGGGATTCACCCGGCCCTGCCCCCGCATTTTCCCTGGTGCAAGGGCGCGGTGGACGTGTCCCATAGGAGTAGTGCCCATGTCCCTCATCCTGCGACGCGTCGAGTCGAGGCGTGATCTCAAGGCCTTCGTGAAATTCCCCCTAGCCCTCTATCGAGACAACCCCTGCTATGTCCCGACCCTCGTTTTCGATGACCTCAACACCCTCGATCCCGCGAAGAACCCGGCCTTTGAATTCTGCGAGGCCGCGCTCTGGCTCGCCCTTCGTGATGGGAAGGTCGTGGGCAGGGTGGCGGGAATCGTCAACCGCCGCTTTATCGAGAAGTGGGGCAGGAAGTACGCCCGCTTCGGATGGATCGACTTCGAGGAGGATTTCGAGGTAGCCGAGGCGCTCGTCGGGGCGGTCGAGGACTGGGCACGCGTCCTTGGCATGGAGGCGGTCCACGGGCCCCTCGGATTCACCGACCTCGACCGCGAGGGAATGCTGATAGAGGGCTTCGACCGCGTAGCCACGCTTGCAACCAATTATAATCATCCCTACTACCCCGGATACCTGGAGCGGCTGGGCTATTCCAAGGACACCGACTGGGTCGAATACCTGATTACCGTTCCCAGGGAAATCCCCGAGAAGATCCGCCGTGTCAACGAAATCCTGGTCAAGCGTACGGGTGTCCACCTCTATGAATGGAAGTCGCGCAGGGAACTCGTGCGGCGCTACGGACACGCGATCTTCGACCTCATAGACGAGGCCTACGCAAAGCTCTACGGGACAATCCCCCTGTCCGAACGGCAGGTGCAGGCGTACATCTCCCAGTACCTCAGCCTGGTCGACAACCGTTTTACGAAGTTCATCCTGGACAAGGACGAGAAGCTCGTCGGGTTCGGCATCGCGATGCCGAGTCTCTCAAAAGCGCTCCAGCGCTCGCGCGGTGCCCTCCTTCCCTGGGGCTGGCTCCGGCTCATGCTCGCGCTCAGGAAGCCCAAACTCCTGGATCTCTATCTCGTGGCGGTCAAGCCGGAATATGTCGCCCGCGGCATCGTCGCCCTCCTCCTGTCCTCGATCAACCAGAGCGCCATAGACGCAGGCGTCCAGTACGCCGAATCCAACCCCGAACTCGAGGACAACATCGCTGTGCAGGGAATGTGGAACCCCCACGAGCGCGTGCAGCACAAGCGGAGAAGGGTGTACCTGAAGAGACTATAGGGCTGCCCCTGCGGGACTAATCCTCGTTGGAATCGAAGATCCTCCGGAAATCCTCGGCCATCGCAACGAAAACTCCGACGAGGTCGGGATCGAAGTGGGTGCCCGCGTCGTCGGCGATCCGCGAGACTGACACCTTATGATCGAAGCCTGGCTTATAGCTGCGCCGCATCCTGAGGGCGTCGTAGACATCGGCGATCGTCACGATGCGTGCTGACAGGGGGATGTTCGTCTCGGACAGGTTATAGGGATACCCGGAACCGTTCCATTTCTCATGGTGCGATTTTGCGATCTCCTGGGCCATCTTGATGGGATAGCTGGAAAGGATGAGGGCGCCGATGATCGGGTGCTCCCGCATCTCCTTCCATTCCTGTTCGTTGAGCGGGCCAGGCTTGTAGAGGATGGCCTCCGAGATTCCTATCTTGCCGACGTCATGCATGGCTGCGAGGTAGCTGATGTCCTCGATGAAATCGCGGTCGACGCGGGGCCAGCGTCCGTCATTGTAGAGGGCCTCGGCAAGATGCTGCGAGTAGCGGTTGACGCGCGTAACGTGCTTGCCCGTGTCGTTGTCCTTCTGCAGCGAGGCCTTGAGCAGCGCGTCGATATAGTCCCGCTGGAGTTGCTGGCGCTCCGCGGTGATGTCCTCGAGATAGATCCAGAAGGCCCGAGGGCCTCCACGGCCGCCGGATTCCTCGATGAATGGATACATGTGGAGCTTGATGAGGGCCGTGAGGGTATCCCGGGTCTTTATATGGATCTCGCCCTTCCACGAAAAGCCGGAATCCGGATCGTGGGTGGCCTGCCTGAGCGCCTCGACTACCGATTTGTCCACCTGGTTCCAGATGCTCGCTATGAGTGAACGGTGGGCGCCAAGACTGTAACGCTCGAGGAACTTCCGGAACAGGGGATTCTGGTACAGGTAGGTGAGCGAAAGCGAGCCATCGACGATCGCGATCGGTTCCGGCATCTTCTCGTAGGAAGTGGTGAGCCAGGATGGCGGGTTGAATGCCTCGCCCAGGGCTTCGCACTCCGCACCGTCCTCTTCGAGCTCCTCGAGCAGCCCGGAATCCTCGGACAAACCCAGTTCCTCGACCGTCTCGATCGTCTCAAAGCTGTCGAGGTTTTCGTCGTCGAGTTCCAGGGGCTCGAGGTCTTCTTCGCTCATGTTCCTTCCATCGGTCCCCGTGGCCTGCGCGCAGCCGCTTCCTCAGCCTCGCTCGGTCTGAGATACAGGGGCCCAGCGTTGTCCGGGAATCCGCCGCGTTCTGCGAACAGCTCCCGCGCAAGTTCGGCCATGCCGCGCGCCGCCCCAAGGCCAGCACGCCTGTCCAGCCTGATGCCGCTCCGCTCGGCGGCAAGACCTTCAAGCAGCTCGGCATCGGGTCCGGTTACCAGAACCTCAGCGTAAGTATCAAGCAGCCCCGCGAGCGTCGCAAGTGGAATATCGAGGCTGCCTCCCTGACGCATTCCTTTCAGGTAGATGGCGGTGAAGAGGCGTCCCTTTTTCCCGTCGATAACGGGAACAACCGCCCCAGGGTGGTGCTCGAGGCCCCAGGCAAGACAGTCGAGGGTGGGGACTGCGACCCAGGGCGCACCCCTTCCGACCGCTATGCCCTTGGCCGTGGCCATGCCGATGCGAAGCCCGGTGAAGGAGCCTGGCCCCTCCGCGCAGGCCACGAGATCGATGGATTGGGGTCCGATTCCTGCCTGCTTCAGGCAGAAATCCACGAGTCCCATGATCCGCTCGGCGTGGGACAAGCCGATGTCGATCGAGGCTTCGGCGCGACCCTTCGGCATCGAAAGGCAAACTGAAAGGATGCCTGTGGATCCGTCGATGGCGAGTACGTTCATGCAGACATCCATGCGCTCGGCATCGGCCCTGAAACGCGGGCCAGGCGGCTATCGTCGTCCCTGGGCTCAAGCTCGATAGTGATGGTGTCATCGGGCAGGAGCTCGGCGATACGTTCGCTCCACTCGATCACCGTAATGCCCTCCGGGTCTCCGAAGAGCTCCCCTCCGCCGATCGCAGCGAATTCCTCAGGGTTGCTGAGCCTCCAGGCATCGACATGGTGGAGCCTGAGGCGCCCTTCGTATTCAGAGATGATTGTGTAGGTGGGGCTCGTGACTTCATCCTCGATGCCAAGACCCCGGGCGATGCCCTTGGCCAGAACGGTCTTGCCTGCGCCGAGGCCCCCCCGCAGCGCGATGACTGTTGCGCCGACCGCACTCTGCCCGATGCGGCTTCCGAAAGCGAGGGTGTCATCGGCGGTGGCGAGCAGGAATTCCTTCAGGGGAGGAGCCCGGTCTTGTCCATTTCGAGGACCATGTGCTTGAGGGAGCTGATGACGGGCACGATCGGCCAGATGGGCTCTGTGTCAAATACGATGGAAATCTCCGGGGGACCGACGGGATGGTTTTCGATGATGAAGCTCAGGGGAAGCTCGGACAGCTCACCCCGTGATTCGAAGACAGCCTGCCCCTTGAATTCGCGTCGATAGTAAATGCCCGTTTCCTTGCGGGTGAGTCCCCGGAGCTCCATGACCTTCATCTATTCATCCTAGGGGAGGGGGACGTCCCAGTCAAGAACAGCCAGGCTTCGCGGGTGCAGGGCCTGGGTTTCACGCGATGCAGCCTGGCACTCAATCACTATAGCCATACACGAAGGACATGATTGCGTTGAGGCTCTTCCTCGAGATCTTCACGAACTGGACGTGCATGATGCCGCCTGTGTCCCTGAGCCTGTTGATGCGGACTACCTTGCCGAAGGCCGTCTGCCTGCCACCACCCGGGTCGAGGCTCACCTTGATGAAGGCCCCTGCCGGAAAGGGACTGAAGCTCTGGATGGCCATGCCTCCTGCGGACATGTCGGTCACCGTGCCGGTGAAGCTTGCAGTGTCTACCTTGGCAGAGGACTGGTCCTTGCCACTTTCCTTTTTTGTGGTGACATCAACATGGAAAAACGTGCAGGGGACCTGTGCAGCCCTGCGCTGCGACTTCCGGGAAGGCAGGGCGCTGACCTCCTCCGAATGGCTGAGCATGAGGAGTTCGCGCCCCTCGATACGCCCCATGCCAGCGACCTTGGTGGTGAACTGGAAGCCCTGGTGAGCCTTGTTGTAGAAGAAGCAGGAAATCTTGAGGCCGTGCTTGAACTTGATGGGAACCCCGACGGCATCCATTATTGGCTCGACAGCCAGGCCCTGGGACCCAGAACTCACGACGATCGTCGGGTAGCTTTCTTCCGTAGGAGTGATAAAGGAGATGATAGTACCCTTCACGAGCTGGTCGGTCGAGTGCAGGCGCGAACCGGCCGTCGACTTGCGCGTAAGCCTTCCCCGTATGGCAAAGAGTGTGGCCTTGTTCGCTTCGGCCTCCGCCTCGGAATTCGAACTCTTGTCTATATAGCGGTAGGCATCTTTAAAGAAGGCTTCAAATCTTGCCTCGTTCCTGAGGGTC
The DNA here is from genome assembly GCA_903821875.1 of uncultured Spirochaetota bacterium. Taxonomy (GTDB): domain Bacteria; phylum Spirochaetota; class Spirochaetia; order Treponematales; family Rectinemataceae; genus CAIJMU01. The sequence goes on from CAIJMU010000106.1 coordinate 6,806, forward strand.
GCTTCGGAATTGCTGATCGAGAGGGCTTTTGCATATATTTCCAGGAAGAGGAGCTCATCCTCCTTCAGCCCGACCTCACGGGCGGCCTGGCGCCATTTCTGCTTGTCGAAAGCAAAGCCGGAGGGGCCGCTGGCTCTCGGTGAGCGCTGGCTCTGGATTATCGCAGCCATAGCGACCACCAGCACGAGGACAATCCCTATGACCCAGCCCATCCAGGCAGAGTTGCTGTCTCCCTGGCTCCAGAAGGCGGAGGGATTGAGCTGCAAGAGGAGCATCATTGCGGCAGCGCTTCCTTGAGCGCGGAAAAAAGGCTCCCCATTCGTGGAGCGACCTCATATTCGGCTAGGTCGCCAATCAGGACGGAATCACGGTCCTCGATGGCCTTGGAAAACCCCCTCAGGATCTCGTTGAAGGTTGCATGGAAGGCTTCCAGACCCAGATCGTCTATCCGAATCGAATCAGTATCGATGCCCCGCTTCCTGAGTTCGGGAAGGAGGCGTATGACCTTGTTGAAGATCTCTATGAACATGATGACGGTATGCATTGCCTCGGATTCCTTGCCCGTCTGCAGCCGGACCGGAAGTTCCCTGAGTTCCTTCGCTTCCGCCTCGTAAAGGGCAGCTGTCCGCCTCGTCTCTGAAACTGGGTCGCGCAGCTCGGCGAGCCTCTCCCTGAATACGGTGTCAAGGCCCTCGATGCGAACCGCGACGGCTGTCCTCGGCCCCGTCGCAGGAGGCAAGCCCTCCGCGAGGCTGGAGGCAATGGTATCCTCGAAGTCCTTCAGGAAGGAGAGTTCATCGGCGGGGAAGAGGCCTGCCAGGTCCTTCACGAATTCGGCGACATTGTCCATGAAGGCCGCCCAGAGCTCATCCTCCCCCTTGACCGCCCTCGCGCCGATCGACAGGAGGTTTAGGAAGAGTTCGATGGCCTTGGCCCGGTAATCGGACGAGGATTGGGCAATGATGTCGATGATGCCAGCCTCCGAAGTCGATCTGTCGCGAAGGGCGGGAAAGGACTCCGGATCCACGGGCTCGCCGTCCAGCGAAAGGCCGACGATGACGCTCCCAGTTTGCTCGAGGACCTCGTCGGCGCGTGAGAGTACCTGCCCGATGCTGTCTCCTCCCTCGAAGTCGAGGGAAATGACTTCCCCGTTAACCCGCAGTTGCATTGCTCGTTCCTTTCGGCGGGCCAAGGCGGGCCTCGCGCAGCTAGTTGCCTGAACCGATTCCCTGTGTGATGGAGGCGGAGGTCGCGTTCATGCCGTTCAAGGCGCCCTCCATCATTCCGTACTTTGTCTTGAGCGCCCGTTCCTTGGCGGTGAGCGAATCGTCGAGGGAGGCGATGGTTTTCTTCTCTCTGGCTATCTGGCCATCCAGGGTCTGGTTCTTGAGCGAGAAGATGCCCCCTGTCTCGACATAGGGCCTTGACAGGGATTCGAGGGTGAAGGCAGCCCCGGTGTTCACGATCATGTCCCCATTGGTGGCGTTGCCAAAGATTTCCTTTACGGCCTGGAAGTTCGAGGCAAGTGTCTTGTCGAGGGTTTCCTCGTCGATCTCGAGGTAGCCCTTGAGCCGGGCACTGTCCACACCCTGGGTCGAGCCTGGTTTCCGTGAGTCGGTAGATATGCCGATCTGCGAGAGGAGGCTGATCTCGGAGCCTGCCCGGGTAGGGTAGGGGCTGGAGACAGCCCTCTGAAGGCTGGAACGCAGCACCGAGAGGGTCGAATCGCCCTGGTAGAGGCCCAAGCGTTCGACTGCTGTCTTCTTTTCAGCCTCCGTGAAGTAGTCGATCTGTGCGACAACCGTAGGATCGGCCCTCGAGAGGATATTTGTCCAGGCCATCAGCTTGTTGTAGTTGCCGACCAAGGCGATGATCGCTTCCTTCGCAGCCTTCCGGTCTGGCTCAACGCTGAGCTTGACAACCTTGTCGGAGGCATCTTTCAGGTTGATCGTGACCCCTGGGATGATGTCCTTCACTTCGTTGGAATCGCGGGTGGCTTCGATCCCGTCTACCTTGATGATGGCATCGCCCGCTGTCGCTATCGGGCGGGTAGGCCTGAAGCCTCCCGATTCCTTGGGGTCAAAGACCCGGGCGGAAAGGACCTCGAGATGTCTTGAAGTGTCGCGGTTCCGCAGTCCAATGGCGGCGATTTCCGGCAACAGCGAAGAGAGTTCGATTTTCAGCGTGCTCGGCTCGCTTGAGTCCGTGAGTGCATCCATCGCCACCTCCCCCCCGTTGGGAGCGATGGCGTAGAGCATCTGGTTATCGTCGATCTTCGGGGGCGTTGGAGGCGGCGTCCACTCAGGAAGGCCCGCCTCCGAAGGCGCGCCCTTGATCGTGATTCCCGCAAAGGTGACGCTTCCGGATGCGGGGATGCTGGGTCCGGGTGGGGCGACGGGTGCGGGCGCTTCGGGAGGCTTTACAAGCTTGTACCGGATTTCCAGCGACATGCCGGTGGTGCTTGTCGGGGATCCCAGGCTCAGCTTGACTTCGCCGCCCAGATCCACGGCCAGGCTGCCTCCGCTGACCCGAACCGACTGCTGATCGATGGGCTGGCTCCAGATGCCCGGATGGGCGGGGTCAAGGTTCTGGGATCGGGAAGTGACACGCTCCACCATGCCGATGTCGATGGCGAGCTTTTCCGAGTCGCCCGAGAATCCCAGGCGGTTCTTTTCGCCTGTTTTCAGGCTCTCGATGACCAGGGCCTTGGTATCGCTGGTGACTCCCACCACCTGGGCCGAGATCAGGTCGCGGCCCTTCCTGGCGAGCGCCTCCGCGAACTCCTGGAGACTGCCTCCGGCGAAGTTGAGGTCTACCTTCTTCTCGCCGACGGAAAAGCCATAGCTACCCGCAGGGACCTTGAAATCCTTGGGCTCGTTGGCAGAGATGAAACGGTCAGCGGTCGCGATCTTCTCGACCAGGACCTTCCGCGTCTGCTCCAGGGCCTCCCGGGTGGCTGTCGCGGAAAGGATATCCTCTTCGGAACTCTTGGCGATCCTGTCCGCAAAGGGGTTGCGGAAGGAGTACATGGTACGTGATGAATCCCTGACAGCGCTCACCGTGCGGCCAAGATCAGTCCAGACCGATTTCTGTTTGGTGAAGGTGTCGAGCTGGGTCTGGGCCCGGTCGCGCGGAATCCGCTCGACCTTCATGAGGCCTTCTATGAGTTTGTCGGTGCCGTACTTGCTTGTACCAACACCTGGAATCGAACTGATGTCGGACATGGACCCCTGACTATCCCGTCGCCCGGTCTCCTTCCCCAAGGGCCAGAAACTCCCGAAGCGGGCTTCGAAAAGCAGTCCAGGCTAGCTGGCTGCCTCCCGTGGTTCCTATGCCTTATGGTCGAAGAGCAGCCCGATCGTATCGCGGATGGCTTCATATACATGCTGAAGCTCCGCAGGCGGGATCTCCCTGATTACCTTATCGGTATCGGAATCTACCACCTTGACGACGATGGAGTCCAGTTTCTCGTTGATGGAGAAGGACAGGCGCCGGTTGAAGGCGGCACTCACCTTCTGCATCTCCTGGATTGTCTTCTGGAGCTCGCTAGGAACGACTGGCTTGGGCGCATCAGATAGAACAGCGGCCTGCTCCACGGGAGGCACGGGTACGTGGTGCGCCATCTCGCCTGGAATGTAGGGCGGGGTTGCCTGGATGGGGGACATGTCGAGAGCCATAGTGAGCCTCCGTAATCACTCGGAAGACGCTGGGTTTCCGACTGATTTTGAAGTTTCCAGGCTAGCCAAAACTTCCGCAGGCACAAAGGGCTTGGCCTTTCGCTGGCTGGAAGGTCCTGGCTAGACCTTTTACTTCTACAGGCAAGAAAGGTTCTCTCTCTTGCTTGGCCTGGAAATTCCGGCTACGCCGGCAACTTCGGTTACATCGCAAGGGCCATACCCCAAACGTGGGGCTGCCCGCAGAAGGAAGGAGGAAAGTGAACGGGGAGAGGGCGCGATCCCCCCCCGTCCGGATGTTCTTGGGGAATTCGAGAGATGACGTCCAGAAGTCTCTCGGTACCCTTGTCTAGAAACGGATTCTACTAGCCTAGAAGCTGCATGACGCTGTTCGTGCTCGAATTGGCCTGGGCGAGCATTGCACCGCCTGCCTGACTCAGGATGCGATTCTTCGTGTAGTCCACCATCTGCGTAGCCATGTCAGTGTCGCGGATGCGACTCTCGGCTGCCTGGAGATTCTCCGAAGCGACGGCAATACCCTTGGCGGCTGATTCAAAGCGGTTCTGGTACGCGCCGAGGTCGGCGCGCTGCTTCGATACGACCCTGAGGGCGGTGTCGAGCTTCCCGATGGCCTGGTTGGCTCCCTCGGGGCTGGAGATCGAGATCACGTCCTGGTTTCCCTGCGTTCCGACAAGTCCAAGGGACCGGGCGGTAATGGTGCCGATGAAGACCTGTTTGGTCTGGTCCATATTGGCGCCGACCTGGAAGGACATGACACGATTGGTCGCGGAATTCTTCGCAAAAGCTCCCGTCATAAGGTTCATGCCGTTGAACTGCGCATGCGACGCTATACGGTTGATCTCGTCGACGAGCTGGCTCACTTCGACCTGGATCTGCATGCGATCCTCGGCGGTGTAGACTCCATTGGAGCCTTGGACTGCGAGTTCGCGCATGCGGTGAAGGATATCCTGGGTTTCAGTCAGGTAGCCTTCAGTCGTCTGCAAAAAGGAAACACCGTTTTCGATGTTCTTCTGCGCGGTGTTGAGTCCCCGAACCTGGCTGCGGAGTTTCTCAGAAACAGCGAGCCCCGAGGCATCGTCGCCGGCGCGATTGATACGCTGCCCGGACGAGAGCTTCTCCATGTCCTTGGTCATGCTGACCTGGCTCGTAGTGAGCTGACGGTTCGAATAGGCCGCGGTCATGTTGTGATTGATGATCATGTGACCCTCCTTGAGGAAACTTCACGGCGGCATTCCTTGCCATCGTGTCCTTGCGCGCACGTTCAAGCGGGGAGGGGACATCTCGCGCCGTCCCCTTTCCGTTCGTCCCCGTGCGGCGAGGAGCGCGTCCCTTCTGTCGGACGCCCTCTTTGCCTATGCGCGCGGGAGAGTATTTGTCAAAGAGCGCGGCCGGACCAGGAAAAAACCCAGCCCGGCTCAAGCACTGCTGTCAGAAGCCGGAGCTTCCGATCCTAACGCAGGGATAACCTGCGGGGCTCCGGTCTGGAACCCCGCAGGTTGCATGATACTGCCTTACTGGAGAAGCTGCAAGACCGATTGGGTCTTCTGGTTCGCCTGGGCGAGCATCGCGCCGCCAGCCTGGGCCAGGATCCTGTTCTTGGTATAATCCACCATCTGGGTGGCCATGTCGGTGTCACGGATTCGGCTCTCGGCTGCCTGGAGGTTCTCGGCGCCGATGTCGATGCCCTTGATCGCGTGCTCAAGACGGTTCTGGTAGGCGCCAAGGTCGGCGCGCTGCTTGGAGATCCTCTTGAGGGCCTCATCGAGGGTTCCGATTGCGCGGTTGGCGCTCTCCGGATCTTCGATGCGGATGATCGCGTCGTCACCGGTAGTCCGGACGCCGAGTCCCTTGGCCGTCATCGTGCCGATGTAGACCCGCTCGCGCTGGTCCATGTTTGCACCGACGTGGAACCACATCGAGGCAGTGACGACATTGTCCGCACCGTTCTTGGCAAAGCGGCCGGTCATGAGGTTCATGCCGTTGAACTGGGCGTGCGAGGCGATGCGATCGACCTCATCGACGAGCTGGCTCACTTCGACCTGGATCTGCATCCGGTCCTCGGCTGAATAGATGCCGTTGGAGGACTGCACGGAGAGTTCACGCATGCGCTGAAGGATGTCCTGGGTTTCCTGGAGGTATCCCTCGCTCGTCTGAATGAAGGAAATGCCGTTGGCTGCGTTTTTCGAGGCCTGGTTCAAGCCGCGGATCTGGCTGCGCATCTTCTCGGAGACCGCGAGGCCGGAAGCGTCGTCGCCTGCACGGTTGATCCTCATGCCGGACGAGAGCTTCTCCATGTCCTTCTCGGTACCGATGTTGGTGAGGCCGAGGGAGCGGTTTGCGAACATGGCGCTCAGATTGTGATTGATGACCATACACATCCTCCTTGGATGATCGAAACACCCCTGTCACACATCCGGTGACTTGGGCAGTACCAGCGAAGCGTCCTTGCTTCACCAGCGCCTTGGCGGGGCACCTTTGGCGTCCTGCCAGCCCTCCGGAGCCTCGCGGCTGCCTTCGGGACCAGATAAACCGAAGCCTACAAACTGCCGATTTCCAGGAATTCGCGGACTACCCTGATCCGGGGCCCGTCACCGGGCCTGCGGAATGTCCTTGCGCGGACTCCACTGAAAACAAAGCAGGTCTGCTGCCGTGTCCTGGGCCTTGGCCCCTTCACATCGGCACCGGCGATTGCCTGTCCCCCCTCCTTTCGCTGTGCGATCCGGAACGCTTCAATTGCCTGTGTTCCCGAACCGATATTTCTGTGAGCGGAGAGAACGCGGATCGAACTGGATCCGGGGATCATCCCCTCCGTGTAAACTTCATCTTTATTGTCGGCAGATATGCGCTGAAACTTGACCCGGGTCCTCGCGGACTACATGCCTGGGCCACTCAGACTGCGGGCAATGAAGGCAAAAGGCCGCCCTTTGCCCTCTCCGCGGCGGGTCTTGGCAGCTTCGATTTCTCTGGGCTCAGGTCTTTCTCCATCTGTCGATCTGCGAATTTGCGATTGCATCCGCGGCCCAACCCGCATACCATTCAGGTCATGGAAGACAAGATCATTGTCCTCAATGGATTCACTGCGGACGAGGCCCTTCTCGTGATGCGAGCCGTGAAGGCTGCCCTCCCGGGCTCCGGCGAAACCGCCTTTGCGATGACCACGGCGACCAACCTCGGATGGAAGCTCTCCGACCTCCTTGTTCATGTCGCGGAGGAACACAGGCAGTTCATGGAAGCCCGGTCGAAATCCCGGCAGAACTGAGCTTTTGCTCCCCCCAGCGGTGTTCCGGGTGCCATAGCCTGTTTCATCTTTCCCACACAGCTATATCTGCCGATACTGGAGGGTGGAGAGGTTTGCGGGGAGAGCCGCAAGGGCTACCCACCATTGCTTCTCCGCACATACGATGAGTGATACACCCGTATCCATACCCGACCCTGCCGACGCGGTAGCCTCCTCCGCGTCGACCGAGCCTGGGTCCATCCCTGCCCTCGACCCCGGCATCCTCACTGATACTTCGATCCCGGCCATGGACCTCGAGCTGCGCGACTCCATCAGCATCAGGCTTTCTTCGCAGGCGGGGGACGGCACCATCGATGTCAAGGTAGCCGACGACTGGATGAGCGCGACCGCGACCTTCATGCCTCCGCGCGATGACGGTCGGCCCCTTTCCCGGGATATGGTCGTGGAGATGCTCCACCGCATTGGCGTGACGAGCTGCCTTCTGATGGATGTGATCGACGACTCGGTCATGGAATGCAACCTAGACCGGCATTACATACGCGACCGGATCATCGCCGAGGGAGTCATCCCCGAGGAAATAGTCCCTGAGCACGTAAACCTGGAGTCACGTTTTGCCCCTCGGGAGCGAATGGCTTCTTCGGAGACCATCAAGGTCGATTTCAGGGAGCTCGCAAGCCAGCCCATCGTGAAAAAAGGCGAGGTGCTCGGGCACCTCATACCTGCGAGCGCCGGGCGGGCCGGTTGCGACCTCCAGGGTCGCGAGCTTGTTCCTGCGAGGAGCCACAAGGAAAACTGGGCTGCCGGCGCCAAGGTCATCATCGAGAACGGCGAACTGCGAGCCGAGGTGGATGGCCTCCTGGTCAGGGCCAATTTCCAGCTCTCCGTCGAAGAGGTATTCCTCGTCAAGGCAGGGGTCGACTATCACACCGGACATATAATGTTCCCGGGTGACGTCATCATAGAGGGCAAGGTCTCGGACGGTTTCAAGGTCTGGTCGGGTGGCAGCATAGTCTGCAAGACAACCCTCGACGCCTTCGACATCAACGCAAAAAAGGACCTTGTCTGCCAGCAGGGCATCATCGGCCGCAAGAACGGCCAGGTGAAGGTGGGCGGGAACCTGGCTGCAAAGTTCATCGAAAACTGCCGCGTCGCCTGCAGGGGTGACATCCATGTCCTGAGCGCCATCATGGGGGCCAAGGTCTTCTCGCTCGGGAATATCGACCTCGGGGACAAGGGCGTCATCATGGGGGGCGAGACCTGGGCTGTCCACGGACTCAAGGCTGCCCGCCTTGGAAACCAGGCCCGGCAACGTACCCTTGTGCATGTCGGCATCGACTTCACCGTCCAGCAGCGGCTTGATCAGGCTAACCTCCGGCTCAGGCAGCTCGCCTTCCGTTCCCAGCAGATCGATGCCCATGTCAGTACCCATCCCGAGGTCGATGGCGCATCGCTCCACCGGCAGGTCGACAAGCTCGTCGAGGAGACCAGGACCTCGATCAACGAACTCCTGCTCAAGCTCGATGGGGACGACTCCGCCATCATCGAGGTCCGCGGAGAGATCTGGCCGGGAACGATCATCGATATCTGCAGGGTTGAGATCAGCGTCGACCAGCTCCTCAAGGGCTGCCGTTTCCGCCTCGACAAGGTTGCCGGACGCATCCTGGTGGAGCGGCTCGCCGGCGGCGAGGGCGACAAGAAAGCAGCCAAGGCAGCAGTGGGTGCATCCGGCGCCAAAGGCGCTCCGGCGGCCAAGGGTGCGCCAGCCCCAGCAAACGGAAAAGCCCCAGCCAGTCCCCAGGCTAAACCCCCGGTTCCCCCCGCCGCGTCTCCCCGCAAATAGCGCTTCCTCCCAAGCCTGGCCTCAGCGTTTGCTTCTGAACATCCTGTAATTGAGCTCTGGGAAGAGGTTGTTGCGCTTTTCGAGGCGGGTCAACCACTCGGTGGAAACAGTGTTGGCCGACAGCATGTCGTAGATGCGTGAGAAGTTCCCGAGGGAGTCTTCGATGCGGCTCCGTGCGAAGGTTGTTGAACGTCCGGACTTCATCAGGAGGGGCCAGTCGGAGGCCATGGACAGAAGAACCTCGCGTGCAGCCTGGTTGAGGATGCGTTCGCGGAGACCCGACTCGTCGGGGAAGCGTTCTGCCAGTTCGGTCATCCGCTCGCAGGCCTTCATGATGTGCCGCCAGATCCAGTCGTTGGAACCATCCAGCCAGACCTCTCCGTAGCCGCCGTCGCCCCAGGACGAGTATTCGGGAGTGGCTATCTGGTTTTCCGGGTAGAGGTGGTGGTACTCCCCGAGGGTAATAAAGGAGAGTTCACGGTCCTTGGCGTTGCGGAACAACGCTTCTAGCCACTGTGTTCCCTCGAACCACCAGTGGCCGAAGAGTTCGGCGTCGTAGGGGCAGACCATGAGGGGCGGTCGGTCGAGGAGGGGAGCGGCTGCCATGCCCATAGCCAGTCGCTCGCCCAGGAAGTGCTGCGCGTGCTCGACAGCCTTCGCGCTCGCGACTATCGGATCATAGGGTCGCTTGTCGTTGGTCCGGCCAGTCACGGCCCAGTATTTGTATGCGGTGTAGAGGGAGCCTGAACCCTCGGGGACAAAGTTCGCGATCTCGCTTCTGGGCAGGTCAAAGCCGATGTCGCGGTAGAAATCCCGATAGCAGGGATCGGAGGGATAGCCCGTTGCGTCTGACCAGACGGACTCGGTTGCAGCCGCATCCCGGATGAAAACCGTGAAACCGTTCGGGCACTGCACCGGGGCAAAGGACCCGAAACGGGGCACCGGCTCGCCGAGCATGGCTCCCCGCGTCGTCACGACCCCGTAGTGGAGGTTGTAGGGTTTCAGAAGGAGCTCGAGACCGGGGTACCAGCCGAGGTGGGGAAGCCAGAAACCCGCCGGCTGCTTTCCGAAGAGACTCCGGTGCGTGATGATGGCGGTCTCGACCTGCGAGGCCATAGCCTCAGGCTGGGAACGGAAGTGGGGCAGGAAGGAATGGGTTGCCGCTGTCGTAAGCAGCTCGATGCGCCCGCGCTTGTAATAAAAATCGAAGGCGCCAGCGATGTCCTTCGAATGGATGTCGGCGAAATCCCTGCGATCCAGGCGGTAACGCTCGAGGTACATGGATGCGAGCGCTCCGAAGGTACGATCGCTGCCGAGGCGGATGGCTTCGTGCTCGCCGAGGGCAATCTGGCTGTCCAGATACGCCAGGTAGCGTTCGGAGAGGAGGCTGTCCCTGAACATCGAGCAAAGGGTCGGTGAGAGGCTGAGCGTCAATTTAAAGGGAATGCTGTCTTCTTCGAGTGACCGGAACATCCTGAGCAGGGGCAGGTAGGTTTCAGAGACCGCCTCGAAGTACCAGCGCTCCTCGAGAAGCTTCGCGACGCCGGGGTTCCTCACGAAGGGAAGGTGGGCGTTGAGGACGAGCGCAAGGTATGAACGTGCTTTCATGTCCAGTTCCTAAGCGCCAGCGCGGAGGATCCTGCTGGGATTGTCCTCGTCCGGGGGCTCGGGTTCGGTGTCGAGCATGTCAGAAAGCTCGAGCAGGGTCTGCCCCTTTCCCTCGGTGGGCAGGAACTCCCCATGCTGGCGCGGGACAAAGAAATCGCCCGAGCGTGCGAGGACCTTGGACTTGCCTCCGGTGCGCGCCCCGAGGTCGATGCGGTAGCGGGATCCAGGATTTGGTATGTTGATGTACCACTGGCTGTCGTTGGGATTGATGGGGATATCAAAGGAACTCTGTCGCTCTGCTCCGTCCATCTGGGTGACGCGGAGGAAGAGCCTCGGTTCATCGTCCTCGATGCCGAGGCTGTCAAAGTCGAGTTCCGACAATTCCCAGAAGGCGAAGGTCCAGGAAGGGTCGCGGACGAGGGCCTTGATGGTGGTCTCATTGTATCGTTTATCGGCGATCGATACCGAAGACTTCCCGGCGAGGGACTCGATGGGGAGCTCGTCCACTGAGCTGTACTTGGAATCCTCGTTGTAGAGGGGCGCCTTGCCTGCCCGATCCCTCTCGATCCGGTCGTCTTCAATGGCATCGAGAATCTCCTCGACGACGAAGATCCTGTCGAGACCAAGGGGCAATCCAAGCCCCATTCGATCGGCGATCGCCCTGAGGTCGTCATCCACGAGCGAAGCAAGGGTTTCCGCGTCCACAGCTACATTCTGAAAAGCCTGATCATGTGTTGTCAAGCTATGGGGAAAATTCACGCTCCCGGAGCCTGTTCGGACGGGCTTCCGTCCTTTTTCTGCCGCTTCCTGCGCCGCCGTGCGGCACCTGAGGTCCTCGAGAGCCCTGTATCTTCCTGTTTGCTGCTGCCAGAATCGGCAGTCCTGTCGGCTTCGGAATCCTCGGGTGCGCTGCTGCCTTCGCCCGCGGGTTTTCTCCCGCGTTTCCGCCTGCGCTTTTTCTCTTGCCCTTCCCCGGCAGCTTCAGCTGACTCCCCGGTCCGGGTGCGGTCTGTGTCGTCTAACCTTTCAGGCGTGCTTTTGATCGGCTGGGCCCTGCGTCCCTCGGGGCGCCCCGTGCGTCCTCGGCCTGTTTCAGCTTCACTGCGCCCTTCGGCCGGATCCTTGGATTTGCCAAAGTCAGGCTGGGCTTCGACCCTGGGACTGCGCTCGCCGCCGCGCTCGCCGCGCCGTCCGGGCCGCTCCGGCAGCCCATGGCCACGTTCGGGCCCCGGGCGGCGTGGGCGTTCAAGCGGGGACAAGCCCCGCTTCTTGAAGACCATCATCACAGCTGCTTCGAGTTCGACGCGGGGCAGATTGAGGGGCGAAAGGAAGGACCGCGCCTCCCTGAGCGCTTCCTGGTAGGCATCGGGGCGGTCTGCGATGATGTCACCCCGTGTCTCGAGGAAGGCCCTGAGAAAATGCGCGATCAGTATAGCCATGCGTCGTTCGCGGCCGCCCTCGGCGTTGCGTGCGGCGTCGAGCTCGGCCAGCTCGGCCATGAAGGCAGTGCGGAAGGCGCTGCCTGACGCGAGTTCGACTGAGGCCAGAGGCACGATATGCGTGAGCAGCTTGAAACCCTCGAGGCTACGGATGATGGCTTCGCTTTTGCCCGAGGCCAGGATCTTCAGGAATTCCTCGGTGAGGCGGGAGGGGCTGGCCCCTGCCAGGAGGCCACAATCGCGCTTCATGGCCCAACGGGTCGTGAGGGGGATTCGGAAGCCGGTAGTCGCTGCGTATTTCGCGCAGCGTATCATCCGGACCGGGTCCTCCTGGAAGATCGTGGCCAGGGCTATGACCGGGACGATGCGCTTTGCCTTGATGTGCCTGAATCCGCCCACAAAATCAACGAGCTGCTCCTGGACAGGATCATAGTAGAGGGCGTTGCAGGTAAAATCGCGGCGGAGGGCGTCCTCGTCGATGCTGCCGTATTCGTTTCCTACTGTACCCTGGGCTATCGAGCGGAACGTGGCTACCTCGAAGATCTTCGGTCCCGCGTAGACATGGACCAGCCTGAAACGGCGGCCGATGACGCGGGCGTTCCGGAAAACACGCTTGATCCGGGCAGGTTCGGCGGCGGTGGCGATGTCAAAGTCCTTGGGTGTGCGTCCGAGAAGGAGGTCCCGGACCGCCCCCCCAACGATGTAGGCTTCCTGGCCATCGGCCTGGAGCCGTTCCACAATCCGGACCGCGTCCGGGTCGACATGGCTGCGGTCGATGCCGTGCTCGGAGGCCTTATAAACGAGGGCCCGCGCGACCGTCTTTCCGTCTTCAGTCTTTCGATAGCGAGTCAGCAATGAGAACCTCGGGGGATGATGCCGGATTGAGAGGCTCCTGCAGCGCCCGGGGGCGGAGCACGAACACACTGCTAGTATGGACGCCGCGTCCCGCGATGGTCAAGGACGGCGACTCGTTGACCCTCCGCGCTCCCGCCCTCTATGATCCAGCATTCCCGGAGGACCGATGCAGATCATCATGAATCTCTTCGATTTCATTCTCCATGTTGACCGCTACCTCGTCCCGATGCTTCAGGACTACGGAGGCTGGACCTATTTTATCATGTTCCTCATCATTTTCGCGGAGACGGGCTTTGTGGTTACACCCTTCCTGCCGGGGGATTCGCTTATCTTCGCCCTCGGAGCCCTCGCCGCGCGGGGTGGGCTCGACCTTGGCGTAATCGGCCTCGTCCTCCTTGCCGCAGGTTTCATGGGCAACTCGGTCAACTACCTGGTGGGTTTTGTCCTTGGACCGGCGGTCTTCAAGTCGGAGAAAAGCCGGATCTTCAGACGGGACTACCTCGACCGGGCTCACGCCTTTTATGGCAAATACGGTGGCCTCACCATCATCGGTGGCCGTTTTATGCCCATCATCAGGACCTTCGTTCCATTTGTGGCTGGCATCGCCAGGATGAACGTGTTCAAGTTCTACGTATACAACCTGGTTGGCTGCTTCGCCTGGGTGGGCATCTTCCTCCTTGCGGGCTTCTTTTTCGGCCGCCTCCCCGTAGTCGAGAAGAACTTCAGCCTCGTCGTACTCGGCATCGTCCTTGTATCCTTTATTCCGCCTGTCGTGACTGCGCTGCGGGCAAGGGCAAAGAAAGTGGCGAAGTAAGCGAAAGGCTCGGGAAACACATGCTCAAGCTCCGGCCTTGTCGTGGGATGGCAACAGTTCGTAGCATTTTTGCCCTGACGCTGCTGCTGGCAGGCAGCGCTGCGTTTGCGCAATTCAGCCGGGAATTGCGGCTGGCCCAGCCAAGGATGAACGGAAACGACGTGAAGGTGGTCCAGGAGAGACTCCTGTTCCTTGGCTTTGCCGAGATAGGCGAAGCCGATGGCTGGTTTGGTCCCAAGACAGAATTGGCGGTGAAAAAATTCCAGGAGTACCTCGGCTATGCTCCTGATGGAATCCTTGGGAGGGAAGCCTACATCAGCCTCCTTTCGAAAGACAGACTTCTGGTGTCGCTCATGCAGGACATTAAAAGTACCGAGTCCTTGAAACTGAAGTCCTACAAGCTCATCGAGGATGATATCGAGGGCCGGTCCACCGAAGGCGGGCAGAGGAAGAGATACTACGACAACGGTCAGCTTGCATTCGTTGAAATAGGCATACTTGGAGAGCTGGGCAAGGTTGAATACCGCGTTTCCAGGCTCGCCGACAGGTACCTGATCCGGTCGAAGCTGTTTAGCTACCCCTCCCCCTTCGATGTTGAGCACGCGACGATCGGGTATTCAACGTATTACTGGACCACTACCGATTCCTTCGTCTGGAAGGATGGAAAATCCACAAAGGGCGAACGGAACGTTCCCCGCATACTGGACCTTGTTCAGTAAGCGGTAGCGCTTGTCTATCAAGATAATAGCGATAAATTAGGTCACGAAGTACTACCGCATTCTGCCGGGCAGCGACACGGCCATTCCTGCCGCCGCCACCGGGGGAGAAGTTTCCCTCGATGACGGCAGCCGGATACGGAAGCCAGATCGTCTCAGAATCCTGCGAGCTTGGTCCAGGTTACTCCATTGTCAGATGAGAGGTATATCGAGCCGGCGACGCTGGTGGTTCCCGAGACCGCGACCAGGCGCTTGAAGTCACTCGAACAGGCCACAGATGCCCAAGGTTGCGCGAGGCCTGTCGTCCGGGCTGTCCAGCTGCCTCCATGGTTGCTGCTCGTGTAGATTTCCCCGCCATTGACGCAGGCAACGAGGGAAGCGGCTGTCCTGCCGCTTGCGAGTGCACTGACCCCTTTGGAGGCAGTCAGTGTAGTTGGCTGGGTTGCGAGAGCCGAGCCGTTGAGGTTGTTACCGAGGACTGCCACCCAGTTTTCGGCGAAGATCGTTCCTGTATTCGGATTGACGCCAAAGGAATACTGGCTGTTCGAGATGGTATCCCGGATCACGAAGGTAGCGGCGCGGGGTTTTTGCAGATTGGCAAGATACGAGTACTTGGTGATCGAGGAGTCGTGGGTCGCAAGGGCGTCGGCGACCGTCGGGTAGAAGACAAACTGCGAGTTGAACTGGACAGCGATCCCGAGCTTGGTGGCTGCCGCATCGCTATAGGCGAAGGCAAGCAGGCCGGGATCAGCGGCCTGTCCCCCCTCCCCGGCTACGGTTCCGATCGTATCGGGAATAACCTTCCAGGTCGCGCAGCCATCATCGGAGATGTAGGCACGCCCGCCTAGATAGGATGAAGAACCTGTAAACCTCTGATCGGAGACCGCGATATAGGTAGAACCACCTGTGGTAGAAGAAATGGCGATCCCAACCGGATAGTTGCTCTCTGGCATTGTCTTGGATGCCCAGGTGGCTCCACCGTCAGTCGAAAGCCAAATGCTTTCGGAAATCGAAGAGATAGCCGCTATCGTAAAGCCATCCCGAGACATGACGACCCGCTTCCACCAGCTTTTGTCGAGGTGCTTGCTCCAATGGACTCCAGAATCGGTGGACACATAGACCGAACCCTGGAAGGCGCAGGCTGCGAGGTACTTGCCGTCGTCGGAACTGGCCACGCTAGTCCAATTCTGGGTTGGCGTCAGGAAAATCGCATAGACGGTCTGGCTCTGGCGGAAGATGGAAGTAGTTGTGATATCTGTTCCGCTGCCATCGACTTTGCTGTTCCATCCACCGAAAATCGCGCCGGAGGCAGGCGTTGGATCGGAGGGTAGGGAAGCGAGCATGTAGGAAGTCGTGACGGTCATTGTTGTACTCTTCGTACCGTTCACTTCGAATGTGACGACAGGCAGGACAGTCCAGATAACATAGACCGTGGCATCTGCAGTGACAGGGGTAGTCGCAAGGAAAAGGTCGGCATTGACGGTCGGCGATTTAACGCTGGAGAACGTTGGAACTGCTCCGGCCTTTGTGATGGCTGGAAGGGTGCCGACCGTCGTCTCTGGTGGCGTTACATACTGGGTATAAAGGAGCGAATCGTCTGTGGTGTCGCGGTAACTCACCGTAAATACGGCCGTCCACTTCGCATAGACCGTGAGGCTCGCGGTCACTGTCGTCGCCGCCGTGAACTCGGTACCTCCCCCGTTTGTTGACGTCCACCAACCCCCGAAGGTCTTGTCCGTGTATTTCGGCGCAGTGGGCAAGGTGACGACAGTAGTAGCCGGCAGTGTTACCGTCTTAGTCCCCGGGTCCGCTGCCGTCGTGGCGCTTTGGCTGTCGAAGGTCACCGTATAGACCGGCGGCGCCTTCACCTTGACTTTAACGCTGACGTTCACCGATGGCGGGGGTGTCGGTTCGCTCGGCTTTGCCACCACCGCCGTCAGCGTCACCTCCGTGGTGCCGCTTGCAGGCGCTGTTATGTCTACCGCACAAGCCGTCAGGGTCTGCGCCACGGTGCAGACACTTGGGTCAGAGCTGGTCCAGGTCAGGGTTGTGTCGCGATCGCCCTTCACTGGCAGGGCAAAATCAGTAACCACGGTGTTGTCTGGACCCGAGCTGGGCAGGGCCGAGATCACGGCAGCCACCATTTCCGGCACGGCGATCACATCACCTGCTACCGCCTCTGTCGGCGTTATCGGGGGTATTGTGATGATAATCTGGTCGGGTTGTTTCGCTGGCGTTGTGTCAGTTGTCCCACGCTTCTTTTTCACTGTTGGCGTGAGGATCGCCGTAGTTGCAGGCCTACCTACAGCCGGTGTTGCCACCGACACCTTCCCCGTCGCGACATCGAAGCTGACAGCGCTACCGTCTACGGTCCACAGGATATCGGTGCCGTAGGAACCAGTCAGGGGCAGGGTGAAGCCTCCAGTGACTGAAGTAGTTCCGCTCGCAGCGGAATAACCATCCTGGCCTGAAAAATCGAGCAGCCTGCCACTCATGGCTGCCGCAGCCGCGTCAGCGATCAGTGTCTCCGTTGCAGGCACGGACAGCGTGAGGGAGAAGTCCTTGGTCGCGCCAGTAGCGGTGGCGGTTGAAGTTGTAGACGCGGTATCACGCCTTCCCTTCGGCGAGGCTGTGACGCTCAGGGTCACCTGGGTGCCGGCGGGAATGACCTCAGGAAGATTGAGAAAGACCTGCCCGGAGACGGCATCGATCTTGGTGACATACTCGCAGCTCGTGCTCCAGGAGAGCGCCCAGACTCCGTCACTGCTCGCGAGTGGGAGGATGAAGGGGCCGGTGACAGCTGTGCTGCTTCCACCGCCAGGGAACTGGATATCAGCGAGGCTCAGCGTGTCCAGGGCTTTCTGCCCACTGGTCCGAGTGTCATTTTCCGGTGTTACGGCCGGAGTACAGGCCGCGGCAAGGAACGCGAGCGCCAGTAGTGCCAAGGCGAAACAAGATTGAGACCTCGCGGCCATTCATAACCTCCCTGAGGGTTTCAAAATCCAGGATGCCTGCGGTACAAATTCACTCGATACCGCAGTAGGCAGTATGGGAGCCAGTAGGAGGAAACAAAAGGCGGGGAAACCCTTATGCCAGCCGGTGTTTGCCTCAAAGTGCAGCACACTCCGGGCAAAGGACCTGTCTCCATCCACTGCTTCCCAGTCGAGACTCCCCGCTATGCTGCGGGAAACCCCACCCACCCTGCCTTCACGATGGGAAAGTCGGTCGAAAAGGCGAACAGTCAGGCCGAATCATCGAGACTTCATCAATTATGATCATTGTGAGATTTCGCGCTTTTTCGAAAAAGAACCTATCACAAGAGATCCGGCTTGGGCTCCAGGAATTCGGTTGCGCCAAAACCGAAGAAACGCTGAATGGTCGTCCCATCGAAAAGGTGAGCAGCACGTCCTGTTCGCGCCAAAGTTACTACACCATCAGTCCCGGAATTCGCCTTTAGCCATTGGACGAACCGTGTGTTCCCGGGTATCTGGTTTTCCAGTCACGAAAACTACGGAAAACCCTATGATCCCAAGGTTGAAATTCCGATTTCTGTAGCCGAAGAGGACAGTTCTTGGTCTTCCTGATGCGTCCCAGTCATTGCTGTCGTTATCGTTTGAATTCCATAATCATCCCTTGATATTCCTTCACCTCAGCGTCCTCACCCACTCCGCCAGCACTTCAACCTCTTCGACCTTGCGAGGTTCGAGCACGATGGGCGCTGCCTCGGGAGAGATTCCCCGGAGGGTGATCTTGGCAAAGCCACCGGGCGCCGCAGGGCTTGAGTACCATTTCCGGACGAGTGCTGCCCAGGCTTTGAGGATTGCAGACAGGGCACTGGCAGGCTCGGCTTCCGAAAGCCTGGGGACAAGCTCAGTGCCGAGAAAAGCATCGGCGTATTTCCTGATCGCGGCCGAGATCGCAGGAATCGCATCTTTGGCGTCGGGGAATTCCTGGCAGCGCTCCACACTCACATAGCAGGCGACAGCCTGCCCTGTCGCATTGAGCTTCCGCATCCAGGACAGGAGAAAGGTCGTCTTGCCGCTCTGCCTGGGCGCATGGAGAACCCAGTAAAGCTGGCCTTCGATGTAGCGCTCCAGTTGGGCGCCAACGAGGCGGTCCTCGGGGGGGAGCATGTAGTGGCGTTTGGGGTCGCAGGGGCCAGTGGTATTGAAAAGCGTTTCATCGTACTTAGTATAGTGCCCCTAAGCTTATTGGGATAATTGGCGCGTTGATGAAGGGGAGGGCATGGCAACGACGAAAGCCAGCAAGCGCTGGCAAGCCCTCTCAGGCTGTCTCAGCGGAAAGTTCGGGGGCATTGCTGACTCCCGCTTTTTCCGCTCGCCTCTGCTCGCCAGCGCTCGCTCTCGCTCGCCACGGGCTCAGACTTCCGTGCCCTCCCCCTCGTGGATACCGATAGCCCAGGGAACCCAGGAGGGGTAGCCCATGGCCAAGGTGAGGAGGATGGTCTGCCAGGTCGGCCGCGGCCTACCACCGCGTTGTGCGAAAGCCCTCATCGCGCGGAGGGAGAAGGGCAGCTCAGCGGCGTGGAGGGCTTCGATGGCGAGCCAGACGAAAAGCCAGCTGCCCGCGCTGAGACCGAGCCCGAGGCCGAGGGCAGACAGGGCAGAGAGGACAAGGGGCGCTGCCGTAACGAGGGCTGTGGTCCAAGCCTGGCTTGTCCAGAAGACCCGGGCCAGGATTCGGGGAACAAAGACCCCCCTGAGGGAGGCGACAGCCGCATCGTCCTCGAAGGCGAGAAGTCGTCCTAGTTCCTTCTTTCCGATGGCCGGGAGGGGCCAGGGCACCCAGTCAGGGCTGGCTCCATCGCCTCGTTCCGGCAGGTTATGCAATTTCGGCTCGGCCTCGGTCTCGAAGGGCACGTCGAGGCGTTCGCCAGACTTGAGGTGACGACGCCGCGCGCTGCGCTGTGCGCTCATGCCCGAAAGAATCGCGCCGAGGTGGCGGTTCTTCGTGGACAGCACCTTACACGAAGTTCCTGTGAGTTGGTGGATGATCATGTGGGGCGCGTTGGCAAAGGGCATGCAGCCCTCGACAAAAAAATCCACCTTTCCTGCGAAGGGTTTTCCACAGCTTCCGATGACAGCTTTCTTGCCTGGGAGGGAGAGGAGGGCTGTCTCGTCGTAGGCCCTGCCCTCTGCATCGAACCAGACCCTGCCCCCCGCAGCGCCTTCGCGGACTATGCCTGGACCAACCACGAGGACCCCGGCTCCCGCTGGTCGATAGCCTTCAGACTCCACAAGGGCGAGCCCAAAGCGGGTCGTGGCGGCGCAGCCTCCCCAGCAGCTTTTCTCGAGCTCACGGGCGAACGCAGGTCCGGCTTCGCCCCCTACTCCGCTGCCAGCGCGGTTCCGGGCCGCATCCACGGCGCGGTCGATGCCGATGAGGATCTTGAGACCGGGGAAGGCTGCGCGCACGCGTTCGGAAAGGAGGGAGGTGTCTGCAGGGCGGAAATGGACTGGAGTCTGGTCACCGAAGACCCGCGCGTCATCGCTTTCCCCGAAGCCGAGCTCGTCGGCGACCCGCATCAATTCGATGGTAGTTGGGTCGAAGCCCATGAGGCGCGTCACGACGCGGTCGGTCTCCACGGCATGGTCGCCCGCCACGATCATGCGGCTGTCCACCGGATCGACCGGGGCGGGACACTCGCCCTCGCCGCCGACGACGCCGTCGAGGAGGACCATGTCGGGCTTGAAGAGGTAGAGCATCTCCACCAGCTTCCGGTCGATGCCGTAGTGGTGGTGGCGCTGGCGGAGATTATAGGGAATTACCCCCATCGCGTTCTTGAAACCGAGGGTGACCCCCGTGTAGAGGTTGGTCTTGAGCTTGGGCACCGAGACATAGGCAGCCTCGCCGCGCACCACTGCCGAGAAGGGTTTAGGTATGAGGATCTCACGCTGCAGGCGTGCCTTGGGCAGGAAGTAGCGGTCTACCGCCTCTTCCTCAAGGGCGATGAGGCCGCAGCCGCGTTTTTTTGCGAGGCGGTCGATGCCTGAAGTAGCGAAGGCCGCGCGCGTGGGCGAGCCACGGCCCGAGGATTCCACGATATCGATCGAGCCAGCCCGCGATGAGAGCCACAGCACGAGGGCGTCCAGTACACGGGGGTCGGTGGTCTCCGGCGAAATGGGACGTTCGGTACCAAGGTGGTCGTAAACCATGACAAGGTTCGGCTTGACGAGGACTTTTCTAGCGGCAAAGCGCGAGGATATTCCCGTCTCTGCGTCGAGGCGGTCGAGGCTTGCGAAGACAGCCTTGCGTATGGCCTGGACCTCGGGCCGCTCCTCCCAGGAAGCCGATCCGTAATCCGCCGGCAGGGAAGCGCAACCGGTCAAATAGTCGAGTTTTTCGAGGCGTTCGATGACGACGGTGGACATGGCTGTTCCTTTCAATTGGGATCTGCAACGAGGTCGATGCAGTCGATGGGGCAGGCCCGTGCGCAGAGTCCGCAGCCCGTGCAGGCCTCGACCTTGACAAGGATGGGGAAGGCGGTCCGGTAGCGGTCGAGTCCCGTCTTCGAGAGCTCGATGCAGCCGAAAGGACAGGCCGTCACGCAGGGTCCGCAGGCCATGCAAAGGTCATAATTGAATGTGGCTTTTTCTCCCTTGGCCATCATCGACCTCCCGCAGGCAGGGCCGCTACCGGAGGCAGGGCCGGCAGATCAAGGGCGTTCAGGGTCTCCGGCAGGGGTATGCCTGTCTTCGGATCCCAGCCGAAGCGGCGCCAGTAATCAAAGACCATCTGTTCGATGGGGACGGTCTTGCCCGCGAGGGGGCCTGCTTCCAGAGGCGGCTTGCCCGCCATGCGCGGGTGCATGATCGAGTCGGCAGGCGATAGCCCCTGCTTGATGTTGAAAAGCTGGCGGAGGGTCTGGATGCGGCGACCCGCTTCCATCCATCCCGCCGGACCTCGTTTCACACCCGTGGCAGCATCGAGGTAATCAAAGAGCCGCCAATGCTGAAAGCCTGTCGCGAGCGCGAAGAGGCAGCCTCCCGCAGCGTCGAGGACCTGCTTGGCGCAGGCGCCCGCCACCGACTTGTCGGCCTCGCGGTCGCTCGCAATATATTCCTCGGATTTGGAATAGACCTTCGTCGAGCGGGGCGCCCAGTCGAGGCCTTCCCAGATGTGAGAGACATTGTAGTAGACAGATGCCGAAATGGTATGGCGGCCGGGGGTGGGGTCTGCGCTGAAGGCTACGCCCATCATCGGGTCCAGGCGCGGGTCGTGCATGCCCGGCTCCTGGCCGCCTGCGTGCATGGCAAAGCGCTCGGAGCCCCTGCCGATACGGAGGGCTGCAACGCGCACGCCGTCAGCCAGGATGTCCCCGAAGCCTTCGCGCCGCGCCATCATCCCGAGCAGGGTCACCATGGCCTTGCTATCGCCCCAGCGGAGCTCCAGCCCGCCGGTATCATCCTTGGTAATTATGCCATTCTCGAAGCACTCGATCGCGAAGGCTATGGTCGAACCTGCGGAAATCGTGTCGAGGCCCGAGCGGTTGCAGATCTCGTTGCAACGGTAGATCGTGTCGAGATCGTCGTTCAGGCACAGTGCGCCAAAGGAGCAGGCAGTCTCGTATTCGGGCTTGTGGGAATGGATCGCTCCATCGGCAATACCTGTGCCTGCGAGGGCGTCACGTACGTCTACGATGCCGCCGCAACCGATGACGCAGGAGTGGCAGTGGTATTTCCTGACTTCCTTCGCGACGATGCGGTCGGGGTTCAGCTTCTGATACTGCCGGGGACCGAATTCCTTGACTGAGCCACCCCAGTTCTTCATCGGA
>CAIJMU010000107.1 GCA_903821875.1 uncultured Spirochaetota bacterium
CAATAGAGTAGCGGCGGAGCTGTTGGTCCCCGCTTCCGATCTTCGCGAAGCGTATAGCGAGGAAGAGGGATTTGAAGCGGAGATCGGAAGCCTTGCACGGCGCTATAAGGTGAGCAGCCTTGTGATTATAAGGCGCCTGTTTGAAATCGGGGTCCTCTCCAGGGAACGGTTTTGGCATGAGTATCAAGTCGAGGAAGAGAGGCTGCGCAGCTTCCTGAAAAAGAGCGGCGGCAACTTCTACCTCACGCAAGCCGCCCGCGTCAGCAAGCGTTTCGCCCGCGCTCTCGTGATCAGCACGATGGAGGGCCAGACCCTCCATCGCGACGCCTTCCAGCTTCTCGGCTTATCGAAGTATTCCACCTTTCAGGAGCTAGGTCGGAGCCTTGGGGGGATAGGACCATCCTGTTGTCCTGTCCTGTTCTCTTCGGTTTAAGAGGGATCAGACAGGATAACAGGATTGGCAGGATCAACAGGATAGGGAATAGAGGGGCAGAAGGCCGTGCCGACCGCCTGAGAGACGATGGCAGGATCTGGAAGGGACGCCCCCCCGTGCGTGGCAGAATAGGGAGGAACCGAATGCTAGTCACCATCTTGGGCACGTATGAGGATGGCAAAGTCAAGCTGGACGAGCTGCCTCCTGGCGTTCATTACGCGAAGGCTATAGTGACCCTTCTCCCTTCCCTCGATCTCGATGATGTCGCTGCCGCGATGAAACTGTCGGCTTCAAGCTTTGCGGAATGGGATAATGAGTACGACTCGATCTATGACAAACTTTGACAAATGGGAAGTTGTGCTCGTTCCTTTTCCTTTCACCGATCTTAGCCAAACCAAGAAGCGACCTGCCGTCATCCTGTCGTCGAGGGAATCCCGACAGATAAAAACTTTGCTGGGCTGAAGGACTCTCTGCCCTTCATGGCTTCTTTTCCTGAACATCTTGTCCTCTTCCCTCTTCCCTAAGAAAAAAAGAAGACAGGATAGCAGGATTGGCGGGATTAGCAGGATAGGAAGAATCTGGAGGGGACAGACCCCCAGTGTGTGGTAATCGATTCCAAGTAGGAGAATGATTCGGTATGCACGACATTAAGTGTTTGACCGTGCTTTCCGCAGATCGGGTGTGGCGTGAGGACAACGGAAAATTCGGCATGGCAGGGATTTTTGAACGCCTCAATGCCCTCGAGTATCCAACCCAGATCATGCCTTTTTATCTCTACGTCCGCCTCTCCGACGTTTATGCGGGGAAACATGAGCTGATTGCCCGCGTGATCGCGGAAAAGGAACGCGCTGATATCGCTTCTGTGACGGTGGAGTTTGAAACTCCCGAGGATGCCGAGGTATTCCAAATTCACTATCCCATCCCTCCCTTGCAGTTAAACAATCCGGGGAACTATGCCGTTCACCTAAGCATTGATGGCGTGGGGATAGCGAAGCACATCATTAGGGCATTCGTGGTCGGAGGTGCATGATGGCAGCGAACGGCATGAATCTATGGCTAGAGACGGAAAACTCTCGAGCGGTTGCCACAACAGGAGCGGCTGGTATTTTTGAATCGCCCAAGCTCCCCAAGGGCTATGAGGTAACTGCCACCGTCAGGATGAAGGTCGAGTTCAAGATCACAACGCCCGGGCGGGTCCCTATTGAGCTCATCATAGCCCAAGAAGCGGCGCGAAATCTTTGGCACGTCAAAAAATACCTGGACGCATATGTGAACCATCTACTCGGCGGGATGACCGATGAGGAATTCGACCAGGTAGCTGCCAGCTTTATCCAGGACAGGAAGAATCATCTTTCGGATGAACAGCTTCGTTTCTGCGCATCCTACTTGAAATCTCTTTTACCCGATGTCGAATTTGACGACGTGGCCACGATCCTGAATGTCGAGCTTGATGACCTTCTGGCTTTGACTCCGCCGCAGGAGGCCGGATGAGCATGATAGAAGGCGAGCGCCTCCTCCTTGTTTCACAGAAGAGCATGAAATTGGGAAAGAAGGCCGGACCGGAAGTCATTCAGGCCAATCGGTCGAAGCCTGTGAGAATTGCTTCTTGAAGGTTGTGGAAGATTTCGCAGGGGTTCCGATATTACCCCATCCAAGCACGCAATACACCCTACAAAACGCTGCCGATGAGTCTACCAAGCAGCTTGCTTCAGGACATCCGGGACAATGAGAGTCGGACTTTCGGAACACAGCCCGGAGATCTCCCGACCTCCGGGCGAGACCAAGACAACTTTTCAGGCTTCGACTGTCAGGCCTATCCAGATCAAGGGAAAAGGGGAGTTTGGGTGTCGATGTGTTGCTCTATCGGCCTGAAGTCGATTCTGTCGCGCGAGCGTGACAAGGTGTGGTTCCCGTCGTTGGTGGCATGGGCATTTCGGCTTTTCTCGCCTTACGACCGACAAAGGCAGCGGCTTGGAGATGGATGTGATCTTCGCGGAGTGGAAAAACTCTTTTGCTATTTTCGAGACCGCCGTGCGGTCTTTGGTTGGAGCGGAATGAATATTTCGTTAGCGACCGTGATGGTCGACTGGGACGTGGGCAGCTCCAGCCCGGATAGCGCTCGCGTGGGCTTCAGTCGCATGGATCTCGCCATCCCGAACGCGCGGGAGATACAGGCACGGGTTGATGAGGCAAAAAAGGGGACGCTCGGGGCAACAGCGACGATTCCTTCCATCCAGCCCCTGCATGTCTCTCCCCCTCCTGTCGTGTTTGAAAGGTCCCACGCGCGAGGTCCCGCGGTTGTTGGTTCAAGTGTCCTTTTTGGCGCGGATCTTGAGTTAAGCACAGATGACAAGGTGGGATGGAGGGCAGTGCTCGAAGATCGAAATCATGCCCTTTCCAAGTCCGAGGTCTACAAGGTGGCCCACCACGGATCCCCGACTGCCGACGCGCCGGATTTGTGGGAGCAGCTCCTCTGTCCGAGACCTATCAGTATCGTCTGCCCCTTCGTCAAGGGCGGCGTAATTTTGCCCGGCGATGGCGACCTTGCGCGGATGCGCGAACGGACGGACAGGATATTCCTCACGAGCGATCCGACCCGTCGTGCCAGGGAACGGCTCGATCCCGCCGTGGAGAAGACCTTGCGCGAATCGGGAAAGGTCATTACGCGCATGAATGCGGGTTTCGGACATGTCCGGCTTCGCGGCAAGGTATCTTCGTCCGGAACGATCCCTGAATGGGATATCGAGAAGGCGGAAAGCGAGTAGAGGGGTGGCGCCGGCCGGGCGGAGCTTGAGATCGCGTATAGCGTCAGGGGCGGTATACCACGAGAATGCGGGAAGAACTCGCAGTTGGGCGTGAGGTTTGGCTCAAGTTGCCGTATGGGAACTTGAGAGTACCGAGTTCTAGCTTGAAAACAGTGCCTTAACGGCACGCGGATGCCCGTTCACCCGGCCTCATTGCCGGATTATGAAACGCCTTGTTGGTTGGGCGGAAAGCTACGCTGAAGCCATGAAAGCGCCCTCATA
>CAIJMU010000108.1 GCA_903821875.1 uncultured Spirochaetota bacterium
CCTTTGTGATATTTGCCTGGTGATTATCGTGAGGGGGTCATACCCGTTCCCATTCCGAACACGGAAGTCAAGCCCCTCAACGCCGATGGTACTGCCTTCGTGGTGGGAGAGTAGGTCGTCGCCAGGCTTTTTTTTATTTTTTTCGCGAGGTGACTCGTGTTCATAATTGGAAAGGTAGCTGGGAGCCTTTTGCTCCCCCCGGGCCTTGTTCTGTCTTTGCTTGTCGTTGCGGCAATCCTAGGCTGTTTGAGATTCAGGCGATGGGCTATGGGCCTTGTTGCGACAGCTGGAATCTTGCTTTGTGCCTTTTCCCTCCCCCTCGTCAGCATTGCACTGATCAAGCCACTGGAGTCCCAATATCCTCCCTTGCCAATCGCAAAGGTCGCAGGTATGGCTGCTTCTGCGGTCGTCGTTCTGGGTGGAGGCTACAGCGCGAAGTCACCCGATGAGGGTGGACAGGCAAGCCTCTCACCTGAATCCATGAAGAGGGCAGTGATGGGTGCGCGCCTTGGTGCGGCAGCCTCGATACCCCTCCTTTTCACTGGAGGCAGGTCGGCCGATCCAACTGAGACCGAGAGCGAAGCCGATGCAGCCAAGGCTTTCTGGCTTTCCCTGGGGATAGACGGTGGGCGCATCATCCTCGAGACAAAAAGCCGGGATACCGCCGACAACGCTAGCTTCGTGGTCGAAAAGATCGGCCAGCGACAGATCATCCTCGTGACGAGCGCCTGGCACATGCCCCGTTCCATGTTGGCTTTTGAACGAGCCGGAATGAAGGCCATAGCCGCGCCTACTGCCTATCGGGCAGGACCCCTGAATCACGATATCCGCGATTTTCTGCCGGCTGCCTCCGCACTTGAAACGAGTTCGCTTGCCTTGCACGAATATCTCGGGCTTCTGTGGTACAGGCTTCGGCTCTGAAGCAGCACTCCGAGGGGGCTTCGCTCACTCGACCAGGGTCGGTGCGAGGATGCCACGTTCGACAAAACTCAACCATGCATCGGGTGAGAACACCAGATGGTCGAGAAGGGCGATTCCCAGGACTTCACCCGCTGACTTGAGCCTCCCTGTGATCTCGATGTCCTCCGGGGATGGATCAAGCCTGCCGGAGGGATGGTTGTGGGCAACGATGACCGCGCAGGCACGATCGACGATAGGGTCGGCGAAAACCTCCCGGGGATGGACGACCGTCCGATTTACCAGACCCACCGATACCACCCTGATAGCGAGCAGTTCGTGGGCTCCGTTGAGCGATGCACAGATAAAGCGCTCTTGCTTCCTGTCAGCCCAATGAGCAATGAGAGGAAACAGGTCGCGCGGATGGGCAATGCGCCGTTCGCGGATGCCGTAGAGCCTTCTGCCCAGTTCGAGGGCTGCGGAAACGGCAGCGGCCTTGGCTTCGCCCATGCCACAGATCGTGCGGAGCTGCGCGTTGTCGGGTGGGCGGGATCCGGGCTCGAGGAGGGTGAGAACCTCCTCGGCGAGGGCAAGGACATTCTTGCCCTGCATTCCTGTGCCGAGGAGGGCAGCCAGGAGCTCAATGTCGCCGAGGGATTCCGCGCCATCCGCAGAAAGCTTTTCCCTGGTCGATGGCCGTTCCCTGACCATCAGGCTCCGTCTTCCATAGAAGCCATGTCGTCGGTTGTCATTCATTGCCCTTAGTACGCCGGCAGGGTCCTGCCTTGCTTGCGATCGGAGCGAGAAATCCATTTACCTCCTGTGCTTGCCAACCTATACTCAAGCAGGCCTTGGTTGTATGGACCTTGCGGTCCATGCAAGCATCCTGGCCTCGACGAAGGATTTTCCAAGGAGTTGGACATGGCAAAGAGAAACCAGGTTTTCCAGTGCGAGAAGTGTGGCTCGATGGTAGTCGCCCTCAAGGATTCCCAGTGCGACCCGGCCTGCTGCGGCCAGCCGATGAAAGCCCTGAGCGAGAACACCACAGATGCTGCCAAGGAAAAGCATGTGCCAGTCATAGTGAAGACCCCTGAGGGCTACAAGGTATCCGTCGGGGCTGTAGCGCATCCCATGGAGGCCGATCATTATATCGAATGGATCGAGTTGATCGCCGACGGGATAGCATATCGCCAGTATCTCAAGCCAGGCGAGAAGCCCGAGGCGACTTTCTGCGTCCAGGCTGGCACGGTAAGCGCCCGGGAATTCTGCAACAAGCACGGCCTCTGGAAGGCTTGATACCAGGAAACTGCGGGGTTGCCGAACCTGCCCTGGGCCCCTCGGGCCTGAGGGCGGGTCTGGCTGCCCTTTGTTTCGATCGCCCTTGGTGGGTGATCGCCATTCCACGTGACTGAAGAGGAGGATTGCCTATGAACAAGTACGTATGCGACGTGTGCGGCTACATCTACGATCCCGCCGTCGGGGATTCCGACACGGGTGCCGCGGCCGGAACCACTTTCGAAGCCCTGCCCTCCGATTGGCTCTGTCCAATGTGCGGAGCGGGCAAGGACAGCTTTTCTCCGGTGTAAAGGCCAGGTCCCGTCACTGCGATGGCGTCACCGCGCGCCATCATGCGGGAGCGTTCCATCCCAGGAGCGCTCCCGCTTTTTTTTGTCGTCCGTCCATGTTAGGCTTAGGCCATGATCTCACGAGAGGATTTTGTCTTTACGATCGGCTACGACGGTGCGCTTGCCGTCGTTGATGGCAAGGCGAAGCGGCAGTATGGTCGCCTTTCGACGATGGAATTGGCTGAAAAGGGCCTCTACCGCTCGGCTTTTTCGTCAGCACTCTGGGCTGTCAGCAAATCCGAGGCCAACGCAGAGTCTGACATGAAGGCCTTTATCGACCTTTTCAACAAGGTGACGGGAACGTCCTATTCCAGGGCCGAGGAACTCCAGCGGCTGTTTGGCGTCGCCATAGAGGCGGTCGCCAAGACGCTCATCCTGTAGTCGAGGACAGCCCTCTCACAGCTCCGTCTGCGCCCCCAGTTCTATTATGCGGTTGACCGGTAGCCTGTAGAAATCGGTGGCGTTGAGGGAATTCGCGAACAAGAAGCCGAATATCCGCTTTCTCGGGTAGGCCATTCCGATGGGCTTCCGGGAGAAGGCGAGCACTTCGCGGCCGACGAAGTAGGTCGTATCCATCGCGTCGGGGCTGAATCCGGGAATGGGAAGGCCCCGGAGATGCCGCGGGATGTCGGGCGACTCGCTGAAGCCGAAACTGATGATCACCTGCCAGATTCCGGCCTCGAGTTCCTTGACCTCGAAGCGTTCTTCCTCGTCGATGCGCGGCAGTTCCTCGTTGCGCACGGTGAGGAGGATCGTCCGGGCGTGGAGCACGCGGTTGTGCTTGAGGTTGTGGAGGAGGGCCTTGGGGACTCCCGTGGGGTCGGCTGTCATGAAGATTGCGGTGCCCTGCACGCGGTGGGGCGGGTTCAAGGCGATGCTCGAGGCGAAGACATCCGGGGCAAGGCGGAAGCTCCGCATCTTCTCCCTGAAGATCGCCCTGCCATCTATCCATGTCCTCATAAGTATGAATATCAGTATTGCCATCAATACCACGATCCAGCCCCCCGAGGCGATCTTGCCCAGGTTGGAAAGCAGGAACGAGACCTCGATGACGAAGAAGAGCGCAAGCAGGGGGAGGATCCATGCCAGGCCCTTTTTCCAGATCCACAGGGCAACGTAGACCATCAGGCAGGTGGTGATGACCATGTCAGCAGAGACGGCTATGCCGTAGGCGTTGGCTAGCTTCCCGGATTCGCGGAAGCCCAGAACAAGGAGCATCGTTCCCGCCAGCAGCACCCACTTCATGAGGGGCACATAGACCTGGCCCACGGTTTCGTGGGAGGTGTGGCGCACCTGGATGCGCGGCCAGTACCCGAGCTGCACGCTCTGGGCTGCGAGGGAGAAGACGCCCGAGATCACAGCCTGGGAGGCGATGATCGAGGCTGCCGTCGCGATGATCACCAGGGGAAGGAGGCCTTCCGGCGGTACGAGCCTGAAGAAGAGGTTGCCGACCTCTCCTGGATTGTTGAGGAGGATGGCACCCTGGCCGAGGTAGTTGAGGATGAGGGCCGGGTAGACGAGGGAGAACCAGGCCTGGCGGATCGGCCTCCGCCCGAAGTGCCCCAGGTCTGCGTAGAGCACCTCCGCTCCCGTCATTGCCAGGAAGATCGAGCCCAGGACCCTGAAGGACAGCCAGCCCTCGCGCGCGAGGAAGGATATTGCACGCCTGGGGTCGAGGGCAGCGAGGATGCCCGGCTCCCTGGCGATGCCCATGACTCCCAGGACCGCGAGGATGAGGAACCAGATGCTGATCACGGGGCCGAAGAGGACTCCGACCTTCTGCGTGCCCTTTGACTGGAATGCGAAGAGGAGAAGGAGGATCACCAAAGTGAGGGGTACTACCCAGCTCGTGAAGAGGGGGGATACATCCTTGAGGCCCTCGATGGCGGAGAGCACGGTCACTGCGGGAGTCAGCATGCCATCGCTGTAGAGGAGGGAGGCGCCGATGATCCCGATCATCGTGAGGACGCCGGCCCGTCGTTTTGATCCCTTGGGGAGGTTCCGTCCGACGAGGCTGACCAGGGCAAGTATTCCCCCGTCACCCTTGTTGTCCGCGCGGAGGACCAGCGCGAGGTACTTCACGCTGACGATGAGCGTCAGTATCCAGAGCAGCAGCGAGACAAGGCCGATCACGTTCTCGGAATTGGCTTCGATGCCCCGGCCCGGAGCGAAGCACTCACGGAGCGCATATAAGGGAGAGGTACCGATGTCGCCGAAGACAACACCGATGGCAGCTAACGCGAGGTTCTGTCTGGAACGGCCGGAAATACTCATGTCTCACCCGAGGATACCCGCCAATGGGGGGCAGCTGCAATCGGGCGCGCGCGCGTTGCCGCAGTGGCTGATAGCAGCTATCATTGCGCCTTCCGTGGGAGGTACAGGATGCACGATTATCCAGGACGCCGCGCCAGTGTGGCCGCGAGGCTTCGCGAGGAGGGTCTAGGCGCCTGCCTGGTGCGGGACAGCGAGGGAGCCCGCGACCCCTCCGTCAGGTACCTCACCGGGCAGCCCGGCGATGCCCTCCTCATCATCACGGCAGAGGGGAAGTCCGTGCTTGTGGCCTGGGATATCAACATGGCCCGGGCAATGGGGAATGCGGACGAGATTCTCGCCTACACTGACTTCCATCGTCTGCCGACCGAAGCCCTCCTGGGGGTGCTGCCGAGGCTGGGCCTGCGGAAAGGCGCACAGGTAGAGCTGCCTTCCACGACCAGTTATCCTGCCTACGCCGATTTCGTCGAAGCCCTTGTCGATTACGACCTCCTCTGCCGCGAGAGCGGCATCGGGGATTTCATTCTGGGACTGCGGGCTGTCAAGGACGAGGCCGAGCTCAGGATCTACCGCCGCGCAGCGGGGATCACGGACCAGCTCGCCGACGAGATCGAGAAGGCGGTGCGCGCCGGGACGCTGGCTACCGAACTCGATGTGGCCCTTTTCATCGAGCGCGAGTGCAGACTGAGGGGCTGTGAGGGAGTCGGCTTCGAGACCCTGGCTGCAGGCCCGGCGAGGAGCTTCGGCATCCACGCCTTCCCTCCCTTCGGCGCGGGACCCTTCGCGACGAAGGGAATGAGCATCCTCGATTTCGGCATCTGT
Organism: uncultured Spirochaetota bacterium; assembly: GCA_903821875.1. GTDB lineage: Bacteria > Spirochaetota > Spirochaetia > Treponematales > Rectinemataceae > CAIJMU01. The sequence goes on from CAIJMU010000108.1 coordinate 5,616, forward strand.
CTTGAAGGTTATACGACAGACATTACCATGAGCTTCATTCGGGGAGACCTCGGAGCGGGCGCAGGGCGTATGGTCGCCCTTGTCGGGGAGGCCTACGAGGCCTGTGTGGCAATGTGTGCGCCGGGCGTCGCCACGCGCGACATTGCTCTCAGGGCGGACGCTATTTTCGCGGCTGCGGGAGTGACCATGCCGCATGCCCTTGGCCACGGAGTCGGACTTGAGGCTCACGAGGCACCGGTGGTACGGAGCAGGGAAGACAACAAGGCTATCCTTGCGCCTGGCCAGATCATCACTATTGAACCCGGGCTCTACGATCCGGAATTGGGCGGTGTCCGTCTTGAAAACGATGTGCTCATTACCGCCACCGGCCATGAGGTATTGACGAAATCGAGGATTGTTAGCCTCTAGGCAGGATTATACCCGGATAGTATTGACTCTTCATGTTTTATCCGGGTAAAACAGAGGGATGGAAGCCTCATGTTTTACTTGTTTTTGCGGTCTTCAGTGTCTTGCCTCTGGCGGGCTGCCGGAGCTCCTGACTGCTGCCAAGGAGCATCTGGACAAGGGCGGACCTCCCATCCTCATTTTCGAGGATCACAGCGGCACGCTCGTTGACTTCAACTTCACCGGCAGTCTGGAGGATGTGATTGCCCGGGCCATCCCGGTCGAGGTTCCACGCGGGCCAGGCCGCCCGAAGCTCGGTGTGACAGGCGCCGAGGTTTCCCTCCTGCCGAGGCACTGGGAGTGGCTCGACGCGCAGCCCGCCAGGGCCTCGGGAACCATACGCCGCCTCGTCGACGCCGCGAGGCAAGGGGCTACTGATCCGCAACGCCAGAAGGTCGATGCGGCCTTCCGCTTCATGACATCGCTGGGCGGCGATTATCCTAATTATGAGGAAGCCATCCGGGCCCTCTATGCGGGGAACTGGCCACGCTTGCGGCGCCTCATCCGTGACTGGCCCGCGGATATCGCCGGGTATCCGCTATGGATTCTGGGCCTGGGTCCAGCAGTGGGCCCGGATACCAGGTCGGCTGCCGCCCGAACCGGCCAGCCGGCGGGCAGCAACGAGATCTGGCGCGAAACGGCGACAGCCATCGTCAGGGGCATCGCCCAGGGCAGGTGGACTGCGGTCGAGGTGATGGAGGCATACCTGTCTCGCATCGAGACCGTGAACCCCGCAGTCATGGCCATGACCGCAGTCTGGAGCGACGATGCCCTGGAAGCAGCCCGAGGAGTCGATGCCGCACTTGACGAGGGCAGGTCCCCGGGACCTTTGGCTGGCCTTCCCTTCGTCGTGAAGGCCAACATCGATGTCCTGGGTCATCCGACCGATCAGGGTATTGCGGCCCTTTCAATGATTGGCGCAGGATCGGACTCCCCCCTGGTCGCGCGGCTGCGGGCAGCGGGGGCTATCCCCCTGGGCCATAGCAACCTGCCCGACCTCTCGCTGCGCTTCGAGACCAGCAGTAGTCTGCATGGCCGCACCCTGAATCCCTGGAACCCCACGATGAGTCCGGGGGGATCGAGCGGCGGGACCGCAGTAGCGCTCGCGACTGGCATGGCGTCGGTCGGACTCGGGAACGATGCGGGTGGTTCCCTGCGGCTGCCTGCGCTCTTCGCTGGGCTCCCAGCCCTCAAACCTGGCACGGGCCGCTTTCCCCAGGACCATCGGAGCGGCGGCCACGATCCGAGCTATGCGTCGCAGGTCATCCCGGTCGACGGCATCATGGGAAGAAGCATCGTCGATCTCGGATTATTGCTTGAAGTGCTGTCCGGGCCCGATGCCCGCGATCCCCGGGTTGTGCCTGCGCCATCTCGGGGCCCAGCTCTGCCCAGGCCCATCCCTGTTGCCGTCGCCGCAAACCCTGCCGGGGTTGCCATCCATCGCATGGTCGCCTCGCGCGTGACCGAGGCCGCCTATGCGCTCGAGCGGGCAGGCTACAGCCCGGTTCCCGTGGAATTACCCCGCTTCATGGAAGTCCTGGCTGCCTACGACCGTCTCATCATGACCGAGTTCAGCCTGGTCGGGGCCGGCCTCGACAGGCTCATCGGGGAGGACGGGCGCAGGTATCTCGATTTTCTCCGGGCGGCGACGAAGCCGGCGGACCTCCCGGGCTATGTCGCGCTCACTTCGCTGCGCCTCGAGCTTCAGCGGACCTGGTCGCAGTTCATGGAAGAGTGGCCCCTCATACTTGGTCCTGTATTTTCGGAACCCTTCGTGCCCGTGGACACGGACATCGCCGATGCGGCCGCACATGCGCGCGTCGGCCTGGGACGGGCGCTGTGTTCGGTCAGCTCCTTCCTCGGCCTGCCCGCGGTCGCGGTCCCCTGCGGGATCATCGAGGGAATGCCAGCGGGTGTACAGCTGATCGGGAGGGCCTTCAGGGAGGATCTCTGCCTTGAAGCGGCGGCGGTGCTCGAGAAGGAGTTCGGGCTCCTCGGGCCGGTGGATCCCCGATCCTGAGGAAGCCCTTCCCGCCTACGCTGTCGGCGTCGTTGACGCAGCGGGGCGGCTCTACGCATACTCTGCCCATGTACAGGTACCAGATCGAAGGCGGATTCCCGATCAAGGGCCGCATCAAGGCCAGTGGCAACAAGAACGCTGCCCTTCCCTGCATCGCGGCGACCCTCCTGGCTCGTTCGCCGGTCACGCTCCGCAACATCCCCGAGATCGAGGACGTCCAGGTGATGTTCGAGGTCCTGAAGATCCTCGGGGCGGAGGTGGAGCACCCTGAGCCCAATGTCTGGAGGGTCGATGCCGTTGGCGTGGAACGCTGGGAGGTTCCCGCGGAGCTCGCACGCAAGGTGCGGGCCTCCATACTCTTCGCTGGCCCCCTCCTGGCGCGCTTCGGAAGGGTCTCGCTGCCTCCGCCCGGAGGCGATGTCATTGGCCGCCGTCGGGTCGATACCCACCTCCTGGCCCTCCAGGAACTGGGGGCGCGCGTCGATGTAGACCGCGGTTTCCGCTTTACTGCCAACAAGCTCGTAGGCGCGGACATCTTCCTCGACGAGGCATCGGTGACGGGCACGGAAAACGTGGTGATGGCAGCCTCCCTCGCCCAGGGTCCGAGCGTCATACGCAACGCGGCCAGCGAGCCCCACGTACAGGACCTCTGCCGCCTCCTGGTGGCCATGGGAGCAAAGATCGAGGGAATTGGTTCCAATGTGCTCCGCATCGGAGGCCATGGCGGAGGCAGCCGACCCGAGCTCGGAGGCGCGGACTACGCCATCGGTCCCGACTACATGGAGATCGGGTCTTTTGTCGGGCTGACCGCCGTTACCCGCGGCGAACTCGTCATCGAGGGTGTGGAGCCCGAGGACCTTCGGCCGCTCAAGGTCGGTTTCGGACGCCTGGGCATTGGCTGGGAGCTTGAGGGCCGCAACCTCCTGATTCCCTCGGGCCAGTCCATGAAGGTCGTGGCTGACCTCGGCGGGCAGATACCGAAGGTCGACGACGCGCCCTGGCCTGGCTTTCCTCCGGACCTCACCTCGATCATGGCTGTGGTCGCCACGCAGGTCGAGGGCACTGTGCTCATCCACGAGAAGATGTTCGAATCGAGGATGTTCTGGGTGGACAAGCTGATCGGCATGGGAGCGCGCATCGTGCTCTGCGACCCGCACCGCGCCGTGATCTCCGGCCCGGTGCGGCTGACCGCCTCGGACCTCGCCTCGCCCGACGTGCGCGCGGGCATGGCGATGGTCATCGCGGCGCTCTGCGCCGAGGGCACCAGCACCATCAGCAACGTGTACCAGATCGAGCGCGGCTACGAGCGCATTTCCGAACGCCTGCGCGGGCTCGGAGCACGGATCACGAGGGTGGACGCGGGATAGGACCGTCGCAATTATAACTATGTAGCTGGCTTTTCCCCCTCGTCTGCCGTCTTGCCGACGCGGCCGCCTCCGAGTTCTTCGTAGGCCGCCCGCGCTTTCATGAAGCGTGCCTCCTTGTCAGGGCCGCCCCCCGTGTCGGGATGGAGAAGCTTCGAGATCGCCCTGAAGGCATGGCGGATTTCCTCCTGGCTGGCGCCATGCGCCAGGCCGAGGGTGCTCCAGGGGCTCTCCCAGCCGGGGAAGCTCCGGGCGCAGGCGCCTGCGATTTCGTCGTCTGTGCACCCTGCTGCCGCGAGCCAGGACCGGACTTCCTCCTCGCGCTCCCAGGTCAGGGTCACCCTTCCCTCTGCCTCGATGGCCCAGGCAGCGGATGCGAGGGCGGCACGGGCCTCGGCGGAGGCTTCGTGCGTCATGCGCTCCTGAAGGCCTTCGGCAAAGGCCTCATCGCGCTCGTGCAATTCCACCGCAAGGAGGTCGAGGAACTCCCCGGCCGGGGCCTCGTGGGACCAGGGGCTTCCGCGGCCAGTGGGCCCGAGGGCGATGGCGGCAGCGGACAAGAGGATGCGTTTGCGCAGGAGGGCCGGGAGGTCGGCGGAGCGCAGGGTGCCGAGGGCCAGCGCCAGGGCGAGGCCGGGCACCTGGCCGAAGGGGGCGCGGGCACGGGGATCGGAAAGAAATCGCAATTGCTTCCATTGGGCACGGAGTCCGTCGAGCATGATGCCGATGAGGGCCCCGACAGCCAGGCCGAAGAGGCCACCGACGAGGCCCAGCGCAAGTCCCGCCAGTACGCAGGCGTTGGCCCCGAGGATGCGGGGCCAATCCTTGCGGCGGGGCCAGGCAAAGCGACCTCCATTGCTCATGTTTCGAGGGCGAAGGGGTCGTCGTCGGAAAGGCCGGCATCAGGGGCGCTGGCATCGGGCTTGGCGCTGGAATGAGAGCTCGAGGTTTTTTTTCGCGTCGGGCGGCTTTTCACCCTGCGGTCCTCGTCGTTTCCGTCGTTGCCCTGCTCGAGGCGATTGGCCCCTCGGCCCAGACCGAGGGCCAGTATGATCGCCGCTGCCAGCCAGAGGGACCTGATCCCCACAGACAGGGCAACAGCCGCTACGGAGGGCAGCATCCGGACGGTCCAGCGCAGGGCCAGCTCATCGAGCCAGAGCGCGAAAAACCAGCCTATGCAGACGCAGGCCGCGAAGAGCAGGAAGGCCAGGACGGGGAAGGCCCTGGGCTGCCTTGAACGGGGTTTCAGGCGGATACCGAGGAGTATCCCGACGATGGCTGAGGCGGCGAGGGCGAAGGGTACGCCGATGCGACGGAGGAGCTCGGTGAGCAGGGCTTCCGGATCGAAGGTGGTCCTGTCAGGCGCGGCGAACTGGCCCAGGATTTCCAGGGCGGAAAGGGTTTGAGGAGCGGTACGCAGGGCGGCGATAGTCCTGAGCTTGTCAGGGGTGAAGGCGAATTCGACCGAGGCCGGGGCCGCAGTGTCATGGCTGCTGGCGCTGCCGTCCTTAGTCAAGGAAGTCGCTTCGGGTCGCCAGACCTTCCCTGCCTCGTCGCGCTCTGCTGCCATGAAATAGAGCCTTCCTGCGGTGATCTTTGCCCAGCGCGTCCGTATCAAGCGCCCCGAGCCGTCAGGGAGGCGTTCGAGCCACTCGGCCTCTGAGAGGTAGGCGGCACCCTTAGTCCATGCAGCCTCCTTCGCCGCGAGTATGGTCTCCCTGCCTCCAACTTCCTGCATCCTGATGAAGAGCCGCGGGAGCGTTGAAGCGAGGAAAGCCTCGTCCACTTCTTCGCGCCAGAAGCTGGTCTGGCGAAGGCCGGAAAGGCTCTCTTTCAGGTAGCGGCTCACCTCGACATCGTATTCATGCTGCCTGGAAAGGCCATCGAAAATGCGCCAGGCTGCAACAAAGTCGCCGGAGTGAAGGAGTCCATATCCTCTGAGCTTCTCAGAGTAGAACCGCGAACGTTCAACATCGAGACTGGTGAGGCCTGCAGCCTTTGATATTTCTTCCCAGGCCTTGGCCTTTAAACGTTTGGCCTCGATGATGCCGGGATCGAGCCGCAAAGCGAGGGTGGCCTGCCAGTGCGCGTTGAACCAGTCGGACTTCTCGAAGGCGGCCTGTGCGCGCCCCCAGGCTTCCTTCGCGGCAGTCGCGTCCTTCGAGCCTTCCTCAGATGCGACCTCGGTTTCTGCCTTGAACGCCTCCTCGACTGCGTGGGATTCATTGGCTTTTCGTGCGGACAGGCGGCGTTCGAGGGGAGGAAGGCGCTCATCGCCTGGCGAGATTTCCTCCAGTTCGGCGTAGAGGAGGGAGGCTTCCGCAGTCTGACCCTTGTCGAGGCTTTCCCTGAGCGAAACAAGGGTCGTGTTAAAGCGCTGGCTGCTAGCCTGTATGGTCACGAGGCTGGTCTCGACTATGGGAGAGGCGATGATAATCAGAACAAAAAGCAGGAAGGCGATGAGGAGGGCTGGCAGGCTAGCCGAGTCGACCGGGGTTTCCTGGTCGCCCTTCAGGGTTATGAGGGCTAGCATGGCGGCGATCAGCTGGGCAGGGGCTATCCAGGCGATGAGGAACTTCGCCGCTGAGAAGAGTTCCCAGCCAGAGGCGAGGCTTGGGATGATTTCAGTGGCTGAGTGGGTGAAGAAGGCCCAGGAAAAGGCGGATGCAAAGAGGAGGATGTCGGTAGCCAGGAAGGCTACGGCAATCCGATATCCAGGTTTCATATCCTTCGCCTCGGGGCCAGGAGGAGGCCTATGCTGGCAAGGAGCAGGCCTGCCACGGTTTCGGCGGCCACAATCGTGAGGACGGGGCCGAAGGAGAGTCCGAGTGGTTTCATCAGGCCCTCGAGCATGCTGCCGATGTGGTACTTCAGGAACATCGAATCTGCGACAATGGTCAGTACAGAAAACAGCAGGGTAAGCATGAAGCTGGAGATTGGTTGGCTGGCGAGGAAGCCCAGGCAGGCAAATCCAGCTGCAAAGATGATGAGCCCAGTCATGCGCGCGATCCCGGAGCCCAGACTATCACTCCGCGCGTCAAAGAGGGGGATGCTGATAGTGGCAAGGTAGGCGGCGAAGGGCAGGGAAGGTGGTTTTGTCTGCCGTACCAGGCTCCAGCTTGCGTCAGCGGCCCTGACCTCGCCACGCAGGGAGTCGTAGGGGGCTGAAGCTGTGTAGGAAAGCCGCGGGAAGGCTTCCCCGAAATCAGCTGTCGTCAAACCCATCGCGGTCTTGTTTTCGAGCCTTTCCACGAGAGCTACGGCCCTTCCCACCTCCACCGGTTGGTTGATGACGGGGCGTGGAGGGCTAGGGGAGCCCTGCTCGATGGCGAATCGACCCGCCACAACTCCCCCCGCTCCCAAAAGGCTGCCGAGAACTACAGTCGCTGCTACGGCTATGATCCTGTTGGCGCCGCCTCCTGAGAAGGAGAGGAGGCAGGGGCCGGCCAGGAGCACCAGGGCCAGGGGAAAGAGCCGCTGGATTTCTCTGAGGAGGGCCATGGCGAAGGATTTTCCATCAGGGCTCTCAAGGGTCGACACAAAGGCCCCAGCGGAGGCGAGCACCGCAAGGAGCACGAGGAGCTCGGCTGCCATCGCGGCGGCCAGGACAAGCCAGCGTTTCATCTGACTCCATTATCGGAGAAGTTCCCGGCGGGGAGAGGCCAGAGCTGCGTCTTCACGGCAGCTTGAAGATCTTTCGGAGGATCTCGCGGTTCCGCGGGTTGTCCGTAGTGCCCCCCTCGCTCGAATAGGCGTAGTCTATCCGTTCGCGGTAAATGTCCACGATACGGTGGCGGACAATCTTCATCGTCGAGTTCACCGTGCCATCCTGGTCTGACCAGGTTTCCGGCATGATATGGAAGGCCTTGGGTATCCAGAAGGGCTGGACCTTGATGGCCTTCGGGTCGTTCCTGAATCTAAAGAATTCCTTCTGCAAGGCGGCGACCAAGGCAGAGACATCTTTAATGCCTCGCTCGGAGACCATGCGCCTGACGCGGGACTCGTCGAGGGTGACAAAGGCGCTCACGTATTTCTTCTGGTCGCACCAGACCATGATCTGGTCGATCAGGTTGGTTGAGAAGGTCACCGCCTCCTCTATTTCCTCAGGGCTGCACTTCTCCCCGTCCTCGGCGATGAGGAGGGCCTTTTCCCGGCCCACCACCACGAGGAATCCATCCTCGTCCCAGCGTGCCCGGTCGCCTGTCCAGAGCCAGCCCTCACGGAGTGCAGCTGCCGTCGCCTCCGGGTTTTTCCAGTAGCCCTTCATCACATTGTCGCCGCGGATGACGATCTCGCCGGTCTCCCCGGGACCGACAAGGCTGCCGTCGGCTTTGCGCAGCGTGCACTCGAGGTTTGGCAGGATCGTCCCCGAGCTTCCATACTTGTGCCTTGTTGGCGTATTGGAAGAGATGATCGGCGCTGCCTCGGTCAGGCCGTAGCCCTGATAGACAGGCATGCCGAGGGCCGCAAAGAATTCCTGCTGTTTTACATCCAGGAGGGCACCGCCACCGACGCAGTAGCGGATTGAGGGACCGAAAACCTTCTTCCTGACAGCGCTGAAGACGAGGGTCCTGGCGAACCACCAGGGCAGGAAATTGGCAGCGCGGACTGCGAAGGAGGGTTTGTTGAAGCCATTCCCGTTGCAGGCGATGCCAGCCTCGATGCCTGCCTTGAAGATCTTCTCGATGAGGCCGCCCTTTTCCTCGACGCCGGCTATGATCTTTTTCATGAAGTTGCCCGAGAGGGCCGGGACGGTGAAGAGGAGATGGGGCTGCGCCTCCAGGAGGTTGATCGGGATGTTGCGCAGGGTGGCGATGCCGCCGCCTCTGGCATCCACAAACCACAGTTCCATGGCTATGAGGAGCGAGGTGTAGAGCCCGCAGGTGTGCGCAAAGGAGTGGTCCACCGGCAGCACCAGAAGGGTCCGCCAGCCATTGGGAATGCCGAAATGGACGACAGCGTCGTGGCAGTTGCTCCAGTAATTGAGATTGGTGAGGATGATGCCCTTGGGATTGCCGGTAGTCCCCGAGGTGTAGCTGATGGTCACCGGGTCGGCTTCGGAAGCTCCCGACCTGCGCGCCGCGAGCTCCCGGGCTACGGAGCCGGCTTCATCCTTCAGAAGGCGATACCCCTCCTCGAGCATGGACGCGAAGGCGATGACGCGCTCCTCTTCGATGCCAGCCGATTTTGCCATAGCCTGGGCGGTTTCGAGGTCGTCGTCGAGGTAGCCGATGAAGAGGGATGCGTCCTTGGCCAGACCGAGCGATCCGAGAACCTTCTCGAGCTGGTTGTGGGTCGTGAAAATAGCCTTCGAACCGGAGTGCTCGAGGCGGAAGGGAATTTCCTCTTTCAGCAGTTTGATGGAGAGGGGAACCGAGATGCAGCCAGCCGAAAGCAGCCCGAATTCGGCGACAATCCACTCGGGGCAGCCCTCGGCCAGGATGGCAGTCCTGTCACCCTTCATGAAGCCCCGTGCGATCAGCCAGGCTCCGAGCGCCTTGGCCTGGCTTGCCGCTTCCTGATAGGAGAGGGCTTTGTAGCCAGAATCAGGCTTTTTCAGGGCATAGGGTGCCCCTCCAAAGGCCTTTGCCGCTTCGTCGAGCATTCTGAGCACAGTTCGCTGCATGAGTCCTCCATGAAAATCCCGCGGCCGGTCGCTTCGAAGTTGTCTCCCCGAGGCCATTGGGCGCAGTTGATCAAACTATCACGGGGGATGGGGAGGGTAAAGCGAGAACCCCTCCTTTGATTTGCTACCCTGCCCCCGGGTGCCGCACCACCTTGACTGCGACGCTTGCGTGGATAATGCTCTAGGCACGATGAGCGACTATCTCGATCCGAACAACGAAGAGCTGCTCAAGGACTTTTTCTCCGAGGCATTGGCCCAGGTGGAAAGCCTTGAGCAGAACATTCTCGTCCTCGAAAACGACACAGCCAACAAGGATGCTGTCGATGAGATATTCAGGGCAGCCCATACCCTGAAGGGCGGTGCCGGTACGGTCGAGATGACCGAACTTGCGCAGTTCACCCACCTCGTGGAGGATGTCCTCGACAGTATCCGTTCGGGCAAGGCAGCCGTCGACGAGACAACCATCGATGTGCTCCTGGCCTCCATCGATATCATCAAGGCGATGCTCGACGCGCGCCAGCAGGGCCAAGTCTACGATGACAACATCGATGAGGTGAAGGCACGGCTCGCGAAACTCCTGCCTGAAGGTTCTTCGACCCACGGGAAGGCCAAGGCTGCCGCCCCCGCCGCAAAAGCCCCGCAGCCAGCCAAGGCACCTGCCCCCGCGCCAACGGCTACGATGGAGGCGGCTCCAGCAGTTGCTTCCGGCCTCTCCGAGTACGAGATCCTTGAACTCAAGGAAGCAGCCGGTTCGGACCGCAGGATCTGGAAGCTTTCCCTTTCCTTTAACCCCGACAACCTCATGAACACTGTCTCCGCCATCCACGCCTTCGCAGCCATCCGCGACCTCGGCTCGGTGCTCAAGACAGTGCCCGATTTCGAGAAGCTCTACGAAGACGCCTTCTACCCTGTGGTCGAGTACTTTATCGCCTCGGACAGGGATGAGGCCTCGATCCGGAAGAAAGCCCTCATTCCCGAGGTCGTCGACTCGGTGGAAGTGATCGAAGTCAATCTCGGCCCTGTAGACTCCATAGCGCCTCCTGCGCAGGAAAAGGTTGCCCCGAAGCCGGCAGGCCCCGCGCCAGCCCAGGCCCCTGCGCCGAAAGCAGCGCCAGTCGAGTCCGCTCCTCTTGCCGCCGCCCCCGCTGCTGCCGGTCAGGCCGCGGCTGCGGAACCGACCGAGCCGGAGGAATCGGCTGCGTCCCTCTCCGCAGACAAGCACGAGGACGAGGACGGCGTCCACAAGGATGCGCACCCCGATGCGAAGAAGTCCTCGGGCAGCCAGGGCTCCATACTCCGTGTCGATAGCCGGCGCATCGACAACCTCCTCAACCTCGTCTCCGAAACCGTCATCAACAAGGCTACCTTCAACCAGATCTCCTCGCGCTTCGGCGAGCTCATGACCCAGATCCAGACCTCGCAGGGGCATTTCCGCGAGGGCCTGAAGGAGCTCTTCGACGACCTGCCCTCGATGCTCGAATCGATCAACTCCGGCAAGTCGGCCAAGGAGATCAAGAAGGAGATCGTCGAGAAGTACGGGGTGCTGTTCAGCACCTTCGACGGCTTCGAGGGCAACCTCAAGAACGATGTCACTAAGTTCCGCTCGACTGCCCAGAACCTTGGTCGCATAACCGGCGAGCTCCAGGAAGCCGTCATGAAGATCCGCATGGTGCCCATCAGCCAGATCTTCAGCCGCTTTCCCCGCCTCGTGCGCGACCTGTCCAAGAGCCTCCAGAAAAAGGTCAACCTCGTCATCGAGGGAGAGGACACCGAACTCGACAAGTCCGTCATCGAGGACCTCCTCGACCCGCTGATGCACTCGGTGCGCAACGGCCTCGACCACGGCGTCGAGATGCCTGAGGTACGCAAGGCTGCCGGCAAGAGCGAGGATGGGACCATCCTCCTCAAGGCTTCCAACGAAGGCAACATGATCATCATCGAGATAGCCGACGACGGTAAGGGCATCGACCTCGAAGCTGTCCGTGAAAAGGCTGTCGAGCGCGGACTTGTACACCCCAACAAGGTCCTCACCGAGGTCGAGGCCTTCAACCTCATCTTCGATGCCGGCTTTTCCACCGCCAAGGCCATCACGAACATCTCTGGCCGCGGCGTCGGCCTCGATGTCGTCAAGCGCCAGATCGAGAAGCTCAACGGTTCGGTATCGGTCTCCAGCCAGAAGGGGAAGGGCACCAAATTCACCATCAAGCTGCCCCTCACCCTGGCCATAATCCAGGGCCTCCTGGTGCGGGTCGGCAAGGAAACCTATTCCATACCAATTACGAGCGTCATCGAGAGCCACCGCATCAAGATCGCCGACATCAGGATGATCGACAATTACGAGGTCTTCAACATCCGCAACGATGTGACGGCCCTCCTCAGGCTGAACAGGCTGTTCCGCATCCAGACCGACGAGCAGAAGGAGACGGCCTTCATCGTCGTGGTCGGCACCGCCGACAAGCGTGTAGGGCTGATGGTGGATTCGCTGATCGGCGAGGAGGACGTCGTCATCAAGCCCCTCCGCGACCAGTTTGTCATCTCTCCGGGAATCGCGGGGGCCTCGATCCTCGGCGATGGATCGGTGTGCCTCATCATCGATGTAAGCCAGCTCCTCGAGCTTGGCCAGAAACGCGAACTCGAGGAGCGCAGGCGCCTCGAGGGAGCCATCCGATAGCCGATGTCCCGGCGCATCGTCACGAATCCAGCGGAGCGTCAAGAATCTAGCGAAGCGTTTGGCAGGGAGAAAAAGCATGGCGCAGACTGAGACAGCGACCCAGTCAGCCGAGGCCAGGAAGACCTCAGGCGACAAGATAGACTTCAAGATGATCACCTTCTCCCTCGCGGGGAAGGAGTACGGGATCGACATCATGAGCGTGAAGGAGATCGCCAAGGCTGGCCGCTTCACCTATGTTCCAAATGCTGCCCCCTTTGTCCGGGGCGTCTACAACCTCCGCGGCGACATCATCTCCGTCATAGACCTCCGCACCTTTTTCCATCTCCCCGCAGAGCGCAAGGAGGAGGACGCCCTCGAAAGCCTCCTCATCCTCCGCATCGACGAGCACGTCTTCGGCGTCATCGTCGACGGCATCGACAAGGTTGTCGCCATCTCCTCTGCGGGCATCCAGCCGCCCCATCCCATCTTCGGCGACATCAACGTCAAGTTCATCAAGGGCATCGTGGAAAACAGCGGAAAGCTCTACATCATCCTCGATGCTGCGATGATCTTTGCGCCTTCGAAGGCAGCCGAGGAGGCTGTGCACGCCGAAAAGCCCAAGGTCGTGCCCCCTGTCCTGGTGGAGCCTGCACGGGAAGAGCGCGCCGCCCCCCTGGCCCAGGCCGGTGAGGATGTCGGCGCCTCCTTTGTTCGCGAGAGCCTCGCCGCACTCAAGGGCTTCCACATCACGGACCTCAACGAGCTCTGGTTCCAGCGCCGCTATTCCGAATGGAGGGTCGTCCGCAAGAACGAGGTCCAGATCCGGGAGCCCAGCGACGCGGAGACCTTCCTCGAGGACTTCTGGTCGCCCAGCAGCGGCATGCTCCTGTCCCCTGATTTCGCCGACAGTCTCGAGCGCATCCTGCCTGGCAACGAGAGCAAGACCCTCAATGTCTGGAACCCGGGCTGCGGCAAGGGCTACGAGACCTGGTCGCTGGCTGTCATCCTGAGGCGCCGCTACCCAGACTCCCGGGTCAAGATCTGGGCCAACGACTCCGACCTCCTCGCCATCTCCATGGCTCCGAACATGGTGTTTCCCGACAAAGTCCCTGATTACTACGCCGAGTACATGACTACGGGGCGGAATGGGCAGACCTTTATCCAGCATATCCGCGACTCGATCTTCTTCGAGTTTCACGACATACTGAACACGAATTCCTTGCCACCCCTCGACATCGTCGTATGCCGTGACCTCCTGTCCCTCCTCGCGCCAGTTGACCAAAGACGTCTTTTGGATGATTTTAGCGATAAACTGAAGCCTGCTGGCATTTTGGTTCTCGGTTCCAACGAGGTTCCGGGCTCGGGATGGCGGTCCGCAGGTTCAGGGGCCGTTTCGGCCTTTTGCAAGGAATGACCTGCCGGAAGCGGCCAACCCTGAGGAGCATGTCATGAGAGTCGAGTACATCAATCCTTTCGTGGAAGCAGCCTTCAACATCCTCAAGGAAGTCCTTGCCAGCGATGTGCATCGGGGTGAACTGTATCTCAAGTCGACCGCGACTCCTGTCATGGGTGTGGCGGCCATCGTCGGCCTGGCCGGTGACGTCGAGGGGCGTGTCCTCTTCGACATGGACAAGCCGACTGCCCTCAAGATAGCGAGTGCAATGAACGGCGAGGAATTGAAATCCCTCGATGAGCTGGTGCGTGCGACCATCACCGAACTGGCCAACATGATCACCGCCCAGGCTGTCACCAAGCTCCATGACCTCGGTTTCAAGTTCGACCTCACCCCTCCCGCCATCTTCACTGGAGAGAACATGGAGATCCACGACTCCGACGTCGAAGCGCTCATCGTGCCAATGGAGACTGCCTGTGGGAAGATAGAGATCAATGTCGCCATCCGCGAGCGCGCCTGACGCAGAATCTCGGGCAGAGCCCTGTGCAAGGCACAGTGAGCTGGCTTGACGAGAACCAAGCGGCCACGTTATAAACGGAGCGTTGCGTCGCCGGTCAATGTCGGCGCTGCATTTCCGGGCGGTTAGCTCAGTTGGTTAGAGCACCAGTATGACACGCTGGGGGTCACAAGTTCGACTCTTGTATCGCCCAAAAAAAGCAACCTGTCCGCGAGGGCGGGTCTTTTTTTTGTCCCAGCTTGCCGTCCTGGCCTTTTCCCCCAAGCCCCGACCAGCAAGCTGCCCCGGTTCGAACTCCCCCACAGTGCAGGTCTCCCCGTCCCGAACGCCCTGGATGACCCCTCGAGGTTCGTGCTCAGGAACTCCGTTCCGAAGGAGAGGAAACCGGGTCTGTCTGGGCCGTGTTTGTAACAATTGCTTCGATTTTTCCCTGCCTTCCGGGTGATCCAGAGGCATCCACGACTCCAGATGTTTTCATCCGGGGGGGGACTTCTTGGGTCGCAGCGGGTCGTTTGGGGATTACCGGACCTGCCGCGATCCAATGGCCTTTCCCGGCCCATTCGGGGGCTTGAACCCCAATGACGACCCGGTTTTTCAACAATTCCACGTTCTTCCGGGACATGGCATGGGACTACTGGCTTCCAGAGGATTGACTCTCCCCGACGAAAAAGTAAAATATGTACCATTCCACGCAACTTCGGAGGAAGTGCTATGACAGCCGTTCTAAGATTGGCTTTCGCCGCCCTCATCGGCGCCGTCGGCCTGCCGCTATTCGCAAGCGAAGCGGATTTGGTAGTTCCACAGATCACGGGAGATTCCTTTAGCCTGCTGGTAGCTGGCCTGGTCATCTGTGTGCTGGGCCTGGTATTCGGCCTGGTCCAGTTCATCCAGGTCAAGGGCTACAAGGTCCATGAGTCGATGCGCGCCGTCGGAGAAAAGATCTTCGGCACCTGCAAGGCCTACCTGATCCAGCAGGGCAAGTTCCTCATTGTCCTCGAGGTCTTCATCGCCCTCTGCCTCGTGTTCTACTTCGGCTTCCTGAAGGCCGAGCCGGCGGGCAACGTCGTCATCATCCTGCTCTTCTCCATCGTCGGCATCCTGGGCTCCTATGGAGTAGCCTGGTACGGCATCCGGATGAACACCTTCGCCAACGCGCGCACGGCCTTCGCCTCCCTCGAAGGCAAGCGCCTCCCGGTCCTCAACATCCCGCTCCAGTCGGGCATGTCGATCGGCGTGATGCTCGTATCCATCGAACTCATCGTAATGCTGTTCATCATCATGTATGTCCCCGGCAACATCGCCGGCTACTGTTTCATGGGCTTCGCCATCGGCGAGTCCCTGGGAGCGAGCGCGCTGCGCGTCGCTGGTGGAATCTTCACGAAGATCGCCGACATCGGTTCGGACCTCATGAAGATCGTGTTCAAGGTCGAGGAAGACGATCCCCGTAACCCGGGCGTCATCGCCGACTGCACCGGTGACAACGCGGGCGACTCGGTCGGACCCACCGCCGACGGCTTCGAGACCTACGGCGTCACGGGAGTGGCCCTCATCACCTTCATCCTCCTCGGAGTCGTGAAGGACAACCAGGTTGCCCTCCTGACCTGGATCTTCGTGATGCGCGTCCTCATGATCGTCACCTCCATCGCGGCTTACTGGATCAACGGAGCCATCACCAACGTCGTCTATGGCAAGCAGAAGCACATGGACTTCGAGAGGCCGCTGACCAACCTGATCTGGATCTCCTCGATCCTTTCAATTGTCATGACCTTCGCTGTCTCCTACTGGCAGCTGTCCGGCCTTCCGAACAACCTCTGGCTCGTGCTCTCCGTCATCATCAGCTGCGGAACCCTCGGCGCCGCCCTGATCCCCGAGTTCACCAAGATCTTCACTAGCACCAAGAGCGCCCATACCAAGGAAGTCGTCACCGCTTCCCGCGAGGGCGGCGCCTCGCTGACCATCCTGTCCGGCCTTGTATCGGGCAACTTCTCTGCCTTCTGGATCGGCCTCGTGATCATGGCCCTCATGGGCGTATCCTACGCCGCGAGCACCTACATCACCGGCATAATGGTTTATCCGGCTGTCTTCGCCTTCGGCCTCGTGGCCTTCGGCTTCCTCGGCATGGGTCCGGTCACCATCGCGGTCGACTCCTACGGTCCGGTCACGGACAATGCCCAATCCGTCTACGAGCTCTCCCGGATCGAGCAGATCCCGAACATCTCGAAGGAGATCGAGAAGGACTTCGGCTTCAAGCCCCAGTTCGAGGTGGCCAAGGAAGCCCTCGAGGAGAACGACGGCGCCGGCAACACCTTCAAGGCGACCGCCAAGCCAGTACTGATCGGTACAGC
Source organism: uncultured Spirochaetota bacterium (assembly GCA_903821875.1). GTDB lineage: Bacteria > Spirochaetota > Spirochaetia > Treponematales > Rectinemataceae > CAIJMU01. Next base: position 21,975 of record CAIJMU010000108.1, read on the forward strand.
CGTAGTCGGTGCAACTACGATGATCTTCTCGCTTATCCTCCTGATCGAGAAATCCTTCAACATCGATCCCGCGACCGTGCTCAACATCCTCAACCCCTACTCCCTCATGGGCTTCATCGCCGGCGGTGCCGTCATCTACTGGTTCTCCGGAGCCTCGATGCAGGCTGTCACGACAGGTGCCTATAGCGCCGTCGAGTTCATCAAGAAAACCTTCAATGTCAATTCCAAGGAAGCGGCTTCCGACAAGGATTCAGAGGAAGTTGTCCGCATCTGCACCGTCTACGCGCAGAAGGGCATGTACAACATCTTCCTTGCGGTCTTCTGCTTCGCCCTGGGCTTCGCCTTCTTCTCCTCGCCCGCAGGCTACATCGATGGCGACCATTCCCCGGCGGCCCTCCAGATGCTCAGGCCCATGTCCTTCTTCGTGTTCTACCTCATTGGAATCGCGGTCTTCGGCCTCTTCCAGGCCGTTTTCATGGCCAACGCCGGCGGCTGCTGGGACAATGCCAAGAAGATCGTCGAGACCGACAAGGACCTGAAGGCCGCAGGCGAGGGCAAGGGCTCCGACCTTCACGCCGCAACCGTCATCGGCGACACCGTCGGCGACCCCTTCA
>CAIJMU010000109.1 GCA_903821875.1 uncultured Spirochaetota bacterium
AACTGCCGCAGGCCCACCACAGTCCCTAGTACTGCGGTCAGCATTGTGACCCCCGAAAACACGAGAGTAACCAGCTCTGACGTTTCATGAACGGAAGTGACCATATTGCCTCCATGTGAAATATGATGGAGGCAAGTTTACACTTCCTTTTTTTTTGTCAATCTCATTCGCGCCTTCGCGCTTTTGGTGCTGGAAGAGCACAGGCAGTGAAGCATCGAGGCAGCTTCCGCGCGTACTGATGGCATGAGTGCCACAAGCGACCCTGAGATCGGTGTATACTGACCATGGGAAAGAAAGCCCTGAGGAAGCGGGCAAAAAGCCTCGTGCGTCAAATCGGCGTACATGAGGCGAAAATTGCCCATGAGCTGTCCTTGCCAGAGCCTGACTTAGCTAGAATACACCATTGGCTCAGCGAGATTTCGGCCTTTCAAGGCAACCTGGCTCGCGTTGATAGGAGGTTGTGATGCCCATGCCCCGCCACTACTTGCCCATTCTGGAAGAGTTCGAAGAGACCTGTCTTGAAGCAGCTAGACTCATCGGCGAACTCAAGGCCGAAGGCCTCAGCTATGACGAGAAAGAGGAGCTCATCGGGGAGTTGTCGGTTTCCATCTCGAGCCTCCGGATCAAGACTGAACTCATCGAAGAGGACTGGGAAACAACCGAAGACATCGTGCTGTAGACCCTGACAGAACCGCAGGGTTCATGTTGCCGAACTTCCTGATCATCACTATTGCACTCACTGTTTCCTGCGGATCTCCATAGGAAATCCGCTTCGAGCGAGCAAAAGTGCCCATGCTTCGAGGGGAACCTGCCTTACAAAAGCGCCGTGATGCGTGGCAGAAGGTAATCGCGCAGGGCCTTGCTCTTCTCAAGGCTCTCTGTCACATCCGCTATGGTGATCTCCACGGAGGACGGATAGCGGGTGACGACCCCGAAGACTGTGAGGGAGCGGAATGAATCCTTGAACCGCCCCAGGGTGTCATCGAAAGGGGCGCACATAGCAGCAATTCGTTCGAGGTCATGGACCTTCTCAAAGGAGACACCGGCCGAGACGAGGTAGGCTTTGAGATACTTTTCAACCGCCTGCTGGCAGTGATAGCAGACGATCTCCCGCGCGATCGGGTGATGCTCCGACAGGATGACCGCGACATCGAGGTCTCTTTCCGCAAAATCCAACCATTCCTGAACTTCCGTCTTCCTATCCATAGACTGTGACACCCTTGTTCTTGATGGTCTTTTCTATGGTCGATACCGAGTCTGACCGCCAGGCGAATTTCTCGGGAGTGTAGACGAGGATGTCCATGGGGCGTTCGATGCATTCCGCGAGTTCCTCTTTATAGGCGCGCATCAGATCAAGCTCGTTTCGCGGATCGGCGGAGATGATGCATATATCAAGATCGCTGTCGGGACGCGGAGACCCATAGGCGAAGGAACCGAAAAGGATTACCTGTCGGATGGCCGCATCTCGTTTCGCCATGTCTACGAGCACTTCGATTTCCCGGGCTATGGGTTCGAGTAGCCTTGACCTGTCTTTCGCCTCTGATTCCATGGCTGCTACTCTACTTGATCCCTCCACTTGGGTAAATGCGCCTCAGTCGGACCATGTCGTGCCTAGCCCGCGAGGACCTTTTCAGGCTTGCATACCCAACGCATGTATAGTATACATGGCTCATGGCGGCGCAGGTTGAGGCGGGGATCGACCTCAGGATAGGCACCTCGGGTTTTGACTATCCCGAGTGGAAGGGGGTGCTCTACCCCGAGGCCCTGCCCCGTAGCGAGTTTCCTGCAGCCTACGGACGGGCCTTTTCGACGCTGGAACTCAACTTCAGCTACTACGGCATGCCCAAGGCGGCCAACCTTGCGGCGCTGATGGACCGGATGGCCGCTCCGGGCCTCGACTTTTCCATCAAGGCCCACCGGAGCCTCACGCACGAGATCGAAGCAACAAGGTTGGAGGAACAGGCCAGGGAATTCCGGGCGGGTATTGCGCCCCTGGCACGGGCCGGAAGGCTTGCGGCCATCCTCTTCGAGTTTCCCTGGCGCTTCGCCTATGGCGTCGAGGAGCGCCGTTATCTCGACCGACTCCTCGGGGAATTCGGGGATTACACCCGCGTTGTTGAATTCCGCCACAGGGACTGGGTAAACGCGCGGGTCCTGGAGGGGCTGCGTGAGCGGGGGGTAGGATTCTGCTCCCTCGATCTGCCGCGCCTTGAGGGACTCCCCCCGGTTGCTGACATCGTGACGGCGGACACGGCCTACCTGCGCTTTCACGGACGCAACGCGGCGGACTGGTGGAACGGCGACTCGCGGGGCCGCTACGACTGGCTCTACTCGCGGGAGGACCTCGCGTCCTGGCTGCCGCGCATCCAGGCCATGGCCGCGCGCGCGAAGCGCCTGAGGATCTACTTCAACAACCACGCGCGGGGGCAGGCGGTGGCGAATGCGCGCGAACTCGGGGCGCTGCTTGCCGGGGCGGGACTCGGAAGCGGCAAGGCATCACTGTGGCAAGCGGAACCATCCTCCACCTCAACCTCGTCGGACTGATGGCGGCGGTCGAGGAGGGCCTCGATCCCGGCCTCCGAGGCCGTCCCTTCGCGATCGGCAACGTCGGCCGGAACCGGCCCGTCTGCCTCGACCTCTCGCCCGAGGCCCACCGCGCGGGGCTCAGGCGTGGCATGTCCCTCGACTATGCGCACAGGCAGTTGCGGGAGCTCGTCATCAAGGAAGCGAGGCCCGGGCTCTACGAAAGGGCCGACGCCGAACTCTTCCGCATTGCCTCGATTTTCAGCCCCCTTGTGGAGCGCGCCGGGACGGGGCACCTCTTCGTGGACTTCCGGGGAACGCGCGGACTCTGGGGAGAAGCCGTAGACGGAGTGGCAAAGCTCCGCCGCGAGATCCTCGAGAAGACGGGCCTCCTGCCCGTGCTGGCCCTCGCCTCGACAAAGACCGTCTCCAAGGTAGCCACGAGGGTAATGCGTCCAACTGGGTTTATCGCGCTTGAGGAGGGGGAGGAACGTGGCCTCCTACGGAGGCAACCCGTGGAACTCCTGCCGGGAATCGGCCCCCTCCTCCGCGACAGGCTCAGGATGCTCGAGATCGAGGAGATCGGCGCCCTGGGCGATCTCGATGAACTTTCGGCCCGGGCCCTCGGGCCGCGGGGGCCGGCCCTCCGCGACCGGGCGGCCCTCCTCGAGGCTTCGGCCGTCGACCCCGAGCCTCCCGAACGGCGCCGCATTTCCGGCTCGGTGACCCTGGAGCCGGACAGCGCCGACCCTGAGTTCCTCGCACGGGCGTTACGGAAGCTCGCCTCCGACCTTGGTTTCTCGATGCGGCGCGAGGGCCTTGCTGCGGGGAGGCTCGGCCTCAGGCTCGGCTTCTCTGACGGCGAGGCGAGTACAGCTTCGGTGCGCCTGTCCCGGCCCCTCCTCCGCGACGACGAGCTCGGAGGCGCCATCGGTCCCCTCCTCGCACGCGCGCGGACCCGCCGCAGCCGCGTGCGAAGCCTGGGCCTCGAGCTTTCCGAATTCGCCTCTGCCGGTCCCGAACTCGACCTATTTACACCGATGGAAGCCAGGATGGGCCGGCTTCAAGGTGCCCTCGACGCTGTCCGCCGCCGCTACGGGACCGACGCCATCGGTTCTGCGGGAGGACTGGCCCTCCCGCAGGCGACCGGGGCCTTGGCCCAGGCCTTGGCCAAGGTCCGGGCATGATCATCCCCCTCCCCCTTCATACCTACTATTCCTTTCACTTCGGGACCATCCCGCCAGCAAGGCTCATGGTGGAGGCGGCTCGCCTGGGCTACACGGCCCTTGCGGTGACCGACCGCGAGGGGGTCTTCGGCTTGCCGCCCTTCTACGAGGCCGCAGGGAAGGCCGGGATCAGGCCCATCGCCGGTGTGGAACTCGGCTACACAGACGGGCCCCCGCGGCATGTTCATGATAATTGCATCATTCTAGCGAAAAACCGGCGTGGTTTCTCGGCGATCTCGAGGATCCTCACGGAAAGGGCGCTCTGCCTGCCCGGTGGAAAGGTCGATTCCACATCCACGATGCCGGGCCTTGCCCAGGCGCTCGGGGAGGCCGGCGACACCGTCATCGCGCTCACCACCGACGCCAGGCTCCTCGACAGCTGGCGGGGACAGGCCGAGCGCTACGCCCTCCTCCCCGCCGCTGCGAGGGGTTCCTGGAAAAAGCTTCTCGCAGGCGCTGCGGCGAACGGCATTAAGGCCGTGGCGGGGCCAGGAGTCTCCTTCCTTTCGCCATCCGACCGCGAGGTCCAGCGCCTCCTCGTCGCAATCGGGAAGACGGCCACCATCTACGAGGTCGCTGACTCGGAGCTCGCCCCTTCCATGGCCTGCCTCGCCTCCCCGGCAGCGCTCGCGGCGCCGTTCCGCGACCTGCCAGAAACGATCACGAACAACGAGGCTGTGGCCGAGGCCTGCAGCCTCGACAGCCTCTTCAATGGCTGGCACTTCCCCGCCTGGCCGACCGACCATCCCGGAGGGCCTGCCGGGCTGCTTCGGGACCTCACCCTGGCTGGCACGGCACGGCGCCTCGGCTCGATTCCGGATGCCTACCGTGCCCGCATCGACTACGAACTCGGCATAATTTCCGAGAAAAGTTTTGCCGACTACTTCCTCGTCGTCCGCGACATCGTCAGCCGCGCCTCGCGGACCTGCGGACGGGGCAGCGCAGCAGCAAGCATCGTGTCCTGGGCCCTCGAGATCACCGATGTCGACCCCCTTCGCCACGACCTCTACTTCGAACGCTTCCTCAACCCCGGACGCAGCGACCCACCCGACATCGACGTCGATTTTGCCTGGGACGAGCGGGACAAGCTCCTGGCCGATGTCGTGGCAAGATATGGCGAAGCCCACACGGCGCGGGTCGCCAACCACGTGACCTTCCGCCATCGCGGTGCCCTCCGCGAGACGGCGCGTGCCTTCGGCATTCCCGACTCGGAGACGGGTGGCCGCGAACGCGGACTGTCGCAGGATCCTGGCGCCGCCAGCATCCATGACCCCGCTGGCGCCGCCAGCATCCATGACCCCGCTGGCGCCGGGCGCGATGCCGACCCCACGTGGAAGGCCATCACGGAGCTCTCCGCACGCATCGTGGGTTTTCCCCGCAACATCGGAACCCACTCGGGAGGAGTCGTCATCGTTCCAGGCGCCTTGCACGACATCGTACCACTACTGAAGACAGGCAGCGGCATCCGTGTCACCGCCTGGGACAAGGAGGGCGTCGAGGCGGCTGGACTCGTGAAGATAGACCTGCTTGGGAACAGGTCGCTGGCTGTGGTACGGGACGCAACTGCCAATGTCGCCGGCTCCCCGGACCTTTGCTCCCGGCCAGAGGACGATTCTGCCACCATCGCGCTGCTGGCCAGGGGCGACACGATGGGCGTCTTCTATGTCGAGTCCCCCGCGATGCGGCTCCTCCAGAAGAAGACCGGTGCCGGTGATTTCGCCCATCTCGTCATCCACTCATCGATCATCCGGCCCGCCGCAAACCGGTATATCAACGAGTACATCGACCGCCACCTCGGAAAGCCCTGGACGCATATCCACCCCCTCCTGTCGGGCATCCTCGACGAGGCCCATGGGCTCATGTGCTACCAGGAGGACGTGAGCAAGGTCGCCGTGGCACTGGCGGGATTCACGCCTGCCGAGGCCGACGGCATGCGGAAGGTCCTGTCGAAAAAGGACGCGGTCACACGCCTCGATTCCTGGCTCCCGAAATTCCAGGATGGTGCGCGTGCTCGCGGCGTGGACGATGCGAAGATCGCTGAGATCTGGGACATGATCCAGTCCTTCGCCGGCTACAGCTTCGTGAAGGCCCACTCGGCCTCCTACGCCAGACTCTCCTTCAGGAGCGCCTGGCTCCGGGCCCACCACCCTGCCGAGTTCATGGCCGCGGTGATGTCCAACCGCGGCGGCTACTACGGCATCCTGGCCTACGCGAGCGAGGCACGCCGCATGGGCCTGGCCCTCCTCCCTCCCTCGGTACAGGACAGCGGCAGGAGGGCAAAGGGCAGTGTTGGTACTATCCGCTTCGGGCTGGAGTCGATCGGAGGACTCTCGGAGGCCTGCATGGACCGTATCGTGGCGGAGCGGGCGCTGTCTGGAGCCTTTGCCTCGGCACTGGACTTCGCCCGGCGGGTCTGGCCCGCCCGCGACGATGCGGAGGCCCTTGCGGAATCCGGAGCCCTCGATACCCTGTCGCCCGGGCTTCGACGTCCAGAAAAGCTCCTGTGCATCCTGTCCTTCGCCGCGACACGGGAGGCATCGGGTCGCCCGGACGCCCAGGGAGCGGGCAGCCTCTTCCAGGACCAGCCATCCGTGACAGCCTTCCCCGGGGAGGCCCGCGAAGTGGCCGGACCGCCTCCGGAAAACTCCGGATCCGGGTGGCAAGCCGCGGGCGTCTCCCGTCGTACCTTCCTCGAAGGCCAGATGCGACGTATTGGTACGACCCTGTCGGTCCACCCCCTTGAGCTCTGGCCCGGGGCCCTGGCTTCGCAGCGGGTCCTTGCCCGCGACCTTGCGTCCAAGGAGGGGCGTGTCGTGCGCCTGGTCGGTTGGCCGGTGACTGCAAAGGAGGTGCTCGCACAGGGTGAACTTCCCATGGAGTTCGTGAGCTTCGAGGACGAGACGGCGATCTACGAGGCGGTGCTCTTCCCGGATACCTACCGCCGCTTCGGGGCTCTCCTCTTCGAGGAAAGGCCCTTCATCATCACAGGGAAGGTCTGCGTGGACCGGGGCGGCCTGTCCCTCGAGCTTCGGAACCTCGAGCGGGTGCCAGGAAGGGCGCTGGTGCCCCCGGGCCAGGCGAAGGCTTTCTACGGCAGGTACTGGTAGGGCTCGGCTGCGAGCGCCAGGGACTCATCTCCGGGCCACCCGCCCCGCTTCCATGAGGAGCTCCGAGTAAAAGCGCGGCTCGATGGCCTCCTCCCCGATGCCAGCCTGGGCCAGCAAGCTGCGGATCTCCCCCTGTGCCCGGGCAACGGCGCCTGGGTCGTTTTCGGGAACGAGGGCCTCGATCTCGAGGAACCACCCAATTCCCTCTATCTCGGCGAGTTCGAGGCCGACGGACGTCCCGGACGCGGCCCCCGCCACAGCCTCGTAGCGGCTGCCTCGCTTCCGTTTCTCGAAGTGGGGCTCGCAGCCGAGGCGCCAGGCGAATTCGACAAAGGCCGACTGGTCGGAGACCGTGAACTCCCGCTCGCAGTTGACTTCGATGCCACCCTCAAGGCGCTTGTCCTTGAAGGTGACGAAGGAGTCCCCTCCATCGGTCCGGAGCCTGAAGCCGCGCCTGTCACCGTCCTCAAGCCGCCGGGGACCCTGCCAGTAGGCATCGCGCTTGTCGAAATCGCGGTCGAGGCGGCAGAAGGACTCGAGGCGCCCCCTGGTCGCCTCCGGATCGGATACGCGGGCCTTCAGCTCGACCTCCATCATCGCGCGGAGCCCTCCATCACGAGGACCGAGGGATCGTAACCCTCGGGGGGAACGAATCCGAGCAGCTCGATGGTCGTCGCCGCGAGGCTGGAGATGCCGAGCTTCCCTCCCTCCTTTCCGTCGCGGAGCTCCTTCGAATATTCGCCCGCGTATCCCGGATCATACAGGAGGCAGGGAACGGGGTTGAGGGAATGGCTGGTCTTGGCGCGGGGACTGCCGTCGGGTTTCCGGGACACCTCTCCGCCCTTCTTCTCGTGTTCATACATGTCATCTGAATTGCCATGATCTGCGGAGACGAGGAGGATCCCCCCTGCCCTCTCGACGGCCCTGCGGATGCGGCCTATCTGGAGGTCCATGGCCTCGAGGGAACAAACGACGGCCTGGTAGACGCCCGTATGGCCGACCATATCGCCGTTGGGGAAATTGAGCCGTATGAACTGGTACTTCCCGGAACCGACAGCCTCGATGACGCGGTCGGCAATCTCGGCGCACTTCATCCAGGGCCTCTGTTCGAAGGGCAGGACATCCGAGGTGATCTCGACGTAGTCCTCGTACTGTGCGGAGAACTTCCCCTGGCGGTTGCCATTGAAGAAATAGGTGACATGGCCGTACTTCTGGGTCTCGGAGATCGCAAGCATCGGGACCTTCGAGGCGACGAGGTATTCGCCGAGGGTCCGGTCGATGGAGGGGGGTTCGACGATGTACTGCTTCGGCACGTGGGCGTCGCCGTCGTACTCCATCATGCCCGCGTACTCGACGCGGGGCCGCCTGCCGCGGTCGAAATGTCCGAAGCCCTCGTCCTCGAAGGCGGCAGTGATCTCGAGGGCGCGGTCGCCCCGGAAATTGAAGTAGACTACGGAATCGCCGTCCTCGATCGTGCCGACGGGTTTGCCGTCCGGGGCAACCACGAATTCGTGGAGGTCCTGGTCGATGACGGAGGGATTCTCGGCGCGGTAGGCCAGGACTGCCTCGCGTGCGCTCGGGAAGGCGCGGCCCTGGCCGTGGACATGGCATTCCCAGCCCCGCCTGACCTGCTCCCAATTGGCGCCGTAACGGTCCATGGTGATGTATTGCCTTCCGCCGCCCGAGGCGACGCGATAGTCGAAACCCTTGGCATTGAAGGTATCAAGGAAGGCTTCGAAGGGATCGAGATACTCGAGGGCGCTCTGTTCACCGACGTCGCGCCCGTCCAGGAGCGCATGGACGCGGACCTTTTTCACTCCCTCTTTGGCGGCCTGCGAGATCATTGCCTTGAGGTGGTCGAGGTGCGAATGGACGTTGCCGTCGGAGAATAGCCCGATGAAGTGGAGGGCACCGCCGACCGGGGCGCCGCCGACCGCTTTCACATTGCCGACGAGCCGCTTCCAGGTGGCACCCTCGAACATGGCGCCCGAAGCGATGGAAGCGCCGACCAGCTTGGCGCCCTGGGCATAGACGCGGCCACAGCCTATGGCGTTGTGACCGACCTCGGAATTGCCCATGTCCTCGTCTGAGGGAAGTCCGACAGCCTTGCCGTGGGCCTTGAGCTTCGTGCGCGGACAGCTGGCCTCGAGGGCACGGAACGCGTCCATCTTGGCGTCGGCGACAGCGTCGCCCTCGCGATGGGCGCCATAGCCGACGCCATCCATGATGACGAGCACGAGGGGGCCGCTCCGGCCCTTCCATGAAGGATTGCGGTTCAGTGCCTGGACCATTGTCATGTCTCCTTGCTGCCCAGTGGAAAGGTGGCGGGGCGCCCCGGTTTCATTCTCCGAAGTATTCGATCAGTGTCGTGACCGGAAGGTCACCGAGGCAGGCTGTGTAGTCGAGGAAGGGAAGTCCTATGACAGCAAAGACACCGACCGGCTCTGCTCCGCCCGCCCTGAGAAGCTCAGCGGTAGCGCATACGGTTCCACCCGTGGCGATGAGGTCATCGATGATGAGCACGCGTCCCCCGACGGGGATGTCATCGACGTGCATCTCGATCTCTGCCTCGCCGTACTCGAGTGCATATTTTCGGCCGATGGTCTTTCCCGGAAGCTTGCCCTTCTTGCGCACCAGAAGGAGGGGAATGCCGAGGCGTTCGCAGAAGGGCGCCGCAAAAAGAAAGCCGCGCGATTCTATGGCGGCGACAGCGTCGATGCGCTCGGAGCGATACAGCCTTGCCATGGACTCAACGCAGTAGCGAAAGGCATCGGGGTTGGCTATCACGCTCGTGATGTCGTAGAAAAGGATGCCTGGCTTGGGGAAATCGGGCACCTTGCGTATGGCATCGTCCAGGTTGAAGCCAGAGGAAACGGGATTTTCTGCGCTGGGCATGGCTCTTCCTCAGGAAGGGTATCAGTCGAAGGCGCGGGCGAAGGCGCCGAGAGCGGCCGAGTCGGGGGCGGGACCGACGAGATCAGGAACTGCACGGGACAACTCGGCGTCGGCGGTGAGATCCTTGAGCCAGGCTACAACTGCCCCGGAATAGCCGAAATAGCCAACCCGGCGTCCCGAGAGGTTGATGCCTTTGAAGATCCGTGCAGCCTCGGCGAAGGAATCAGCGTCGATATCCTCGGCCGCAAGGATAAAGGCACTGGCTGCCTGGATCTCCTGGGGAGGGACATCACGGGCTGACAGGACTACCAGCTCACGCTCGGGGTTCTCTAGTTTTTCCCGGAGGGCCTTGATCGTTCCCTCGAGGTTGGGACGACCTGATTGCTGCAAAACAACGATATGGGATTTCATCCATGCTACCGACTCGGAAGTGTATTGTCCGGCAATGACGCTGTCAAGTTGCGCATCAATTAAGATCAGGGGCTGGGGTCGCCGGATCCGGAACGACGGGAGGCTCGGGCGGAAAGGGATCCTTCCCGCTCTCGAAACTCCTCCGAACCCGGGCCTCGGGAATGGCGAGGGCATCGATGACGGCCACCGAAAGGGAAATGAGGGCTGCCACCGAAAGACGCGTGTATTTTTCGCTGTCGCTGAGGGCGGGGGAAGAGAGGCTCTTGAAAGGCCAGGGAGCGTAGCTTGCGCTGAAACCGTTGAGAAGCCAGTTCCCGATGTCGAAGGCAAAGCCGACGTACATAAGGGATAGGGGAAGGCTGCCGACTGCAATCTTCTCGAAACGGAGGGGATCGGTCTCGGTGAAGAGCCGCGCGGTCAGCAGGCCTAAGTCGGGAGCCGTGGCGGCAGGCTCGGCAGAGGCTGAGACTGCAGCACCGGCGGCGAGGCAGATGCAGAGGATCGCGACCAGTCTCCGCTTCATGGAGACCTCAGCCCAAGGAGGGCGGTGCCGATCCTGACCAGGGTCGAACCCTCTTCGACAGCCAGCTGATAGTCGGAGCTCATGCCCATGGACAGCACATTGAAATCGGGAAGGCTGAAGCGGGTCCTGATAGCCTCAGAGAGGAGCCTGAGCCTCCGGAAGGAAGCGCGAATCGCCGCTTCTTCCCTTGTGGCAGGGGCCATGGTCATGAGACCGCGAAGGCGCAAGCGGCCTTCGAGCTTCGCGTCCTGGCCGAGAAGGAGCTCGCAGGCACGCAGGAGCTCGTCTTCGGAGGCGAAGCCTGTCTTGGAATCCTCTGCAGTATGCAATTCAAGGAGAAGTTCGCTCGTCACAGTAGGGGAATCGCCCGTCCGATCGATGACGCGGCCGAGCATTTCCATGGAATCGATTGAGCAGATCCGGTGGAAGAGGCCGAGCGCCTTGCCGAGCTTGTTGGATTGGAGGTGGCCTAGAAGCTCAAGTCGGGCTCCGGCATGTGCAGAAAGAAAGCCCGGGAATTTGTCGAGGGCTTCCTGGACGCGGTTTTCGCCGAAGCTCCGGAGGCCCGCATCCCAGGCTGCCTCCACCGCCGCCAGCGGATGGAACTTGGTGACAGCCTGGATGACGACGCTGCCGGGATCGCATCCGGATCGCAGGGCCGCCTCCGCGATGCCCGCCCGGATGGCCGATAAGCGTTCCGGAATCAAGGCGCTGTAGTCGTTGCTCATTGTCTCAGGGCCTCGCAGAGGAAGGCTAGTACGTCGCCCTGTCCGGTCTTCCGTGCGAGGGGGTCGAGGAGGGGTTTCAGGAAGGCGGGCTTGAGGCCTGCCGCCCAGCCGCCCCAGGTGACCTGGCTGCGAATCCGGAAGCCGCTATCTGAGAGGAGACGCGCCAGGCTGCGCCGGGAAAAAAGAAAAAGATGATCGTGTATGGCGCTCCGCCAGCGGGGACCGAGGATCCTGGCCTGGAAACCATCGATGTTGGGGGTAGTTATCAGAATTCTGCCGCCGGGGGCGAGGAGGCTCCGCGTGTAGGCCAGAAAGCTTCCCGGCTCGTTGAGGTGCTCGATGAGATGGGAAGCGTGGATGAGGTCGAAGCTCCGGGGGGCAAAGCCCGCCTCCTCGAGGATGGTGGGCCTGATGTCGAGCCCGAAGCGCTCTCGCCCGTAGGCAGCGGCAGGGATACAGACCTCCACCCCTCGGCAGTCCCAGCCATCGTCGCGTAGGGAGGCCAGGAGGGCGCCGGTGGCGCAGCCTACATCCAGGACGGAGGGCGCCCTTCCCTCCGAGCGCGCCCGGCTGGCAAGTCCGGCACCGAAGTCCGGGTAGCCGAGATCGCGGAGGGTCAGCATCTCGAGGGCGGCGTAGGCGAACTGCTTTTCTTCCTCGTAGCGGAGATAGGCATCGTCGTAGCGGGCCAGCACGAACTCTGACAGGGGCTGGGGATTCTGCTGGACGAGGCCACAGCGCGGGCAGATGGCAAAGGAAAAGGCCTCCAGGTTCCACAGCGGACGCGGCGACTCGTGGCCACAGAGTGGGCAGGGTCGCGCCCGAAGTCCTTCGGGTCGTGGCTCGGTTGCGAAGGTCTTCATGCCGCCAGACTCATTCCACCGTGAAGGTCCAGCCAAGCGAGCGCTCGTTTCCCGCGAAATCGCGGGCGAGCAGTTCGATGACTGTCTTGCCGCGGGGGAAAAGCCGGGAAGCCAGGGTAAGCCGGCCGCTGCCGTCATACACGGCCGCATTTCCGACGAGGGTCGAAAAGAAGGAGAGCTTACCCTCGACGACCGAAGCCACCTCCGCATGGAGCTCCACAAGCTGCTCCCCGTTGATGAGGATGCGGAGGAAATGTGGTGGTACGGGGATAACCTCGCTTCCGGAGTCCGCGAGCTCTGCGACCTCGATAGCGAGGGAGTAGCTTCCCTGGGGAATGGATTTCTGCTCGCCCATCACCCAGGAATGGTCCTTGCCATCGAGGGAGAGGTGGCGGATGACGGGGGCCTTCCCGTCAGCGAGATGGGGAAGGAAGAGCCTCGGATTTATCCACCGGGATGATTTCCGGTCATAGAGCGAAAACAGGAACCCATCTCGATCGAGGAGTCCCGCCGGTCCACGCGTGGCGACCAGGGCTCCTGCCGAGAGCCGGAGCGCCCCCGGATCCTTGATCTCGGGCAGATAGGCATACACGTTGGCAATGCCATCCCCGCCTTCGGCGACGAGGACGGTGCCAAAGGCTGATGGAAGCCTTGTGCGGCTGTCGGAGGGCCTTCGGATAAAGCTGATTTCGCCAGGGGCCGCAGCCCTGATCGAAGGGTCGGCGCCCCGGAGGACAAGGCCGGGAATCGGCACTCTGAGGTTAGGCGATCCGAATTCGCCGACCATGGCCACCGACGCGGCCGGCCAGTCGAGAGCCGACGCGGAGAGCAGAAGGACCGTGAAAGAAAGAGCGACTGACATAAGGCGATTGGCGCGCATGCTCATTCCTCCCCGAAATCCAGGCGGAGGAGATCCATCCCGCTATCCTGCCGTACACCGAGGAAAACAGAATCGCCCTCGATCTCGAGGGAAGCTTCGAGAGCCGCGAATCCGTAGGTGAAATAGCGGGTACCCTCATGGGAAAAAGCAAGGAGGTCGCCCTTCGGGCCATCCTCAAGAGCGAGCATCACCCCCTTGCTCGCGATGGCTGCCCCAGGGTGAGAGGGCTCGCGGGCGACAAGCAGGCGCTCAGTCCGCTTCAGCACGTCATAGAGGCCAAAACCGTCGGGCATCTCATAGCTTAGCATATCGCCCGAAGGGGAAAAGGCCATCGCCACAGGCCTGCGATAGTCGGAGCCGGTGTAGCGGTGCCAGGTGACACGATAGGACTCATTGCGACGCTCCATCACCACGATGCGCTGCCGGTCGAGGCCCGTGACCGCGGCGATGGTCTTGCCGTCGGGGGAGACCGCTGCGCCGAACACGCAATCGATGCGGCTGCCTCCCGGCACGAAATCGACGAGGATCTGGCCTTCGCGGGAGAGCCCAAGGAGGCGGCCGTCGAACGTGCCGAAGAGGGCCATGGCCGGGCTCGCGTCGAAGGCAGTCAGCATCGAGGGGAAGGTACGCCGCCAGAGCTCTTTTCCTGCGCCGTCGAGCTCCGTGACCGTAGCCTGGTCGGCGGCAAGGGTAAAACGCCGTCCCCCTGCCATGAATGGATAGGCTGCGGCCTCTGTCTCGAAGAGCAGCTTCCCCTGCACATCCCGCCACTGGATCGTTGCGGGTACGCGGTCATAGGCCGCGTATCCCTCGCGCGAGAGCGAGACGCCGCCGGGAATCCGTGAGGCAAAGCGAAGCCCTCGGGCAGTGTCGAAATAGCCGAAGCTGCCCCCGATCGAAAAGGGGAGGAGGGGGCCGGTAGCTGCGCTGCTGCTGGATTCGGGAAGGTTGTCACTGATGATCGGGCTCGCCCAGATGGGCTTGAGGCTGAAGACCTTGGGCAGCGGAATGGCGCACACAAAGAAGTATGCCAGAGCGAAGAGTGAGACCAGTATTCCCGTAACCCTGCGCCGCGCCTGCTCTTCCATGCCCTGCCTCATGCCGCGCTGCCCCAGGTCTTCCTGGACCTGCAGGTCTTCTGGGTACCAGGTCCGGAGGGACCGCCGGTCCGCCGCGGCTACCACGGACAGGGCACATCGTTTATAGTACCGAATGCAAGGGTCAGTAAAGTCTGCCCGGCCCAGGAGACGATTTTGGACACAGCCAGTCTCTTCGCGCTCGCACTCGAAGCCGCGCGCTCCTCGTATTCGCCCTATTCACGTTTTCGCGTCGGCTCAGCCCTGGTTGCCGAGGACGGGACGGTCTTCACCGGAGCCAATGTCGAGAACAGATCCTTCGGGCTGACCATCTGCGCCGAGCGAAGCGCCCTCGTCACCGCCATCAGCGCCGGGCATCGCGCCTTTACCAGGATAGCAGTCGCAACTCCCGACTCAAAGGGTCCGGTGAGTCCCTGCGGTGCCTGCAGGCAGGTGCTTTCCGAGTTCATGGCGCCGGGGGCGCGCGTGACCTTCGGGGCCTCCCGCGATGAGCTGGTCGAAACCACGATCGGCGCTCTCCTGCCTTTCGACGCGTTGCACGACCTCAAGGGATCGCTTTAGGGAGATCCCTAGCGGTTGCGGCGCTCTTCGCCCTTCTGGCAGTCGATGCAAAGCACTGCATAGGGCAGGGCCGTGATCCGCTCCGTCGGTATGCGCTTGTTGCACTTGACGCAGAGACCGTAGCGGCCCTGCATGATGCGCGAGAGCGCTGCATCGATGGCCTTGATCCGCTTTATGTCCTGGGATCCGAGGGCCTCGATCATCTTGCGGTCGATATCGTCGCTGGCGACATCGGCAAAGTCCTTGGGATCCATTTCTTCGACAATGGCGCGGAAATCCGCGTTGGTCGAGGCAAGGGTTTCAAGAATGAGCCGCTTCTGGGCCACGAGCGATTCACGCATGGCATCAACGAATTCCTTTTCCATTGCAGCCTCCATTCGCTTGCCCGGACCCACTTCTCGGGCGAATTCCACATACCGTCACGGGAGGCGCACTATGCAGTACCTCTCCCGAAAAATCAAGAGAAAAGCTTCCACCATGCCAGTTCCAGGTTTTGCGGCAGAAGGAGTCCCTGCGGAAAAACGCAGCGTCCGCCAGACTATGCCTGTTTTTTCGCGGCAAGGAGGGTCAACTGGTAAAGGATGCAGCCACTGCGGCGATTGACATTAGCGACACTCAACCCGTACTATAATAATCGCTCTGGCACAAACTTCAAATTTCCCTGGCGAAAATCCGTACGGAAAACCACTGAAGGCATTCGGCTTCGAGCCCGACAAGCGGTCCGCGAAGAGCGCCGCATGCGGATCATCCAGGAGGAAACGTGGCGAAGGAAGAGGCGATCGAGGTAGAGGGAATTGTAAAAGAGTCCCTGCCGAATACGATGTTCAGGGTCGAGTTGCCGAATGGTCACGTCATTCTCGCCCACCTATCCGGCAAAATGCGCAAGCACTACATCCGTATCGTCCCTGGCGACAAGGTAAAGGTCGCGCTTTCCCCCTACGATCTCAACCGGGGTCGCATCATTTACCGCGAGAAATAAGAGGCCGGACGAGGACCCATAGGGCTCCGCTTCCGCCATCCGCCTTGTCAGCCTGGCCAAAACGGCCAGAGCGCGGATTGGCCTCGAGGAAGGCCCGCATCGCCTTGCCCAACACGGGGCCATCCGCCGAGTGGTTTCCCTTTCCAGTGATCACCAATACCTTTTCGATTCCCCCCCGCGCCGCTCCTTCGAGGAAGCTTCCGAGGGCGAGTTCCGCCTCTGCGACGGTCTTGCCATGGAGATCGATGCGGGCTCCCGGACGCAGGTCCTGGCGGCGCCTGGACTCCTCGCGGGCTCCTGCCTCCGAGCTCTCTCTGCTGCTCCCGCCTGCCTCATCCTTGTCCGAAACCCCGTGCTCGTCGAGCCAGGCTTCCATGGTGAAGCGCGCAGCCTCACGCTGCTTCCGCGCCGCCTCGCGTTGCGCGTCAAGACGTTCCCGCTTCGAGGCCTCCTCGGTCCGGGCCTTCCGCTCCGCGTCGGAGGCGGCGTCGAGGCCGCCGGGCTGCGCCGAGCGGCGGTCCCATTCATCCAGAAGCTTCCCGAAGTCCATGCTCACCAGGAATATATCATAGTGTCAGAAATCCAGCCTGAGCTCCCGTTGGCAAAGCGGAGGTAGGTCCAGCCGGGTACCGAAGCAAGACGGGTTCCGTTCCTGCCGGGATCGATGGCCAGAGATGACTCGGCATCCAGGGAGGGAAGGGCGGCGAGATGTGGCGACCACGACAGATAGTGGATGCGGCCTCCTTCCTGAAATGCCGCGATTGAAACCGCGGTGGCGAGAATGGCAGCAAGGGCGAGCGCGATAAACAGAGGGCTGGCCAGAGAAGCGGCCAGGGCCCAGCCACGCCTTCGCCTCCTCGCTAGTACGAGGAAGAGGGCGGCCAGGACAGCGAGGGCAGAGGCTAGGGCGACAAAGGGATTAGGCCAGGACCTGAAATCGGGGGGCTCCGCGCCAAGATCGGCAGCAACCAAGCGTGCCAGGGGGCGAAGGCTTGCGTCCTCACGCCTGGCGGCGCGGTAGAGGCTTGCCAGGCCCTCCCCTGCCCTGCCTTCGGACAGGGAGATGGCAGCATCGCAGAGGACAGGGTCAAGCCTGCCCTGCCTGCCTGGTCCAAGGCCAGCGGCGAGGACCCTGGCCACTGCAGTGTCACCACGCGACAGGGCTGCCAGAAAGGCCGTGATGCTGTCCCCCCGCCGGGCCTTGAGCAGCTTCGAGAGGCGCTCCACTGCCACCATGGCCCCCCTGCTTCGCCCATCATCCGATGAAGCGATCCGCAGCGTGAAGGTCTCGCTCGCGAGGACCCTCACTTCGCCGCCTGGCGAGAGGCAGGGCCAGGCTGCTACCCCGAGCTCGAGCAGGCCTGGACCATGGGCCCTGACCCCGATTTCCCAGGACGCATCCCCTACCCAGCTCTCCCCGTCGGCCTTGTAGGCATCGACGCGGCGCCAGCTCGCGTCGCCGGGAGGCAGGGCCTGCCCCTCGAGGCTGAGAAGGGGCGCCGGAAGAGTCAGGAAGGGAAAGTTGCCACGCCCTGAAACAATGACCCGTAGCATGATCCTGTCGCCCACCAGCGCGCTCGGAGGCCCGTCGAGCGAAAGGGAAAAATTCCCGATCGCCCGGCTCGAGGAAATAGCCGGGGGAATATCCCGCACGGTTATCCTGAAGGCAGGAGCCAAGCCCCGGGGCTTGGCGCTGATATCGGCTTCGGGCAGGAGGAGGCTGCCAGCCTCGAGGGCTGTGGCGACCCAGGAGAATCCATCGCTGCCCGTTTCGAGAACAAGGCCCTCAGGCAGGGCAAAGGCGGGCCAGGCGCCAAGAGGAATTCCTGACCTCGAGAGCAGGCGGAGGCGAAAGCCCTCGAAGCGGGTGACCGACACAGGCGCTGCCCATTCCCAGGACTCACCCTGCGCAAGGCTGCCTGGCAGGGGAGTATCCGCAAAGCTGACTTCAATCCGCGGAATCTCGAAGACACCCTCCTCGCCCAGAAAGCGGAGCCGGCTGATTGCCCTTCGACCGGCCACAGACGATCGCAGGCTGAGCAGGATCTCGGTCCCCCGCGCCTCGTTGGCTGCAACAAAGGGCTTCCCGGCCATACTGTCGACGGAGAGCCCGGGATCGAGGAGATAGGATTCAAGACGGGCGTCGCGAAGGCCGTGGATGACAAGGCTGCAGACAAGGACGGAGTCGAGGGGAGGGGGGATGCCAGGGAGGTCCATGGTTACGCGGTAAGCCCCTCCCTGGATCCCGAGGTCCCTCGACTCGGAGAAGCCGGCGCAGGGGTAGAGGGCAAGGAAGAGGAGGAGGAGGCTGGGAAGGGCCCAGGAAGGATGCAGATCTGTCTTACCAGTCACGGACATCATCCCTGGGATCCTCCCCGGAACCAGGTCGCCACGATCCGGTCTCCAGGCGGCGGAAGAGCTTGAGAATCTCGGGACTGCCCTCGCTGCGAGCCCGTGCAAGGGGGGCGGGACTGCCGAGAGGCGCAGCGCCCTCCTTTTTCCAGGCCCGCCAGGATAGCTCGAGATTGCGCCGCGCATCCTGGTCCCCGGGCTTCCCCCGTAGCGCCTCCTTGAAGGCCCTCCAGGCAGCCTCATAGTCGCCTCGCCCGTAGTCCAGCACCCCGAGATTGTAGGCCGCCATGGCCTTTATCTCCGCTTCGCCCTCGCGGAGGGCGCGAAGGTAGAGGGAAGCGGCTGCCTTGTACTCCCCGACCCCTGCCCAGGAGTTAGCCAGGTCATAGTTGATGACAGAGGCCCAGGCAGGCTCGTGGAGGCTGAGGTAGAGCGAGGCAGCCTCGCCGTAACGACCTTCTCGGTGCAGCCGGTTGGCACTGAGGATCGTGGCGTAGTCACCTGCTATCGCACAGGATCCAGACAAGGCCAGGACCAGGGCAAGCGCGGCCAGGGAGGCCGCAGCCAGGGAGGCCCTCACCGCAGGGTCCCTTGAATGCGGGAAGCAAGCCTCGCGGTCGCGAGCATCCGCGCTGCCAAGCGGCCGATGAAGGCGAGGAGGGCGAGGGAGAGGAAGAGTGGCCCACGATCCTGGGTCCGGGTAATCTCCCGGGTCCCCGTCTGACCCTCCTTGTCGAACTCGGAAACGATCGACTGGAGGGTCGAAGCCTCTGCAGCGTCGTAGTAATGCCCCCCTGTTACCGAGGCAAGAGCCCTGAGCAGGCTGGAATCCTGGGATACACGGATGGGTTTTCCGTTTTTTTCGACAAGGGGCCTGCCCTCAGGACCTGGGATGGTCACAGGCTCAGCGCCACCAAAACCGATCGCATAGATGCACGCGCCACGCTCCTTGGCCAGGGCAGCAGCTGCCCTGGCGCGCAGGTCGAGGTCCCCGCCGTCGGAGAGGACCACGATAATCCGCCCCCTACCCGCGAGCGCGGTGAAGGTGGAGAGGGCAGCCTCGATGCCAGAACCAAGGTCGGTGCCCTTCCGGCTGATGATCGAGGGCGAGGCGTAGCTCAGGGCCGAGTCGATGGCGTCACGATCCTCGGTCATGGGCACGAGCACCACAGCCTCCCCCTTGACCACGACCATGGAAAAGCTTGCCCCTGGTGCCCTGGCCATCAGGAGGCGCGCCAGCACCCCCGCTGCCGAAAGCCGTGATCCGACCGCGTCCTGGGCCACCATGCTGCGCGAGACGTCGAGCACGAGGGCCACCTCAAGTCCGCTCCGCTCAACCCTCTCAGACCCCTCCCCCCAGGAAGGACCTGCGAGGGCAAGGCTCATCGAAGCGATGAACAAGAGGGAGGCGCCTGTCCCTACAATGCGGGCCAGCCTACGGAGCCGGGTGCGGGCCAGTCCAGGAGCAGTCAAGGCGGACAGGGATAGTGCGAGCGGCTTCGTCCTTCTCCAGACCAGTACGAGTTCGAGAGGGAGGAGGGTGAGGAGCCAGAGGAAGACAGGATGGTCGAGGATCATGGCAGTTCCACCCCGAGGACGAGGCCCAGAAATCGTGACAAAGCGATGAGGGCGAAGGCGATGAGGCTGAAAAGGGGCGCCATCGAACGCTCGCTGCTCACTGACCGCGTGCGCGAGAGGGAGAGGCTCTGTTCGGCGACACTATCGAAGGCAGCCGAGAGGCCCTTGCTGTCGGAGGCGTCGTGATAGCTGCCACCACCCCGCGCTGCGATGGCGGCAAGCCCCTGGGCATCGAAGCCCGAGTCGAGGGTCCCACTCCGCGTAGTCCCCGTACCCGGATCGGCGTAGCTCAAGGGGACCTGGCCCTTGCTGCCGATGCCGACGACAGAAATGGAAAAGCCGGCCTCGAAGGCGAGATCGGCCGCGCTCCCGGGGGCAATGGCCCCCGCATTGCTTTCACCATCGGTCAGTACGACGATGTACCGCTTCCGTTCCGCCAGCGCGGCGCCACCGTGGGCAGCCGCTACCGCGATACCCGTTCCAAGGGCGGTCCCATCGCCAAGCATGCCCGGCTTCAGCTCGCCGAGCCGCCTGGCAACCATTGCATGGTCCAGGGTGGGGGGACAGAGGAGGGCTGCCTCGCTTCCAAAAGCCACCAGTCCTACGGCCTCGTTCCTGCGGCTGGCCAGGAGGCCCTTCACGAGGGCGGAAGCCGCTCCAAGCCGGCTCGGCCGGAAATCCTCGGCAGCCATGCTCGGGGAGACATCGATGGCCATGATGATCTCGTCGCCGCGCTCGAGGTAAAAGAGGGATTGTGAGACCAGGGCCGGCCCGGCAAAGGCAAAGATGAGCACGGCAAAGCCCGCCAGGCCTAATCCCTCCCTGAGTCGGTCCATGCCCCTCCACCATGGATGTGGAAGGGGAGCTGCCACTCCTCGTGAATCGGAAAGCGACAGGGAAAGGCGGAAACCTATCATCCTGGAACGCCGAAAAACAATCCAGACCGGGATAACGGCTAGAAGGAGGAGTGCCCATGGACGATCAAGCATGAACACGGGCGGCCTCTTCGACAAAGCGCTCGGCATCACGGCCGAGAAGGCGGGCGCGCTGGGCGACCTTAATAAGCCTCGCGGGCTCTGCCAGGCCGGGTTCTGGCCAGGGAGCGAAGCGGACGAGGTCGGTCTCGCCAAGGAGGGCCGCAAGCTCGCCCCGGAAGCCCTCGCCGGGGAATTGGGTGATGGGCAGACGGGAAAGCTCCGAAGGCGTCAAGGCGGCGGCCTCGGGGAAGAGCCGCCGCGCAAGATAGCGCCTGAGTGATTGTGCCAGGAGGGCGTGGAAGGCAGCGGCATCCCCCCCCGTTGCGTTGGCCTCGAGCCAGTCAAGCGTACGTTCGAGGCTCCGTATGGCCTCGCGCTCGCGGAGCCTGGCCAGGAGGGCCCGGGCAGCCGGGATGACCCAGAGGGCAAAGCCGACGCTGCCCAGGACAAGGATGAGGGCGAGGGCAGCGAAACCATAGAGGAAGAGGGACATGCCCGGTGGCTCGCGCTGGGGCTTCAGGGGGGCAAGGTCACGGACTCCTGATGCGATCGTTGACATGGTCTCGAAGGGCAGCTCTGGAAAGACGATGCCTCCCCGGGAAAACTGCGGGATGGTCCCCGGCCCCTGCGACCAGGGAACAAAGCGCAGGGAAAGGACCCACCCCGAGCCATCCCGGGAAAGAGAGACTGCCTTCACTTCTGGGTCGGAATCCAGCTCGGCCACGGGGAGGCCAGAACCAGGACTCAGGGAAAAAGGCCCTGGCTCGGGACCCGAAATCTCCAGCCGCGCCTCGAGAAGCACCTCCTGCCCCGCGACAAAGAGCCGGGGCACACAGCGTATTCCGGTCACGATGGCTTCACCGGCAAGCGGCTGCCCGAGGGCTGCCCCGACAAGGGACAGCGCCAGCACGAAACGCGGAAGCCTCACGGGAAGCGTCGTCTCCGCGAGTCGAAGTATTCGAGAAAACTTCGAGCTGGGTCGTCGTCCGTGTCCAGGTCGAGACGTCCGACGCGACACTCAGCGAGATCCTGGTGGATGCGCCCGATGTCTTTTGCCCAGAAATCCTGCCAGGCCCGACGGAAGCCACGGCTCCCAAGTGCGGCCCAGGCGGGCCTGCCGCTTTCCGCGTCGAGCAGGGGGAAGCCTCCTGAAGTCGGGAGCCCGCGCTCGAGTGCGTCAGAAATGCGGACAGCCACGACATCGTGACGTCGCCCCAGGATGGCCAATGGCAGTTTCCAGCCGGGCGAGCGCCAGTCTGAGAGCACGATCACGAGGCTCCTGCGCTTCAAGAGGCGTGACACGGTTCCGAGGGCTCCGGCAAGTCCTGTGCTGCCCTGCCCCGCAGCCTGACCTGGGGGCTGCCTTAGCCCCTGATCCAGGCCCTGATCCACCAGCGCAAGGACATGGGCCCTGCCCCGCCGGGGGTCGCGGTAGCCGAAGGTGCCCAAGTCAAAGTGGAGGCCTCCGACAGGCATGTCCCGGAGACTTGCCGCGTGTCCAAGGAGGGCTGCCGAAAGGAGGGCCATGTCAGCCTTGGAAAGCTGTCCCGAGCCCTCGTCCATCGAAGCCGAGCGGTCTATCACCAGGAAGAGGGACAGGGAGCGGTCTTCGCGATAGGAGCGGACGTGGGGTCGCCTTGAGCGGACCGACACATTCCAGTCGATGAGCCGCGCGTCATCGCCTGGGCTGTATTCGCGCAGCGAATCGAAGTCGAGGCCGCGCCCCCTGAACACCGAGCGGAACTCGCCCCGGGCAAAGGAGGTCGAAAGCGCGGAAGAGGAAAAGAGGAGTTTCCTGATCCTCTCGTGGAGTTCTTCACGATCCACCTGCTGGCCTCCGCTTTCCCGTAGCCTAGGGTAGGGATATGGAGGACAAAAGACGCGCTATGACGGCATCGGCCGAGACGCTGTCGGCCTCGGCCTGGTAGCTCATCACAAGGCGGTGACGGAGCACCGGGCGGGCCATGGCCTTCACATCATCGGGGAGGACGTGGTCGCGCCCGTCGAGGAGGGCTGCGATCCTGGCACAGCGGGACAGGTGGATGGAGGCGCGGGGGGAGGCGCCGAACTCGACATAGCGGGACAGATCCTTGACGTGCTGGCCGGATTGTTCGCGACCGGGCCTGCTGGCGCGCACGAGACGCACGATATAGCGGAGGATCGCGTCGTCAAGGCGGACAGCATCCACGGATGACCTCAGGAAGGCGATCTCCTCGGGCCCGAGTATTTTTCCTACCGGCGCCTGCCTCGTGGCCGCCGATCGGCGCACGATCTCCTCCTCCTCGTTTTCGGCCGGATAATCGATGAGGAGCTTGAGTACAAAGCGGTCGAGTTCCGCCTCCGGGAGGGGATAGGTCCCCTCATGCTCGATGGGATTCTGGGTAGCCATGACAAAGAAGGGCTCGGGAAGCCTGAGGCTCTCCTCGCCGATTGTCACCTGGCCCTCCTCCATCGCCTCGAGAAGGGCGGACTGAACCTTCGCCGGGGCCCGGTTCACCTCGTCCGCAAGCACGATATTGGCAAAAAGCGGGCCGCGACGCGCAAGGAAGCGCCCCGTGTTCTGCTCCCAGATCAGGGCCCCCGTGATGTCGGCCGGCAGGAGGTCAGGAGTAAACTGGATGCGGCTGAAAGAGAGTCCGGAGATGTCGGCGAAGGTCCGCACTGCGAGGGTCTTGGCGAGGCCTGGAACGCCCTCGAGAAGGACGTGTCCCCCCGCCAGAATCCCGGTGAGGATGCCACGGGACAACTCGTCCCTGCCCACGAGCCTCAGGCCCATCTCGTCCCTCGCACGTTTGGCCAGGGCAGCGGCCTCCCGGGTCATGCCTGGATCAGCGTTCATCGAGTGCTCCTTCACTGTCCCTAGTCCCTCTCATCGCGGTCGGAGGGCCCGGAGGCCCTCCTCGTTTCTGATAAGGATGCTCCGCCCCCTGACTTCGATGAGCTTTCGTGATTCAAGTTCCCCGAGTTCTCGGGACAGGCTTGGCCGGGCAACGCCAAAGACTGCCGAAAGCCGCTCCTTGGAGGTCTGGAGGCGGACCTCGAGGCCCTCGGGCTTCCGCTGCGCACTCCGGAGAAGCCAGTCAGCGAGTCGCTCGCGGAGGGTCGCGAAGGAGAGGTTTCGGTACTTGTCGGCAAGAAAGGCCAGTCGCTGGCCCATGTCGAAGAGGAGGGCCTCGAGGAGGACCGGAAACTCTCCGCAGAGCGAAAGCAGGAGGGCCCGCGGGAGTACCACAACGCGGAGCGTCGAGTTCGCGACCAAGGTTACCGGGAGCCGCGATCCCGGAGAAAAGAGGACCGCAGTAGCCACTGCCTGGCCTGCTCCGAGGTTCTCGACTACCACGCTCTTGCCCTCGGCGCTCACCATGTCTGCGCTCGCGTCCCCCTCGAGGATGATCCTGAGATCGACATAGGCGCAGCCGGCGAGGAGCACGACCCGGCCCGCGGCGAATTCGTGGATGGCCGCAGCGCTTCCCTCGAGGGCCCGGGCGAGCTCCCGGGCGTCGACGCCCTTGAAGAGATCAGCACTCGCAAGCATCGCCAGGTCACGGTCCTCGATCCTCATTGCGCCCCCTTGCCACCCGGCCCCGCATCGATGCCCGAGGGCCTGTCCCCTGCGACCTCCACGAGGCCCTTGGCCGCAAGGGCCTTGACTACAGCAGTGCGCTCGAGGAGGTGGGCCTCGGAGAGGAGGGCCGAAGCCTGTTCCTTGTCGGCAAAGCCCGCTTCGAGGGCCTTCGAGAGGGCCTCGAGCCCACCCTTGCCGTCATCGGCGAGGGTCAGCCGGACCTTCGCCGCCGCGAACCAGGCCGAGGCCCGCTTCGGGTCTGCCTTCACGCATTCGGAGAGGGCTTCGAGGGCCTTGGCATAGGCGCCTGACTTGAGGTAAAGCCCTGCCAGAAGTTCCCAATTACCCGCATCCATCCTGCCGGTGGCCTTGAGGGTCTCCCAGGCGGATATCGCCTCCGGGACCTTGCCGGCGGCCCCGAGGGCCCGCGCGCCGAGGCCCAGGAGCTCCGGGTCGTCGGGTTTGGACAGGAGAAGGGGGGCAAGCCTTTCGGCCGCTTCGGCCGGCTTTCCGGAGTCGAGAAGGAGGACTGCGGAGTTGTATACGACGTCGGCCGCAAAGTGGTCCTGGGCGTAGGCCAGTTCATAGGTCTCCGTCGCCAGAGCGGCCTGCCCCGCCTTCCAGAGCGCGTAGGCCTTGATGGAAAGGAAGCGTACGTTGCCGGGGTTCCTGGCCAAAAGCTCGTCGGCCAGACCGATCGCGCGGTCATAGCTTCCGGCTTCGACGAGGGCACGGGAGGCATTGTAGGAAGCGGCGACCAGGGTCGGGTCCAGCGAGATGGCACGGTCGTAGGCCTTGCCCGCCTCCGCCCATTTCTGCGCCGCCAGATAGGCATTTCCCACGCCATACCACTCCAGCGCCAGGTCCCTGCGGTCGGGAACCGTGGCGCAGGAACCCACCATCATCATAATTGCGATATTTGCAACTATGACGAATAAGGCAGGGGCAGGACGGCGCCGTCCGGCTCTCATCGCCTGAGCACCGTCTCCTCGATCGTCCGTATCTGGGAGCGGTAGAGGTCGGCTATGTTGGCACCGTAGTCGGCGATGAGCTGGAGCATGTCCCTCGAGCGGGTCTCCCCGTCCCTGCCGTTGATGCGGTCGCCGGCGTCCCCGAGCCCTGGAAGTATGTAGGCCCTGTCGTTGAGGACGGGATCCATCCACAGGGTGTGGACAGTGGTGTTCTCGATGGCACGCACGATGCGAAGGGCACCCTTGAGCGCCGAGATCACGTTGAGGAAGCGCACCGATTTCGGCTTCACGCCCTGGTCGAGGAGATACTTCACCACGGTGACGAGGCTGCCCCCGGTCGCGTTCATCGGGTCGGCGAAGACAAGGTCCTTTCCGTCCAGCTCCTCGAGGCTGAAGTAGGAACGGCCGAGGTCGAGGATGTATTCCATGTCGTACTCGCTCTTGGAATCGTCGCGCTTGATCCGGAACAGGGCGAAGGGGGTCACATGCCGCTGCGACGAGTACTCCTCGATCTCCTTCGACAGGATCATCGAGGGCAGGAGGGCACCGCGCAGCATCACGCACATCACCGTGTCCTTGACCTGCTCATCGACGTCGGGGATCTTGTGGACAGCGTAGTTCTGCACCGGTATGTCCACCGGAGTCTTCACAATTAGATGATTTTTGCGGGGACCGGCTCCGGAGCCGGAAGCCCCTGCGCCGGCGAAGGCCTGGTTGAACAGGAGTTCGAAGGCACGCTGGACATAGTAGGTGAACTCGGCGCGCTCCGTCTTCAGGTCCCTGAGCTTGGCTATGAGCCGGCTGACCTCGCCGTGGTTCTCCTGCGGCGTCACGAAGGAGTAGACCTGGATCCTGGGTTCCTTCGCACAGATCTCCTGCATCACCGTGCCCATGACGCTGTATTGTTCGATGAGCTTGGTTTCCTCCCGCTGCCTGACCCCTGGGTCGGACCCGTGCGAGAGGATGTTGAAGCTGACCATGGCCTGGCGGTACAGGTCGTCCATTCGGGAGAGGATCTCCTTGTCAGA
The DNA here is from genome assembly GCA_903821875.1 of uncultured Spirochaetota bacterium. Classification (GTDB taxonomy): domain Bacteria; phylum Spirochaetota; class Spirochaetia; order Treponematales; family Rectinemataceae; genus CAIJMU01. Next base: position 26,265 of record CAIJMU010000109.1, read on the forward strand.
GGGAGTAAGGTAGCCATCGAGGTCCTCGGCCTTGAGGATCACCTTGCTCATTTCAACGCCGCCTGGCCTTCGTTCGCCGTGCCGTCTTTCGTCTGGCGGAGCACCTCGCCCATCGTGCCGTTGCCAATGCCAACGGCGTTTCCCTCGTCGAAGTCGAGGTGGCATTCGAGAGCGTAGGTCGCATGCACCCGGCACACCACATTCTCGAAGACCGCAGAACGCTCGCCGCCAACGCGGATGGAAACAAGCTCCTTGTCTGCTACGCCGAAGCGAAGGGCTGCAGCTGGGTCGAAGTGGATGTGCCGCTTGGCGATGATGAGACCCTTGTCCTTTTTCACGCTGCCTGCGGGACCGATTATCTCCATTCCCATAGAGCCCTCGAGCTGGCCCGACTCGCGGGTCGGACAGCCGGGAACGCCGAGCTTGAACACGTCGGAGGCAAGGATCTCGCACTGGGTTTCCTTGCGCTCAGGCCCCAGGATCCGGACAGCCTCAAACATACCCTTCGGGCCCTTGATCGTGACAGTTTCGTCGCAGGCGAACTGTCCGGGCTGCTTCAGGTCCTTGGTCTTGGTAAGCTGGTGGCCCGCGCCGAAAAGGGCATCAAGATCCTCGCGCGATACATGGATATGGCGGTTCGAGAGATTCACAACTACTTTGCTTTCGGAGCCCCGTGATTCAGGCATGGCATCCTCCTCGTGGTGTGCGTCAGAGTAGTCCGGAGGCCGAAGGGGGTCAACGGGGCTGTGATGCGATCAGGGCTAGAAAAGGGAAAGCTGGTCTGCCTCGTTCTTGAAGGCCTCGAGAAGGCCAGGCAATTCGATGAGGCTGTGGATGGTCGGAATGGATTCCTCGCCATAGCGGCCGAACTCGTCGAAAAGGAGGCCATGGCCACCTGCCTCGACGAATCCACGGACATTTTTCGGCACGTCATCGATGAGGAGGCTTTCGGCAGGGGCGGTGCCGCAGTCGGACAGGACGCGTGTGATCGCATCGGCATGCGGTTTGCCCTTGAGGGCGATATAGCGGATGTCATAAATTCGCTCGAAGAGGTCCGAGACCCCGAGCTTGGCAAGGACCCGCTGGGCGTGCTCCATCGGGGAGTTGGTGAAAATCACCTTGGGCAGGTCGATGGACTCAAGGAGCAATCTGAGGGCAGGATCGTGCTTGATGACCGACTCCTCACCCACTGGATGAACTGCCGTGAACCAGGCTTCGGGATCTGAGAACTGGTGCTCGGTCATCAGCCACTCCAGGGTCGTGCCATAGCGCCGGGCGCGTTCCCGACGCATCTCGGCTGCTTCCGGAACGCCAAGGCCCAGGAGCCGCGCGACAAAGTGGTTCATGCGATGAAGAATGTCGCGTTCCATGCCGACGGTATCGGAGTAGAGCGTGTTGTCAAGGTCGAAGAGCACGATGCGAAGCATGGATGGAGGATCGCATGGACCTGCCCAGGCATTCAATGCGCAGGCCGGCAGCCGGCTGCTGGCAGCTGCCCAGGCTAGGGCAACCAGGTTACCAGGAGGTCACGATAGCCCAGGGCATTCAGCCGCGACCTGAGTTCAGCCAACTCGGGGGAGGGGACCGAGGCGAGCACGATGCGCCTGTAGGCGCCCGCGACTTCGATGGCAGCCTGGATGCCCGAAAGCCTCAGACGCTCGAGCGTAGCCTCGGCATTCTTCGCATCGCGATAACTGGCTACCTGAACCCGGCAGTACCCTGCCTTGGTCACTCCGCCACTGCCTTGGCTCTGCTCAGGTGGCTGGGGTGCTCCGAAGGCAGCAGCATCCGCCGGAGAAAGCACGACACAACTTACCCAGCCCGTGCCTTCGGAAATGAGGCCGACGAGCCGCGCGGCAGCCTCCGAGAGGTCGATGACGCGGTCTCCGACAAAGGGGCCGCGGTCATTGACCCGGACGACGGCGCTGGCGCCAGTGGAGCGGGCTGTCACGCGGAGCAGGGTTCCAAAGGGCAGGCTACGGTGAGCTGCCGTGAGGCCCGCCCTGTCGAAGAGTTCGCCGCTTGCAGTGGGCCTCCCATGAAAATCGATTCCATACCAGCTCGCCCTGCCCTCGAAGGAAAAACCCGAAGCGACCGGCTGCGCCTCGGGCACGCTTTTCGTGGTAGCCAGCGGCGTTTGCCCAGTAGGCGCCGGAGGCGTTTGTCCAGTGGTCGCCGGAGGCGACTCTGGAAGTGGCGCTTGCTGCGCTGTGAGGGAAAAGGAAGCCAGAACGCACAGCATTAGGACTGCTACCGACAAGCCCACCTTCGTCATGACGTGGCCTCCAGAACGCGGGCTGCCGCCAGGATGGCGGTATAGAGTTCGTCGATGTGCTCGGCCTCGACTGCCGAGAAGGCAACACGGAGATGCTTCTCCCCGATCGCTATCGTCCCGATTCCCTCGTCCAGCAAGCTCAGCCTGAGCGTCTCTGCAGAGATACCCCTACACTCGAAGCTCATGAAATAGCCGGAGTTGAAGGGGAGGGGCGACAGCGAGGCGGGCAGCGCGGCCTTCGCGAGGAAGTCGCGCACCCTTCGGTAGCGCTCTGCCAGGAGTTCCCGGTAGTGGGCCTTCTGGGCCTCGTAGCCGGGCGCCGTCAAGGCCTTCAGGAAAATTGCCTGCCCGGGGCGGGTCGAGTTGGACACCGAAGAACGGATGACGCCCATCAACTTCTTCTCGAGGGCCTCGGCCTGGGCTGCCGACAGTCCCTTGCCCGCGAAGGTCACGAAGCCCACGCGGAAACCCCAGACATAGTCCTCCTTGGTCGGGCCGTCGGCCTTGGCTACCAGGACGCGTTCGTGGGCGTCCGCCAGCCTCCCGAACATGGACTCGGCGAGGATACCCTCCTCATAGGCGAGGCCGAAGTACGCGTCGTCACAGACCACCAGGATGTCGGCCCCCGATTCGGCCACCCGGAGGATCGCTGCCTCTAGTCCGGCAGCCTCCTCGAGGGTCGGCGAATAGCCCGTGGGATTGTTGGGAAAGTTCAGTATTGCGATGGCTTTCCCGGCCTTCGCCGCGGCTTCGCCCAGAGCGTCCTCAAAACCCCTCACGTTGAAACCGGCTCCCTCGAAGATCGGATAGGTCAGTCCCTTCGCAGTCTTCCGCTCCTCCACGATAAGGCGGTAATTGGGCCAATGCAGGTCGGGAACCACGACCGCTTCGCCTGAGTCGAGGAAGAGGTCCGAGATGTAGGACACCGCGGCGGTCAGGCCTGGCACGACAACCGGCAGCGACGAGGTCTTTCCCGCAAAGGAAGGGTTCTTCCTGTAGAGCGCTTCCTTCCAGACGGCGCGGAGCGCAGGCAGGCCTGCCGTGCTGGCGTAGGCTACCGCGTCTACGGGCGTGAGAGCGGGCATCGCCTGACGTACCGCATCGAGGATCATGGGTTCGCCCTTGTCGTAGGCCATGCCGATGGTCGCGTTGAAGCGTGTGGCGCGCTTGTCAGCCTCCGCGCTCTGGGACAAGAGGCCCTTCGGAAAATACATGCGCCGCCCGAGGGGCGAGAGGAGGCGGCCGGCCGCGGAGCCCTCGAGGATCGCATTGAGTTCTTCTGCCAGTGTCATCGTGGAACCCCGTAGTGAAGTGCTGCCTCACGGTAGCGGGGCGCCCTTCCCCTTGTCAATGAACTCCCGGATAACGCCGGCCCGACCCCTCCATGTCGAGGACACAGCGATGTCGGGCACCGATCCCGGGGCTTTGGCCCCACAAGACGCAGTGAACCCAGCCTCGCCGCCCTGGACGAGAGCTGACAGGAAAGCACTTGCCCGAAGCCCCCGGAAGCGTCACACTCGCGGCCCGGAGGAATCGCATGACCCATTCGTTCAAGGGCGCTGCCCCTACCCTGCACGCTACGGTGTTCATCGCCTGGAACGCCGAGGTCGCAGGTAGCGTCAGCGTAGCCGAAGGAGCCTCGGTCTGGTACGGAGCCGTCGTCCGCGGCGACATGGCGCCCATCACGATCGGCAGGGACTCCAACATCCAGGACTGCGCAGTCCTCCATACTGTCGAAGGTGGTCCCTGCGTCGTCGGGGATGGCGTAACCGTCGGGCATGGAGCCATCGTCCATGCCTGCACTGTCGGCAACCACAGCCTCATCGGAATGGGTGCGATCCTCCTCGATGGCGCGGTCATCGGCGAGGAATCCATCGTCGGCGCCGGGGCCCTCGTAACCCAGGGAAAGAAGTTCCCGCCCAGGTCGATGATCCTGGGCAGCCCCGCCAAGGTCGTCCGCAGCCTGACCGAAGACGAGATCGCAAGCCTTCGCGAGCACGCCATTCATTATGCCGAGCTCGCTGCTGTTTCAAAGGCAGAGGGCGGGGGGATGGACCGGCACAGCTGAGGTAAACTCCTCTGCGCAGCGCTCCGATACTCTAGGCCAAGGAGTACGCGCATGAAACAGTTCGCCATACGGAGTGCTGGAGCGGAACCATCGGTCCTCGAGCTCATGTCCGAGACCGAAGGAGGCTTCTACGTGCGCATCACCCATCGGCACGACGAATGGGAGGATGTGCGCGAGGAGTTCCTGGCCAAGGAGCTCTTCGATACCTGCGTCAGGACGGGGTACATCGCCGAACTCTCGGCCTGAGCTCCCCTCCGCCCTGTTCCCCTGAAGTCTGTGGCCTCCTCGCGGGGGCCCCATTGCGTGCCCGCTGAAGTGCTACAACCATGACCTTCAGTCTCGCCCCTAGGGCTTGAGCGACTCCGCAAGCCAGAAGCCCAGCACGACCAGGCCTATGCCAAGGACGTTTTCAAGACCGAACTGGATAAGCGACCGGCTCCAGTGATCGCGACGACCGAGTTCGAAGAGACCCCAGGCATAGGTCGAAAAGGTCGTCAGTCCACCGAGGAAGCCCGTCACGAGGAGGGGCCGGGCGCGAGCAGGGATCAGGCCGAAGTCGATGGCTCCTACCGTCAGGCCGATCAGGAAGCACCCGGCCAGGTTGACTGTCAGCGTCCCCCAGGGAAAGTCGCTTCCGAACAGGCGTATCGAGGCAAGGCCGATGGCATATCGTGCCATGGCTCCGACACCTCCACCGGTGAAAACGAGGACGAAATCGCCGAGCACTGTGGACGCCCTGCTCATGATCGCTCCTCCCTGGGTGGGTCCGCCTTCGGAGCTGCAGGCAGCTTGTTCCAGTCGAGGCCCCGTCCCGTCCTGTCTCTCTGGCACTGTGGGCAGAAGAAGGAGTCAAAGCCAAGGACGCCCGCCTTGCGTATGGTCCCCCCGCAGCGCGGGCAGGCCTCCCCTCCCCTGTTCCTCACCCTCATGTGTCCCCGCACCTTCTCCTCTGTAGGCCGCTCAGCTTTTTCCACCTCCTCGGTGCCCCAGGCGATGACAGAGCCAATTGCCTCGAACAGCATGCGCCTTTCAGCCTCCGTGAGCTTGCAGCAGGGAGTCTTGGGATGGATGCCTGCCTCGAAGAGGATTTCATCGGCGTAGGCATTGCCGATGGCTGAAAGGATGCGCTGATCCATGATGAACACGCGAGCCTGGTTCCGCTTTCCCGCAATCAGCGAGGAAAAAAGCTCCCAGCTGAATTCGCGCGAGCATATATCGATGCCCTGGGTGAGGTAACCGGGAATGGATTCGAAACGCCCCTTGGGGCAGAGATAGACCCTTCCCATGTTCCTCTCGTCTCCATAGGACAGGCGCCACTCGGCGTCGAGTTCGAGGGTGAAAGCAGTATGCGCGAGCCGCTTCTCTCCGCGGGTGCCCAGGCGCAGCCTGCCAGCGAGCATGAGATGCATCACCAGGTCATGCCGCCCGAGCTCCAGGCGCAGGAAGGGACCATGGCGTTCGAAACCCTGGATCATCTGGCCCGCAAGCAAGCCCTTGAAATCGCCCTGTTCGAGGATGCGAAGGACTACAGGCTCGCTGACAGTAGCAGCCTCGACAATGCGGCCGATGAGCTTGGGGGCGAGCCGTTTCTGGATGACCACGAGGTCGGGCAGTTCAGGCATGGGCACAGTATCGCGGGGGCCACATCGGGAGGCAAGCTCCCGCAGGAGCGTGCTGCCGGGCGAAAGAGCAAAAAAAAAGCCGCCCCGTCAAGGGCGGCTCTCCACAATGTGGTACCTCGGCGCTGGTCGCGCTTTAAACGTACTTGACGATCTTTCCGGCCTTCAGGCATCGGGTACAGATCTTGAGAGTTTTCACAGTTCCCTCTACCTTGGTCCTCATTTGGAGGAGGTTGGGAAACCATGTCCTGCGCGTACGATTCTTCGCGTGAGAGACATTATTACCGAATGCGGTACCTTTACCGCAGATTTCACACTTACGGGCCATATCTCGCTCCATACAGACAAGCTTGTGCTGGTCTGACTCTAGCAGGAACCGCCACCCTTTGTAAAGTAGGCATCGTGCCAGACACAGGCTTCCTATTCTTGAAGCGGAGCCTGGATCATCCACTCGTAGGCTGAGGGGAAGCGCCGTGCCCAGGCAGCTTCGTTATGGATACCCCTGGGATCAAGGACAAAAGCGAGACGTGCATGCCCCAGCCCTGTGGCAAGAAGCGCCTCATAGACGTTCCGGGAATCATCGACCATGGACTGGTCGCCGACCGGAAGACCCTGCTCGTGACCTCCGACATCGATATAGACAGCGATATCCGGGGATATTCCCCTGGCCTTGATGAGCCCGAGCATCGCATGATTGCCGAACATGAGGGCTGACGAAAAACAGAGGGCCTTCGAGAAGGTCTCGGGATGCGAAGAGAGCGCATAGAGGCTGATGAGCCCGCCCATGGACGATCCGCCAAGCCAGGTATGTTCTCGCTCAGGCAGGGTCCGATATCGGGCATCGATCCAGGGTTTGAGGTCCTTCACGATCGATTCGATATAGCGATCGCCTCTGGGCTTCGGGGAGTTCGCATCGAAGAAGGGGGAATATTCATTGAGGCGTTCCCCCCCGCCATTGTCTATGCCTACGACGATGGCAGCCAGGGGAACCGCGCCGCCCGAGTCGCGTCGCGATAGGGTGGCCAGGGTTTCGTCGACTTTCCATTCCCCGGCGAAGGAGGTGGCAGCATCGAAGAGGTTCTGTCCGTCGTGCATATAAAGGACCGGATAGCGCCTCCCGTCTTCAGCGTAGTCGGGAGGCAGCCAGATCCTGAGCGTGCGGTCCACACCAAGGGCTGCCAGACGGAAATCCTTCACGATCTCGAGCCCCGGCAGCCCGGTGGCGGTCTGGCCTGCTTCTTCCACTTGATCCCTCCATGTACCGACTGTGACCTCAACGCGGCACACCGTGCCGGGAGGCGGGACCACAAGCTGCCGGTTGGGGAGCTCTGATCCATCCTGGGCCTTCTCCACGAATTCCCAGATGCCCCTGGTGATCTTGTACTCCAGTGCGGTCCCGGACTCGAAGGCGAAGCTTCCAGTCCAGCTTCCATCAGCCTGCCTGGACAGGGCAAAGCGCGCGTCCCTGGGGTTCCAGCCATTTTCGCTCGAGGCAATGTACAGCGATGCTGAAGCGGGAGTAGTCGCAGGAACGGCGACGATGAATTCCACAGCCCGGGACTGGCCAGCGCCAGTCCCCCGAAAAGCCGCGGGGGCCCCGGCGCAGGACAGAAGGAGGAGGGAGGCGAGGGGAAGAATGAGGAAAGAGGGCATGGATCCTCCTTGCGCCGACGGGGATTGCAGGAAAATATTGAAGTAATTATGACAATACTGCCACGGTTGCCCGGGCAAGGCCCGGGAACCTGCAGGCGCCTAGGCCTGCGCCGCCTTCTTCCTGGAATCGGTCTCGTACTTCGTGTTCCAGACCTCGATGTTGCGCTTCATCTTCTCTGCCTCGTCCCGTTCGTTGATCGAGGCATGGATGCGCCGCAGGGCCGACAGGTACTGGATGCCGATGCGGAAATCGCTCAGCTTGTGCGAATAGAGTTCGTACTCCTCCCGGTAGCGGTCGGCACTGCGCTTGAACAGGTCTTTCACGATGGCGAGGTGGGCCTTCATCGAATCGCGGTTGGACGAGTTGAAGTCGAGTTCGGTCATCACGGTCCGCAGGTCGATCATGTTCTTTCCGAGGGCGGAGAGCTTGCCCCATATCTCGTTGAAACCCTTGTTGTATTTCGAATTCTCGCCGAAGGCCGCCTCGAAGCATTCGATCGCGAAGCAGAACTTCCTGAGAAGCCGATACCGGCTGATGACGTCCACTTCCCGGATTTCGTCAAGGTTTTTCTCGTACTCCGAGAAGGGCACATCGAGGCGGTTGGTCACTACATCTTCCAGGTACTTGAGCGCGCGCATGATGATCTTGCGGCCGTCTATGAGTATGTCGTCGTTTTTCATTCCGAGGAAAGCCACCGAAACGGAGTTGATAAGGAGGTGCCAGGAAGCAAGATCGAGCATTTCTTCGGCCAGATGGAGGCGCTTGAAGGCGGCTCCGGCCTCGTCCTGCGAAAGGAGGGAAGCAATGGTCTTTTCATGGGCGATGATGCCGTCTATGAAAACCTTGTATTCCTTGACCTTGTCGAAGTACCTGTTGCGCTGTTCTTGCGTGATTCGTGCCATGCTCAGTCCCGCCAGTTGCCGTGCTTGCGGAGAAGCTCGGTCGCGTGCGCGATCGAGGCTTCCTCCCGCGGGTCTCCGGCGAGCATCCTGGCAATCTCCTCGGCCCTTGCCCGACCTTCCATCCGGACGAGCCTCGTCGAAGTCCTGCCTGAATCCACGCTTTTCTCGACCCTATAGTGATTATCGGCACGTGCGGCGATCGAGGCCAGATGGGTAATGCAGAGAACCTGTTTGCCCTCACCGAGCGCCTCCAGGTGCTCCCCGACCGCAACAGCGATCTCCCCGCCGATCCCCGAGTCGATCTCGTCAAAAATGAGGGTCGAGGCCACATCCTCGGCAGCGAAAATCGTCTTCACTGCCAAGGCCACGCGGGAAAGCTCCCCTCCCGAGGCGATCCTCGCCAGCGGCCGCATCGCTTCTCCGGGGTTCGGGGAGATGAGGAATTCCACCTCATCCATGCCATGGGGGCCAACGCTCACCTTGCCGTCAGACAGGGTCTTGCGGCTCACATTGATGGCAAAGCGTGCTCGACCCATCCCAAGCGGAGGAAGGAGGTGCTCAACCCTGGTTGCGAGTTCCTTGGCCGCCAGGCAGCGGCGCTCCGAAATGCCCAAAGCCCGCTTCTGGACTTCGGATTCCAGGGAGATGATCTGTCTGGCCAGATCCTCCTTGGCCTCTTCCCAGGTGGAAAGGGTTCCAATCCGCTCCTGGTCACCACCTAGGCGGGACAGGATCTCCTCGACCGTATCCCCGTATTTCTTCCGAAGCTTTCCTATTTCAGCCAGACGCCCCTCGATGGCTTCGAGGCGGCCTGGATCGAAGCGCAGCGAACCTGCATAGCTCCTTAGACTGCCGGATATGTCCTCGAGTTCGAAAAAGGCATCGTCAAGGCGCTGCGCGATGCCCGAAAGCGAGGGATCTATCTGGGATGCCGCATCAAGGGCGACCCGTGCCTTCCTGAGGGCAGCAAGGGTCGAACTGGCATGCTCATCCTCCCCTTCCCGCAGGATATGGTAGGCCCCCTCGATGGAAGCAAAGAGTCTCTCATGCTGGGCGAGCATCCGCTCTTCGGTTTCGAGCTCCTGGAGCTCCCCGGGTCGGAGCCTCGCTGCCTCGATTTCGGCTACCGAAAATCTCAGGAACTCGAGCTCGCGGAGGCGCTCACGCTCTGACATCTCCGCGCTTTCAAAGTCCTTCCGTTTCCGCGACAAAGCGGAGAATACGCCGGCAAAGTCCTTGAGTTCGTCCTCGAGCACCGCATAGCGATCTACGAGGAGCCGATGGTGATCGGGCTGGAGCAAGGATTGCTGTTCATGCTGGCCATGGAGATCAACCAGGAGGTTCATGAGCGCACCAAGATCTGACCGGAGAACCGGTTGCCCCTGCAGCAGCACCTGGCCCCTGCCGTTTGAGCGCAGACTGCGGCGCACGACCAGGGTAGCATCCTCCATCGGCAAAGCTTTGGCGGCGAGCCAGTCCAGGGCAGCCTGGTTCCCGCAGAGATCGAACTGCCCCATTACGACAGCTTCCTCGGCACCCGTGCGTATGATGCCCGTATCCGCCTTGGCTCCAAGGAGAAATCCTATCGCACCGATCAGCAGGGACTTTCCGGCGCCGGTCTCGCCAGAGAGGATCGTGAAGCCGCTGGTGAAATCCACCGCCAGCTTGTCGATCAAGGCGAAATCGCGGACATGAAGCTCTTCAAGCATCGCTGCCCCCGGACCAATTCAGCTTCGCCCGAAGTATCTCGTAGAAGGAAACACGTTCCGGAACATAGATGAGGGCCTTGCGCGGAGCGCGCGAAAAAAGGACCCGGTCTCCTGGCAGCAAGGCGCAGGTTTCCTGGCCGTCCACCGTCAGGATCACGCCCGTCCGCTGCAGGGATTCCACGGCAAGCTCAATGCGCTCCGTGCCTGGAACCACCAAGGGGCGATGCGACAGGGTGAAGGGGCAAATGGGGTTGATCACCATCGAGTCCGTCTCCGGATGGAGTACGGGCCCTCCCGCCGCGAGGTTGTAGGCGGTAGAACCTGTCGGCGTCGCGACAATGACTCCATCCGACCTATATACGCCCATGGGATAGCCGCCTGCTTTCAATTCCAGGCAGATTATTTTCGCTATTCCATGACCGGCGACCACGCCATCGTTCAGGGCAATGTGCGAGGCGATCAGCTCTCCGTCACGGAGGACCGAGATGGCCAACATCAGGCGGGAAGAAAGGCCCAGCTGTCCCTCGGACCAGGCGTCGAGACATACCCGCCAATCCGATCTTCCGAAACCAGCGATGAATCCGAGGTTTCCGAGGTTGAAGGGAAGGATGGGGATACCCGAGGGTGAAGCCAGGCGGGCGGCAGCCAGCACCGTGCCATCGCCGCCCAGGGAGATGACAAGATCGATCCGGTTCGAAAGGGCATCCTCGGAAGCGGCCCTCGAACCATCGGTGATCAGACCCTCGATGCCGAGCGCAACCACGTGGCTCTGGATCACCAAGGCAAGATCCCGTGCCTCTGCCTTCGAGCTGTTCGCAAGTATCAGCACGCGCCTTTTCGACATGCTCATCCTAGGGCAGCGTCGCAAGGACCCTGGAAACCTTCTGGGCGCCGCTGTTGCCGATTCTCTGATGAAGAGGGAACAAGAGCGTCCGAAGCAGGAGCGACCGGGCGACAGGGCAGGAGCCCTCAGGGACAAGACCGGCGGCAAGGCAGGAATCCTCGAAAGCGCCTATGGTTTCGATGTCTTTCTTTTTGGCGTACTGGACGGCGTCCTTGACGGAACTCTCGATGACGACCGGAAAGCTCCAAAGTCCTGAGTCACCCTCTCCAGCCTGGCGAAATGCCTTATGTCGGCCAGCAGCGAGGGATTGGAGGAAGGACTTCCTGAGTTCCCTTCGCTTTTCAATGGTTCGTTCCAGTTCCCGAAGCTGTGCGCTCCCCAAGGCGGCATTGTAGTCACTCATCCTGAGCTCAGGGACTACCTGATCCTCGATATTCCGGAGAATGGTTCCCTCGCGCCTGGCCATGGCCATTACGCAGGCCCCACCTCCAGCGCTAAGCATCGAGCCATGTTCGAAGGAAAGGAGGGTCATGGCCCCCTGGCTCTTCGCCGGGAATTCGCCCCTGAGTGCCCCGATCCGCCTCGTGAAATCCTCGATGACTGGGATACCGATTTCACTGAACAGGGTTTCAGGAGGAAGACAGGTTCCTCCTCCACCCCAGATGAGCGCCTTGGGCCGGGCAGCAGCGGCTACGAATGCCTGTTCAATGCTCTTGCTGTCCGGGTCCCCGCTCTCGGTCGCCGCGTCCAAAAAGACCGGGCTAAGCCCGAGCGATTCGAGTGCCTTCACGTAGAACAGGGGAGCAAGGGCGGGGAGCGCCACCGAATCAGTCCTCGCCAGGCCAAGGCTGCCCAGCGCCACCTGGAGCGCCGAAAAGGCACTTCGCACTAGCAGGACATGATCGCAACCAAAGGATTCCTTGATGCCCTTCTCGAAGCGATCGACAAATTCCCCGGGTTCGGAGGCATCGTTGACCAGACTCGTGAGGACAAAGTCCATATCCTTGCGTTTGACGAATGACCTGAAGACAGGAATGCCCATGATCCCCTCGTCCCTAGCCGCGTATCTCGGAAATCTTCATCAATTCCTTGGCGCTGAAAAGCTTCCGGATATCAAGCAGGATCAGATATCCTTCCTCACGGTTGATGACACCCTGTATGTATTCTGATCCGATTCCGGAAATCATCTTCGGCGGTGGCTGGATTTCGGCGACATCGATGCTCACCACCTTTTCCACGCGATCAATCACAATTCCAAGCTTCATCCCGTCAAGGTCGATGATGATGAAACCTGACAGCAGCTCGTCATCCTCTGCGACCGCTGCCTTCTTGAGATGGAAGCGTTTGTGGAGAGAGATGATGGGAATGAACTCGCCCCTGAGGTTGAACAAACCCTCTACATAGCCTGGCGCATTCGGTATTGAGCGGACATCCTGCACACGCTCAATGCCTTTCACATCCATTATGTCTATGCCATAGAACTCTTCGCTGATCTGGAAGGTGACAAGCTGAAGCTGCGTTTCCTTTTCGTTCATGGACGTCCTCGCTTCCGTGCAGAATACGCTATAAGTGTAGCATTCTGCATTCCCGCAGGCAAGATGATGGAGAAACGACAGGAAAGGGCGAAAGTTGGAAAAATAAAAAAAAGCCTGGCGACGACCTACTCTCCCACCACGAAGGCAGTACCATCGGCGTTGAGGGGCTTGACTTCCGTGTTCGGAATGGGAACGGGTATGACCCCCTCACGATAATCACCAGGCAAATATCACAAAGG
>CAIJMU010000110.1 GCA_903821875.1 uncultured Spirochaetota bacterium
CGGCGGTGGGACTGTGGGTGATTCTGGAAACTGTCTTGAAAACCGTGTCTTTGACACGGCGACAGCTACGGCAAGAAGCTTGGCGGCTTGATCAGAGCCCCACTACTGGGCTATTGGGGTATTCGCGTACGGATTCAGGATTTAATAAAAAATAACTGCCCTTTCAGGCTATACTTCCTCCTACTACATTTTTTTCTCACATTCGTTCCATCCAGCGATTGGAGCGTGTGGATCGAGTGTCGGGGGAGGCATATGAAAGAAAAAGAACCTGCGGAGACAAAAGGAGCTGGAAGACCTTCCCGGAAAGCCAGCCTGATCAAACCAAGCGCGCCCGATTCCGCCGGGCCCCCAGTCTCTGTAGACCCGGCCCCTGCCAAATTCCCGATAGTCGGGATAGGTGCCTCGGCGGGCGGGCTGGCGGCCTTCGAAGCCTTCTTTTCGGGCATGCCCGCCGATTCAGAACCTGGCATGGCCTTTATCATCGTGCAGCACCTGGCCCCGGACCACAAAAGCATCCTTGTCGATCTTATTCAGCACTACACGCGCATGCAGGTCCTCGAGGTCGAGGACGGGATGGTCGTCAGGCCCAATTGCGTCTACATCATACCCCCAGGCTGCGACATGGGCTTCCTCAACGGCAGCCTCCACCTGATGGAGCCCGCCGCCCCCCGTGGCCTGCGCCTGCCGATCGACTTCTTCTTCCGCTCCCTGGCCCTGGACCAGCGCGAGCGGGCCATCTGCATCGTGCTGTCGGGCACGGGCAGCGACGGCACCCAGGGTGTGCGCGCCATCAAGGGCGAGGGCGGCCTGGTGATTGTGCAGACCCCTGCCTCCAGCGAGTACGACGGCATGCCCCGCAGCGCCATCGCCACGGGTTTTGTCGATTTCGAGCTTCCAGCCGTCGAGATGGCTACCCAGCTCATCGCCTATGCCAACCACGCCTTTTCCAAGGCTTCCCTTCAGGTGCCCAGCAGCGAGTCCAAGGCGGAAACCACCCTCAAGAAGGTGTTCATCCTCCTGTGCTCCCAGACCGGGCACGATTTTTCCCGCTACAAACCGAGCACCATCCACCGCCGTATCGAACGGCGCTTGGCCATCCATCGGGTCGATACGCTGGAAGGCTACATCTCCTACCTCCAGAAAACTCCGAGCGAGGTGGAAGCCCTGTTCCGCGACCTCCTGATCGGCGTGACCAGTTTTTTCCGCGACCCTGAGGCCTTCAAGGCCCTCGAGGAGCTGGTGATTCCCAAGCTTTTTGTCGGCAAGAAAGCCGATAGCGTAATCCGCGTCTGGGTTCCGGGCTGCTCCACCGGGGAGGAGGCCTATGCCATAGCCATCCTCCTGGCCGAGCGGCAGGAGGCCATCAGGCAGTCCTTCAAGGTCCAGGTCTTCGCCACCGACATCGACAGCCAGGCCATCACCAAAGCCCGGACCGGGGTCTATCCGGCGGGCATCGCGGCGGACCTGACTCCCGAAAGGCTCGCCCGCTTTTTCTCGGCCGAACCCGATGGCAGCGGCTATCGCATCCACAAGGGAATCCGGGACATGCTGGTATTCTCCGAACAGGATTTGATCAAGGATCCACCCTTCTCGAAGCTCGACCTCATCAGCTGTCGGAATCTCCTGATCTACTTCGGGGATGCACTCCAGAAAATCACCATTCCCCTCTTCCAGTACGCGCTGAAGGACGGCGGCTTCCTCTTCCTGGGATCTTCGGAAACCGTGGGCGATTTCCGGGACTCTTTTTCAACCCTGGACCGCAAGATGAAGCTGTACAAGCGAGGCAAGCTGGCCAATGAAGGCCAGCTCGCAGGCATAGATCGTTTCGTGCCGTCGCTGTCGGCAACCGAAATCGCCCTGCCCAAATCCGGGGGGAAATACGGCATAGCCAAGCGATCCCTCCGCGAGATCACCGAGCAGGCGATGCTGAAGCACCTGTCCCTGACCGGCGCCCTCGTCAACGACCGGGGGGAAATCCTCTACCTCCACGGTCGCGCGGGGCTCTACCTCGAGCCGGCAGTGGGGGAGGTCGGGGTCTACAACATCCTGAAGATGGCCCGCGAGGGGCTCAGGAACGAGCTGTCCGAAGCCCTGCGCTCGGTTTCCCTGGGAGCGCTGGATTCCGCACGCCGTCCGGGCCTCCTCGTAAAGACCAACGGCGATTATTCCTTAGTCGACATGGCCATCTACTTTGTCAGGACTGGCACTACGGAACTGCCCCTCTATCTTGTGACCCTGGAGGCGGCAAGGCCCTCCGAAGAGCATGCCCCTGCCCCGGACTCGAAACCCGAGGACGAGTCGATCGCGGGCAATCCCGAGTTCGAGGCCAGCATCGCAGCCCTCAAACGGGAACTGCGCATGAAAGAGGAATACCTCCAGGCTTCGAACGAGGAGCTCGAGACCGCCAACGAGGAGTTCAAGTCCTCCAACGAGGAGATGCAGTCGGTCAACGAGGAGCTGCAGTCGACCAACGAAGAGCTCGAAACCTCCAAGGAGGAGCTGCAGTCGGTCAACGAGGAGCTGGCCACAGTCAACGTGGAACTGATGTCCAAGGTGACGGACATGACGCAGATCAGCAACGACATGAGCAATCTCCTGGCCGGAACAGGGATCGCCACGGTCTTCGTGGACCACCATCAAAAAATCCTTCGTTTTACACCCTTCGCCAGCCGGGTCATCAACCTGATTCCCTCCGACCAGGGCAGGCCCCTCGGCCATATCGTCACCCGCCTCGTCGACTACGAGAAGCTGTCGTCGGACATCCAGTCTGTCCTGGACACCCTGATTCCCAAGGAAGTGGAGGTGCGGACCCTCGAGGGCGACTGGTTTGCCCTGCGGATCCTCCCCTATCGCACGCAGGCCAATGTGATCGAAGGCGCGGTAATCAGCTTTGTGGACATTACCGAGATGAAGCGGATCAGCGATGCCCTGGCAGTCGCCAACCACGCGGGCCGCCTCGCCGTGGTCCTGCGGGACGCCTCCGATGCCATGACCGTCCAGGACCTCCAGGGCCACACCCTCGCCTGGAACCCAGGGGCAGAGCGGCTCTACGGCTGGAGCGAGGCGGAGGCCCTGGAGATCAATGTCCGCGACAGGATACCGGAAGCGCACAAGCCGGAAGCGATGGCCGTGCTTCTCAGGCTCAGCCGCTCCGAGACCCTCGATCATTACGTGACTGAACGGCTCGCCAAGGACGGGTCGGTCATCAAGATATCGATCACCTCCACAGCCCTGGTCAACGAGCAGGGGCAGCTTTACGCGATCGCGACGACCGAGAGGAAGGTTGTCCATGGCGGGGAATGAGGAGCTGCGCAAGCGGGCTGCAGCCAAGGCCGAGCAGCAGCGGGCCTGGCTGGGAGAGAACGAGCCCGAAAGCCTTTCTCCTATGGCGTTGCGATCGCTCATGTCCGAACTGCATGTGCACCAGGTCGAACTCGAGTTGCAGAACGAGGAACTGCTCCGGACCCAGATGGAACTCGAGAAGACGCGCAGCCGCTACTTCGAACTCTACGACCTGGCTCCGGCAGGTTACCTCAGGATGAGCGATAAGGGAATGCTGCTCGAGGCCAACCTCTGCGCCGCCCAGCTGCTGGGAGAGTCCCGCAGCAACCTTCTCAAGCAGCCTTTCTCGCGCTTCGTGGCCGATGCAGACAAGGACAATTGGTACCTCTTCTGGCGCCTTGTGGTCCAGACCGGGAAGACGGAGAAATGCAACCTCAGGATGGCGGGCAAGGACGGGACGAGCTTCTGGGCCCGGCTGGAAGCATCCTCCTGCACGGAGCCCGAAGGCCGTTCCGGCTGCCGCATCGTGCTCAGCGACATAACCGAGGAAAAGCGCGCCGAGGATTCCCTCAACCAGTCCATCCGCGAGAAACAGGAACTGCTCCGCGAGCTGCAGCACCGCGCGAAGAACAGCTTCAGCCTGGTCTGCACCATAATCGCCATGGCAGCCCAGGGGGCCATCTCCGAGGAGACGAAAAAGATCCTGGGGGACCTGGACTCAAAGATCATCGCGATCTCCGAACTCTATTCCCTCCTCTATTCCACGACCTCGGTCTCGAGCGTACATCTGGACGATTATTGCAGCCGCGTCGCCTCTCCCTTGACGATGCTGCCGAATCCCAGCCTGGTCCTGGATCTGGAGGGCATGACCGTATCGGCGGCCCTCGCTGCTCCCCTCGGGCTTATCCTCACTGAACTGGTGACGAACGCGGTAAAGCATGCCTTTCCCTCAGGCAGGCGGGGGACGATCTGGGTTTCGCTCAAGTCGACCGTGATGGGTGCCATGCTCGAAGTCAGGGATGATGGCCGGGGACTTCGGGAAGCGATCGACCTGGCAACGAGGGGCTCGAGCGGGTTCAGCCTGATGAAGGGCCTGACAGCACAGATCGAGGGCAGCCTCCAGATCCTTCCCGGGAAGGAAGGCACCCACTGCATCCTTGAGTTCCCCATCGACCAAGTCCTGCCGGATCAGGGAGTCGGGTGACGAGCATGGCTGCACGCGACGAGCTCAGGCGACGGGCTGAGGAGATCGACACAGCCAGAAGGGCGGGACTTCCCGACTGCGTGGACCCCCTCCTGCCTGAGGAAGTCGAGGCTGTGCTCCACGACCTCCGCGTCCACCAGGTCGAGCTCGAGCTGCAGAACGAGGAGCTCCGAAAGGCCCAGGAAAGCCTCGAGGTAGCCCGGTCAGGCTGGTTCCAGCTCTATGACCTTGCACCGGTCGGCTATGCCACGGTGGGCGACAATGGGCTGATCAGCGAAGCCAACCTTCTGGCCGCTACCCTCCTGGGCTGTCCCCGCAGCCAGTTGGTCGGGAAGCCATTTTCTCTATTCGTGCACAAGGATGACCATGGCAGCCTGTACCTTCACAGGAAGGAACTCCTGGAAACGGGGAAGGCCCAGGCTTTCGAGCTGCGCCTGGTCAAGATGGATGGGACGGTCTTCTGGGCCGCCCTCCAGGGAAACACCGTTTCCCCGGGGGACTCGAGCTACCGCATCGCGATCATCGACCTGTCCAAGCGCAAGCTGGACGAAGCTGCCTTGCATGACCTCCTTCGCGAAAAAGAAGCCCTCATCAACGAGCTCTACCACCGTGCGAACAACAACATGCAGATCATCTCGTCCATACTGGACTTCCATGCCGAAGCCCTGGATGACAGTCGCTTCACGCAGGCGATCAATGACACCCAGGAGCGCATCCTCGCCTTGGCCATCGTCAACCGGAAACTCTTCGAGACCAAGGATCTTTCCCGTGTCAACCTCAGGACCTACATCCTTGAGCTGGTGGCCGAGCTGGGGAAGAAACATGGAGGCCGGCTGAAGCTCGTCACCGAACTCCAGGACGTGATCGTCGTTGCCGACACGGCCATTCCCTGCGGCCTCATCCTCAGCGAGCTCATCGGGAATAGCCTCCGCCATGCCTATCCGGCTGGCGCGGAATGTCACCTGGAAATCAGCCTCCGGATCGACGAGGCGAGGACCATCACGATACGGATCGCCGACCGGGGCATCGGGGTGCCTCGGGACTTCGAGGTCATGAAAGTGAAGCACATCGGACTACGAAGCGTCGTGGGCCTGAGTTCTGAGCAGCTCAATGGCAGCCTGCGCTTCGACACCGCAGGCATCGGCTTTGCCTGTGAGTTCAGTTTCAAGGATAACCTCTACGTAGCGCGGGTCTGAGCGACGGAGATCCGGGTTTTGCCTCTCATTTTGATAGTTTCTTGCACGCGCTTCTCTCAGTATTGCGGTTTTACGGTTTCCAGGAGTTTCGAGGGCGATCAGCCAGGAGCTGTCTGCGCCAAGATAAGAATAGATATCTGGCTAAATCACTTCCTCATAATGACTTATCCATTTTTTCCGAATTACTCGAAAAATAGATAATTCTCCCCTGATTGGCCCGTTTGTTGCAGCACTCCAAGCGAGGGAAGCCCCGAATCCAGGAGGCTTCCTCTGATACCTGGAGGTTCTCGAATGAAAAGAAACGTTTTTCTACCCGCGATCATCGCTACGCTCGCCTTCGTAGTCGCGCCCCTGGCCTTCGGCGATGAGACCTTCGAGGTGTACCGCAACATCTACCATGATTCCCGCAGCCTCCAGGACAAGTCATCCGCCCTGAAGAACCTGATCGCCCTCGAAGACCGCGGTGTTGCGCCCATCCTGACCGAGGCCTTCGTCGACCTCCTTAACTCCCAGAAGGCCTACAAGGAATCCTCGGAAAAGGCCCTCTACTGCAACACGCTCCGCTTTGTTTCCGCCTCCCTCGGCGATTATAAATACGGCGACGCGGCGGTCTTCCTGTGGCAGGCTGTCGAGCAGATCGAAGATCCCCTCGTCCGTGCCGAGTGCATCATGGCCTTGGGGAAGGTGCACGCGACCGACTACGCCGAGAGGATCTCACTCCTCCTCCGCAACCTCAACATGGGGCCCTCCGTGGGCGGAGCGGAAGGCGGAGAGAAGATAGCCTACGCCTGCATCATCTCGCTGGGCGATCTCAAGGATGTCCGGGGCTTTTCTCCCGTCTTTTTTGCCTCCGTCGGCTGGTACTCGCAGCGGGTGAGGTCCCAGGCCCTTCGTTCCCTCAAGGATATCACCGAGGATCCCACTGACGTCGTCCAGGTCATCCTCTGGGAAGAGGATCCAGT
The DNA here is from genome assembly GCA_903821875.1 of uncultured Spirochaetota bacterium. GTDB lineage: Bacteria > Spirochaetota > Spirochaetia > Treponematales > Rectinemataceae > CAIJMU01. The sequence goes on from CAIJMU010000110.1 coordinate 6,645, forward strand.
GAAGAAGTGCCTGGCGCTGGAACTGGAACTGGCCTCCAAGGCGAGCACCGAGCGCAAGGTCTCGTCGGCAGTCTTCGGCCTTTCCTGCGGCCATGCCCAGTACGACGCCAACCAGAAAAGAGAGGCCAAGGATTTCTCGCAGCTCAGGAAGGTAGCGCTTACCGGGCTTATCCAGCTGCGCGCGAAGTCGTCCGAAGCCGTGCCCCTCGAATACCTGTCCTATATCAACGGCTTCGACGAGGAGGAGCGCATCCTCGGACTCCTGGCCCTCGGCGTCAACGGCGTCGACTCGGCGGCTGTCGTCATCAGCAACCTCCTGATGGGCCTCAACACCGATGTCATGGGCGGAGTCTCCGATGTGGTGCGGAACCGCATGGTCAAGGCAGCCATCGAAGCGGCTGCATCCTCCAAGAACCCCATTGTCAGGCCAGCCCTCGCCTCGGTCCAGAACAACATGAAGTGGTCCAACTCGATCATCATCGCGGCCAAGGGCGCACTGGACGGCTTCGGCAGCGGCAAATAGCGGCAATTAGAAGCTTTTAAGGCGGTGCTTCCAGGGGCCGACGCCCAGCCACCTTCGTGTCGGTGCCCCGGGGCACCTTAGCGCCCCGGGGTCTTCTCCGGGGCGCCTTGTTTTACTCTCGGCCCTTCCATCTGCCAGCTGCCGGGCTTCGGAAGCGCCGACGTTGGCTGAAGTCTGGGTTTCCCGTCTTCTCATGTGCTTTCATCATTGGTCCAATCCTCGATTTCTATTCCTTCAACTCTCTCGAATTCTTTCGTGTTGTTTGTTACGAGTATAAAGTCCTTTGCCAGGGCCTGAGCGGCAATTTGCATGTCATATGGTCCGATTACCTTGCCGCGGCGCTCCAGGTCAGCCCTTATCTGGCCGTATGTTTCAGCATCCTTGTCATCAAAGGGGATTATGTCAAAGGCGGACAGGAAATTGAGAATCGCAATCCTGTTCTTCTGTCGATATTCGCTCTTAGAGGCTCCGTATTCAAGTTCGGCAACTGTTACTGTAGATATCTTGATCTGGTGCGGTTCATGCCTCTTTACTTTCCTTATGACTTCTTCAGGTCGATTGTTTATGCAGTAGATACATATATTTGTATCTAGCAGGTAAATCACTGCTGTTCCCTGACCTGCATTTCAGGCTGGTTCCTGCCATCCTTGAAGAAATCATCGGAAAACTGAGACAGGCTATCTTCGAATGTTGACCAGGGATCCCTTTTGGGAAAGAGAATCAAGGTTTCTCCAACCTTCTGAATGTAGAGTTCAGTTTCATCAACCCGATATTCTTTGGGGAGCCTGATAGCCTGGCTATTTCCACTCTCAAAGACCTTTGAGCTAAGCATAGGGAACCTCCACCTACGACGAGTATATACGCGTGTTGATACGCGGTCAAGTCTAGCGTCTGGCACCCCCGGGGTCTTCTCCGGGACGCGGGTTTTTACTGTGCCGAAAAAGGGTTACGTGCGCTGAGCTCAGGGGAATCCCTGAAGTCCCGGTCATTCTCCGTCATGATTGTCCCAATGCCATGGACAATCATCGTAGCGGCAATCTGCGCGTCGTAGTAGCGCTGTCGCCGGATCGTCCGGCTTTTCCATTTTCGGGCCAGTCAGGTTGGGGTACATCTCCGCCAGATTCTGGACCGAGACAAAGCGTTCCCGATCATCCTGTGCCAGAAGGACTTCCCGTGATCGGGCAAAGCGGGAGTCATTTTCCAGGGTTGCGTAGATCAGGATGTTCGTATCTATGAGGATCCGCGACTCATCGCCCCTCATAGGAGTGCCGAGGCAAGCTTTTCCTCATCGTGATTTACTTTTGAGGCAACGCAGCCTCTTGGAATTCCTGTAGTTAGGTTGTACAATTGTACCATGGAAGTTCTGGTGGATGCATCGGCCATTCTTGCTGTTCTCCTTAATGAACCTGAACGGGACAGGATCATCCAGGCCACAAAGGATGCAAGCCTTCTCGCTCCGGGGAGTCTGCCCTTCGAGATAGGCAATGCGATAAGTGCGCTCTTCAGGAAAAAAGATCTTGCCTTGATCGATGGCCTGGCTGTCTATCACGCTTTTATGGCTATCCCCATCAGATTGGTCGAGGTTGATATCCTCAAAGCCGTCGCCAGGGCCTTCGATGCAGGACTCTACGCCTACGACGCCTACTTCATTGCCGTGGCAGAAGCCCGGCAGCTTCCACTTTTGACTCTTGATCGACGCCTGGCCGCCGCAGCCCGCGAGCGTGGCGTCGTGCTCGTGGAGGTCTAGCCATGCTTGTCGTTACCTATTCGGAGGCCCGGAAGACCCTTGCCGCACTGCTCGACCGTGCAAAGGCCGATGGCTCGGTCCTCATCAAGCGCGCAGATGGCAGCCTGTTTCGTGTCGCTCCCGAAACTCCGGACAGCTCACCCCTCGATCTCCCACCCCTGGACATCCGCCTCGGCCCGGGCGCTCTGGCCGCCGCCCTCGCCGAGTCCATCGAGACTGATGCCCTGGCGAGGTCGGGGCGCTGAGGGTAGCGGGAAGGCAAGCATCAGCAGAGCTGCTGTTCAGGCCGTCACCCGGACTGCACGCTCCCTGACGCAGCCAGTAGCAGCAGATTCTGCTACGGCGAAGTCCGCCACGGTACAGTCTGCAAAGGCTTCCACAAGCTGCGGATCCAGCACACTTCCTGCCAGTTCTTCGAGCTTCGTGAGAGCCTCAGCCGGAGCGAGACCCTCGGCAAAGAGGAAGCAGTCCCAGCTGTCGGCGACACTGATGATCCGTGAGCCCAGGGGGATGCGGGTGCCCCGGAGGCTATCGGGATAGCCTGTGCCGTCGTAGCGCTCGTGGTGGTGCCTGATCCATTCCGAAGCCCGGGTGCAGTCAGGGAACAAGCTCACCAGCTGCGCCCCGAACTCCGCATGATCGTCATCACTGCCGTCAAGGTACAGGCAGGAGGTGGCACGCTGGATGTCCTCCATGGGCAGGGTAGCGAGGAGGCCGATATCGTGGAGGAGGGCGGTACGGAAGATCTCGAGCCGAAGTGGTTCCGCTATCATGAGCTGGGAGCTGAAATGCCTTGCCAGCTCTGCCACATGACGGCAATGGCGGGCGATCGAAGGGCTGACGAGGCCGAGGAGGGAGATGGCAAAGGCCGAATTCGCCTGGCGGAGCGCGGCGAGGCTGGGAGCGCCTTGTCTCACTGCAGCTTTTTCTTCGTGCGCTGAACCCCGTATGGCGCATCGTGCAGCGATCGGCGATACTCCTCTTTCATATGAAGACTGATGTGGTTCGGGAGGAGTTCACCGTCCTCGTGGTCGACGACGAGGCGGCCTTCAGGAATTCGGTTCGAAGAATCCTCCACAAGGAGTCCCTTGCCCTCCTCGAGGCTGCGGATGGCGAGGAGGCGCTCTCGCTGCTCGCGCGCGCTCGAGTGCATATCGCGCTGGTCGACATCCACATGCCGGCTCTTGGCGGACTGGAGCTCCTCGACCGGATCCGTAAGGAATTTCCCCTTGTCAAGGTGATCATGGTGACAGGACTCGGCGACACAGCCTCGGTCGTGCGCGCAATGAAAGCAGGGGCTGTAGACTTCCTGGAAAAGGAGTCTATTGCCGAGGCTATTGGCACCCGGATCAGCCAGGCTCACAGAATCTGGGAGCTCGAGCGGGACAATCTCGAACTCAGGCGAAAGGTGGCGAGCGAATTCGAGTTCACGCGACTCGTCGGTGAATCCCCACCCCTCGCCAGGCTCAAGGAAATAATCTGCCAGGTCGGCGCCACTGACGTCTCGGTCCTCGTGGAGGGGGAGACGGGCACCGGGAAGGAACTCGTCGCCCGGGCCATCCATCATCAGAGCGAACGGAGGGGAAAGCCCTTCGTCGTGGTGGACTGCGGCGCGATCAGTGAAACGCTCATTGAAAGCGAACTCTTCGGTCACGTGAAAGGGGCATACACCGGCGCCCATGCGAGCGACGAGGGTCTCTTCATGGCCGCGGGCGGCGGAACCGTCTTTCTGGATGAGATCGGCGAGATGCCCATGTCCCTCCAGGTCAAACTCCTCCGCGTCCTCCAGGAACGCGAGGTCCGGCCCGTAGGCAGCCCGAGGAGCCTCCGCATCGATATACGAGTGGTTGCCGCTACGAACAAGCGCCTCGAGGAACAGGTGCGTCGTGGATCCTTCAGAGAGGACCTTTTTTACCGGATTGCGGTGGTCACTCTCGCGGTGCCTCCGCTCCGTGAACGGGTGGATGATATTCCCCTCCTGATCAACCATATGCTTGCGAAATTCGGCCGGGAAACTCCCAGGGTCTCGGGCATAGATCCCCAAACCCTGAATCTCCTCGAGCGCCATTCCTGGCCCGGGAATGTCCGTGAACTGGAGAATGTGCTTCGCCGCGCCCTTGTACTGAGCCGGGGACCCTTTCTCAAGCCCGAAGACCTTCCCGACGATTTCGGAAGCGAAAAGGGCAGTGCTACTGAAGCCTCAGCGCCTGCGCCTGCAAACGACAGCCTCGCCGCCTACGAAAAAACCGCCATCATGAGCGCGCTCGAAAGGAGCGGTGGGTCGCGGCGACAGGCGGCCCGGCTCCTCGGGATCGCCGAGGCGACCCTCTACCGAAAGCTCAAGCTCTACGGAATCGAATAGAAGCAAGCCAGATCATTCAACAGCACCTGGAGTCCAATTCCTCCGTCAGTTGCCTTTCCTCGTCTTCCTAATACTTATGCAGGAAGCGTGCCACCTCCTGCAGGTCGGGAGGGCCGCGAAGCTGAAAGCTCCGGAGGGAAAGACCGGGAGGAGCAGATTCCTTCCACCGACACATGCATTATTCCTTCTGCCTTCTGCGCGAAAGGGCGCTTGCCTCCCCAGGATGGGGGAGGAGAGGCAGGCGACATCATTCGTGCCTCAATCCCTGCGGCAGGGAGGAAGTCCCCAGTCCTATGCCCCCTATGAATCGCGTAACTCTCTCAAAATTGGAGGCCCTCTCTCAGCCTGGACGCAATGAGTGATAGATGAGAGAGGGGCGGGAGTGCATCTGCGCCGGCCGCCCCTGGCGGATCCCCGACACGGAAGCGCGGCGACCGGGGGGCCAGGACTCCCAGCGCTGCGAAGTCCGCTCGCCCTCCCCGTCTCCGGCGATTATGAAGTACGTATTGGTTCCAATCGCACATTCCTGGACCTTGGGTCATGCCCATGACCCGGTCCAATATCGTTACAATGCGAAGCATTATTTTCCTTGTCCTTCTTCCGGCACCGGTGGTATAAGGGTGCGCCGCTACAGGCGCCAAGCCCTTTCCCCGGAGCCAGAATGAACATCCTGAGCCTGCTTCCCTTTGTTTCGAGCGCGGTGAGCCTCGCCTTCGCACTGGCTGTCCTTGTCCGCTTCCTCGGCCACAGGGGGCACTACCACCTCCTCCTGTGGACCATCGGCCTCCTCATGTACAGCCTCGGCGGCTTCTGCGAGGGATGGAACGGGGTCGCAGGCTGGAATGCGACGGTTTTCAGGCTCTGGTACCTCTTCGGGGCCATGCTCGTGGCAGCCTGGCTCGGCCAGGGTACTGTTTTCCTTCTGGCAAAGCCGAAGCTGGCCTGGATCAGTTTCGCGATACTGGCGATCGCCTCGATCTATGGCGGATTCCGCGTCTTCGGCGCCACCCTCGATCCAGCAGGGATGATCAGCGGAGAGCTTTCGGGCCACGCCATCACGAGTCTGGGCGTGCGCATCCTGACACCCTTCTTCAACATCTATGGCACGCTGACCCTGGTGGGCGGCGCCATCTGGTCGGCCCTGACCTTCTTCAGGAAGCGTGCCCTTCGGAACCGCGCCATAGGCAATGTCCTGATTGCCGCCGGTTCCATGCTCCCGGCTTTCGGAGGCAGCTTCAGCCGCTTCGGCTTCGGGAGCGCCCTCTATGTCTCCGAGCTTCTGGGAGCCCTCGTGATCTTTGTGGGTTTTCTGTGGGCAGTGAAACCAGAAGCCGCTAGAGGCTCGAGGAAGTAGGGTCCAGTCGGGCAGGGAACAGTGGCCGCGGCCGAGAGTGGCCCTTCCTCAGTGGATGCCCGGTTTCAGCTCGAAGGCGGGGCACTGCCTCCCGGTCGCTCCGAGAACCTCGATGGAGGGCAGGCGCCGGCTCTTGATGCCAAAGACCTCGCAGGACCGCGGAAAGGAGGGGTCCCAGGTCACGCGGAAGTGCAGGCATTTAAGGCAATCGGGTGCTCGCTCCCTGGCTACCATGGGCGAACTCTATACCCGGGGATGCCAGTGAGCAAGCAGGTGCAGGCAGGCGCAAGCGGCTTGTCCCTTTCCGCCCTTTTCCGTACTGTAATGCCCATGTCCCCTCAATCCTTCATCAGGCGGCCCTTCCGCTGGTCACAGGGCAACGCCGCTCTCTGGATCATCGCGGTCAACGTCCTGGTGTTCGCGGTCTCCATCATCGCTCCTGAATCCTCCTGGTGGCTCGCCCTCAACCCGGTGAACATGCTCTCAGGCATGCTCTGGCAGCCCCTGACCTACATGTTCGCGCACGCCGGCGTGGGCCACCTCTTCTTCAACATGCTCGCGCTATTCTTCTTCGGGACCGCCGTCGAGAAGAGCCTCGGAACCAAGGAATTCCTGGTCTATTACTTTCTGACGGGCATCCTCGCCGGTCTCTTCTCGCTCCTTGTGTACATCCTGACAGGCGCCATGGGCGCCTACCTCCTTGGTGCCTCCGGAGCGGTCTTCGCCATCCTCCTGGCCTACGCGACGGTCTTCCCCGAGTCCCGCATCTTCATCTGGGGTCTCATCCCGGTGAGGGCTCCCCTCCTGGTGCTCGGCTACGCCGCCATCGAGCTCTTCTCGGAATTCACTTCCTACAATGCCTCGGTGGCCCATCTCACCCACCTCGCGGGCTTTGGCTTCGGTTGGCTCTATTTCCTGGCGCGCTTCGGCGTGAATCCCGCCCGGCGTTTTTTCCGCCCGAAATGAAGAGCGGCGCCCTGCGGTGGGCGGTACTCATCCTGGTCCTTGCCCTCCCCCTGGCAGGTCTCGGAGCAGCCCCTGACATTGCGCTCCGCTCGCGCTTTTCCATCGACCTCGAGGGCATTCCGGGCAGCCCCGACCCGGTGCTCCTCCGGGATTCCGAAGGGGCCGAGCTCCTCCTCGAGGAAGCGGCCTGGGTGTTTTCCGGCGAGATAGACGGCTTTGATTTCGAGTGGACACCTGCCAACAAGGCGCGCGCCATCACCGAAGCCTTTACGCTCAGGCCCCAGGGGCTGCTCCGTAGCCCGGACCGTCGACTCGTCCCCGGCAGCTTCGTGCGCGAACGCAACCAGCTCTGGGTCTGGATCGATTTCGTAGCAGATATGACGGATCAGGCCAACATGGCGATGAACAGGGCCGCTTCCTGGAAGTCCTCCCAGGGAATCGCGGCCATACCCCTGTCCCGGGGCTGGGCAGGCCGGCGCGAGGCCTGTGTCGCGGCGATCAAGGCCGGCATCGAAGCCTGGGCCCGGAGCGTCGAGCCGAACCGCCCAAGCTTCGTGAAGGGGAGGGTCCTCCTCACTGCCGTCCCCCTCATCTCCTTCACCGAGGGCTCCTGGCGCGCACAGGTCCGGATCAGGCTGCAGGTTGTCGAACTACGGAACTGGGACATCTGGTAGGCTTTCCGGGGCAGCTGTAGCGGCGCATTGGGCGACCCTTGCGGGCGGGCGGACTTCAGTAGACCAGGAGGTTGGCCCCCACCGAAAGACCGGCACCCGAGGCGACGAGGACAATGGCGTCGCCCCTTTTCACGCGGCCCGACCTGACGGCCTCGTCGAGGGCCATGGGCACGCAGGCCGAGCCGGTGTAGCCGTAGCGGTCCATCACCGTGGTGGTCTTGGACATCGGCTCGCCCAGGACTCCCATCACCTCCTCGATCACCGACCGGTTGATCTGGGTAAATATGAAATGTGCAATGCTGTCTTGTTTCCAGCCGGCCTTTTCGAGGACGCGTCGCACCAGGGGAGGCCAGAGCTTCAGGTTGCGGTCGCCGGGCAGCTTTTTAAGCAGCTCAAGGCCGTAGGTCCCCGCATCGAGGAGCTCCCTGGTGACCGGCTTCCGCGTGCCACCGGTGTAGACGCCGACAAAGTCCCACTGAGTGCCGTCGGCTCGGAAGGCTCCCTCGACGTAGCCCGAGGCGCCCGGACCCTCCTGTCGCGACAGGAGCACTGCTCCCGCGCCGTCGGCGAAGATGGAATAGCCGAAGGCATCGCCCGGCCTCAAGTGGGCGGGCATGTTGTAGACCCCCACGACGAGGGCTTTCCCGAGGCCTGGGTCGCTGGCGACCTTGCGCGCGGCGAGGTCCAGGGCGGTCACAAAGCTCGCGCAGGACGAGGAGATGTCGATAGCCAGGGCCTCGCTCTCGCCCTTCTGGAGCCTGCCCTGGAGGAGGATTCCCGAGGCAGGTGATACGTACTCGGGGGTGTCGGTAGCCACGATGAAGAGCCCGACCTCGTCGGCGCTGACTCCCGCCGCAGCAAGGGCCTGTAGCGAGGCCTTTTCCGCAAAGTCGACCGTGCTCTCGTCGAGGCCCCGGAGGCGGGCGATGTGCCGTGCACGGATGCCGATCCTGGCTTCCATGCGCTCGGCGTCGAACTCGATGCCCGCGAGGGCCTTGAGTTCCGCGTTGCCGATCGGGTCCCCCGGCGCATAGGAACCCGTTCCCGAAATCACCGCCCTCGCTGCCATCGCATCCTCCCCCAGGCCCATCCCGCCGCGCCGTATCGCGCCGCGCGGGGAGGGCAGCTACCACTGTCTCCACTGCATGAAGTTCATAGATATGAGGAAAAGCCCCCCGCGAGATACCTGCCCATCGTCTCGAGGGTGGGGCGGGCGTTAGAGGCAAAGCCGTCGAAGGCGACCTCGATGCCGAAATAGTGCGAGATGCCCAGGAGGTACTCGATGACCGTCGCCTCGGCCACTGCTCCGCGTGCGGCGAGGCTGCCGTTGCCCGCGGGGTTTTTTCGATAGCCCTCGACAAAGGCCGAGTAGTAGAGCCGCACCGAATCGGGCAGGACAAACTCCGCCTCGCGCACGATCTCGTAGCAGTGGCGGTCGATCGACAGGAACACGAGGAAGAGCCAGATGCCCCTGAGTTCCGCCTCGAGCCTGTTGAGGCCCTCTCCCATGTTGCTGGCTATGAAGGATCGCACATCGTGGCCGGCGCGCTCGATCAGCTCTGCGTAAAAGGCGTCCTTTCCTGGAAAGTGGGAGTAGAAGGCGCCGACCGAGAGGGCCGAGGCGTCCGTGATCTCGTGGACGTTGGTCTCGAAGTAGCCCTTTTCACCGAAAAGCCTCTTGCCGGCCAGGATGAGGCGCTCGCGTGCGCTTGCGTCGAGGTCGAGGGCCAGGGGACGGACGGTTCCGCCGAAGACCTTTTCCTGATCGAAGGAGAGGCCCGGAAAAATGCCCTTGCCGAGTATCTCCGTGATGACGGACTTGTCGAGCTCCATGCCCTTCAGTCCCGCCATGACGGCGCAGAAGCGGATCCCGCCGTAGGCGAAGAGGTACTCGGCAAGCCCGATGCTCCGGCCGAGGACCTGCGTGAGGACGTTTATATAGAGGTCCTTGAGCTTGCGCTCGTATTCGAAGAAGCGGTACTGGCCCTCGCGGAACACCGCAACGAGGTCCCTGTTCGAGCCGGCAAAATCCATCACCTTCATGGCAAAGGAAGCAAGGCGCTCTTCGGTCGACCTGCCCTCGATTTCCGAGAGGGCAGCGCGGATTCGGTCTATCACTGTTTCGAGGATCTGCCTGAAAAGGGTCTCCTTGCCCGGAAAGTAGCGGTAGAAGATACCATTTGAAAGACCTGCCTCCCGGCAGATTTCTGCTACCGAAACGGTGTTGTACCATTTCTTGGCAAAGAGCCGTATGGCCGCCGCCTCGAGCTTCCCGGCCGTAGCTGCCCGCTGGCCTACCGCGCTTCGTGAGGTTTTCAGGCTTTCCTTGGATTCAGTGCTCATTAGGTTTCCGGGCCTTTCGAGAGGGCAAAATGAGTGAGAGCCGATTCGCTTTGCGGATTCACTATAGACCCATGATTGCTGGATGACAAGTTTTTTCCTTTCAATGCGGCAATATATATCGATACGGAGAAATTCTGGCCGACCTTTTTGCCTGTTGACTGATCAGGCAAAGGGGTGTAGGAAGATGAGAGACGATTCAACCGTCACAGCGGGAGGGGCATGCACGTAGGCGTTCTGGGCATCGGAACCTGGTTTCCTGAAACCAGGGTGGACTCAAGGAAGCTGGCTGCCTTGACGGCTGTGCCGGAGGATGTCATCGCCCTCAAATTCGGCATAAAGAGCAAGCCTGTGGCCGGTCCCGGCGTGACGACATCGGAAATGGGTTATCAGGCTTCGCTTGCCGCCCTAGCCGATGCCGGCATCGCCGCTTCGGAGATCGACCTTGTCATCTGGTGCGGAGCCCAGCACAAGGACTATGTCTGCTGGCTCGCCGGTATCAACATCGCCCACAGGATCGGGGCGACCAGGGCCTGGAGTTTTGACATGGAGGCCATGTGCGGCTCCATGATGGCTGCCCTCGATGTCGCCAAGTCCCTCATGCTGGCCCGCGACGACCTGTCCACCGTGCTCCTGGTTTCAGGCTATCGCAACAACGACCTCATCGACCCGGCCTATCCGCCTACCCGCTTCATGATGGACATCGGCTCCGGCGGCTCGGCCTGCATCCTGCGCAAGAACGCCCGGAAGAACGAAATCCTGGCCTCGGCCTTCAGGGGCGACGGCTCCCTCTCTGAAATGTGCATCGTGCCCGTGCTCGGGACCAAGGCCTGGCCGCCGGCGCCAGGCGATGAGGCCCGGGCCAGCTTCATCGTCCCGGACGAGGAAGCCTTCAAGAAAAAGCTGGGCGAGACGACCATGCCCAATTTCTATGCAGTCATCCGCGAGTCGCTTTCCAGGTCTGGACTCGGCGAAAAGGATATCGCCTACCTCGCCATCCTTCATTTCAAGAAGAGCGCCCACGACGCAGTCCTCCTCGAACTCGGCCTCGCACCAACCCAGAGTACCTATCTCGACCAGTACGGCCATATCGGCCAGAATGACCAGCTTCTTTCGATACAGCTGGGACGGGATGCGGGGAAGATCAAGGACGGGGACGCTGTCGTGCTCGTCGGTGCGGGACTCGGTTTCGTGTGGGCCAGCACGGTGCTGCGCTGGGGTCCGGTTCACGCATAGCTCCATCTTCGGGGTGGTAGTACATTGGTTCGTGGCGGTCCGGTCGATCCGGAACCGCTTTTTTGAAAATCGGGGCGGCCAGGCCGCTCCCAAGGAGGCACGATGAAGAAGATTCTGGCAGCCCTGGCTGTTTCCGCCCTTGTGGCTGGCGCGGCTTCGGGGCAGGCAACCATCAAGATCGGCGGTATCTGGACGCTTGCCGATATTACCGGGAAGCAGGGCAGCGCTGCCGCCCTCCTGGCTATCGAGGAGATCAACAAGGCCGGTGGCGTCAACGGAAAGCAGCTCGAGCTCATCATCGCCGACGATGAGGGCAAGGCTGACAAGGCTGCCGCGGCGGTCGAAAAACTCGCCACTGTCGACAATGTCGAAGTCTTCGTGGGCGGCATGGGTTCCGGCGCCGAAGTCGGAAAGATTCCCGCCTTCCAGAAGTACAACAAGGTCGTCATGTCCACCGGCGCCGCCTCCAGTGCGGTGGTCGAAAAGGCCCTCGGTCCGAGCCCCGGCTCCGACTATTACTTCCACCTCCATCCCTGGGACTACAACCAGGGCGCTTCCTACGCCGAGGGCTGGGCAGCGATCCAGAAGCAGTATCCCGCCATCAAGATCAAGAGGCTCTTCCTCGCCTACGAGGAAGGAGCCTTCGGCAAGTCCTCCTGGGATTCCACCAAGATCCTCTTCGGTGGCGCCAACAGCCCCTACATCATTGACGGCGCACCCTTCAAGAGCGCCCTCCTCGGTGGCGGCGACTATACCTCCGTCCTCGAGGCTGCCAAGGCCTTCAAGCCCGACCTCTTCCTCTGGGCCGGCTACGACGCCGACGCCCTCCCCATGCTCGAGCAGTCCAAGGCCATGAAATTCATCCCCGGCATCTATCTCGGAGCACCCCCCGGATGGCCGATCGGCTTCGGCTCCTCCAAGCTCTCCAAGAACGTCATGCTCTACGGCATGTGGTCTCCGGCCCTGAACGACACGATTCCGTCCAGCAAGAAATTCTATGACGGCTATGTGAAGAAGTACAAGGAAGAGCCCGCCACCTACTTTGCGCCCCTGGCATACTCGGCCATCTACATCCTCGCCGACGGCATCAAGGCCGCCGGAGGCACCGAGACCGCCGCCCTCGTGAAGGCCCTCGAGGCCACGAAGTACGCCTCGCCCCTGGGCGAGCTGGTCAGCTTCAAGCCCTCGAACATCATCAAGCACCAGGGCATCACGAGGCAG
>CAIJMU010000111.1 GCA_903821875.1 uncultured Spirochaetota bacterium
GGCCGTGGCGGCCCGAAGGCCGTGGCGGCCCGAAGGCCGTGGCGGCCCGAAGGCCGTGGCGGCCCGAAGGCCGTGGCGGCCCGAAGGCCGTGGCGGCCCGAAGGCCGTGGCGGCCCGAAGGCCGCCCTCAGTCGAGTCCCAGCGTCTTCCTGAAGCCCCGCCGATCGATGTAGTTACCTTCTTTATAAAAGGTACCATCCCGGTAGTAGCGGAAGTAGGGAACCTGGTCGTTCCGGAAAGCGGATTCCTTGAAGTCGCGGAAGTCGTCGAAGAAGGACTCCCGGTCGTACTCGAGGTAGTAGCAGGCCACTCCCTCGGCAGAGGCCTCCTCGAGGAAGGGGCGCATGCGCGTCCACTGGGGACACCAGCTCTGGGTCAGGGCGAGCACCGTGACAGGCGCTGCCTTTCGGATGGCTTCGGAAAAATCGCCGTCGCGTATTGCCGCGCGACACTCGGCTTCGGTGAGCTTGATGAGCATGGAAAGAAAATACAGGAGAAAAGGGAAAGATAAAAGTGGAAAACCTTCGCCGGAGGGCTAGCTATCCATGCACGTGGTCCAGTTCGAGGAAATGGCCGAAGCGCTCCTTTTTCGTGCGCAGGTAGGCCTCGTCCTGGCTGTGAAGGGGAAGCTCGTGCTGCACACGAAGGGAAACCCTCACTCCATTGGACTCCATCTGCTCGACCTTCTCCGGGTTGTTCGTCAGGAGGCGGACGCTCTTCACACCGAGTTTCAGCAGCATCAGCGCAGGAATCCGGTAGTCGCGCTCGTCCGCCTTGAAGCCTAAGGCGATGTTCGCTTCCAGGGTATCGTAGCCCTTGTCCTGGAGGGCGTAGGCCCTGAGCTTGTTTACCAGTCCGATGCCGCGCCCCTCCTCCTGATGGTAGAGCACCAGGCCGCGTCCCTCGCGCTCGATGAGCTTCAGGGATTCACGCAGCTGGGGCCCGCAGTCGCAGCGCCGGGAACCGAGGGAGTCGCCCGTCAGGCAGGCGGAGTGTACGCGCGTGAGCATGTCCTCGCCGTCGCCTATCTCGCCCTTCAGGACGACGATATGGTCCTTGCCGTCCTTGTTGTTCACAAATCCTATGATCTTGAAGGTACCGAATTCCGAGGGGAAGTCGGCCACCGAGACGATGTTGACGCAGAGTTCCTTGTCGCAGCCGGCGCAGGCTGTCGCGCCATGCTCGGCAAAGCCCTCCGGACAGTTCCTGAGCCCCTCCATTTCCTGGGCGATGACTTCTTCGATAGTGGGAATGCGCATGGATCCTCCAGAACCTGTGGCAAGCAGGACAAAGGATATACTCCCTTGAAGGCAGAGGCCAAGGGAGGGGCGTCCGTTCCAAGGGTTTCGTCCAACGCGGGGGCGGGTCGCCCCCGTCGGCGCAGACCTTCAGTCCGGCCAGGTCGGCCTGCCCGAAAGGCAGAGATCGTCCCCCAGGCGCTCGATACCTAGTCCGGCGATGAGGCAGGCCGCGCCTGGCCCCGACTGGAAGGGGTTGAGGCCTCCTGGCAGGATGCGCGGCGCTATCGTGATGACGACCCGGTCCACGAGGCGCGCCGATATAAAGGCAGCGAGCACACGGGCTCCTCCCTCGACCATCACGGAGGCAATGTTCATCGCAACGAGTTTTTCAAGCAACTCTGCGAGGTCCAGGGAACCTCTGGCCGTGCATCCCACTTCGATGATCTCTGCGCCCAGGGCCTCGAGGGCCCCGCGTCCGGCAGGATTAGATCCAGCTGCGGTGACCAGAATGGGGCGCGAGCCAGGGCAGGCGTAGGGCCGCGTCATCAGGCGCGAGCCAGGCGGCATGCGAAGCGCGGCGTCGAGGACGATGGGACGGGGGTCGGGACCCTCGGCAAAGCGGACGGTCAGCGTTGGGTCATCAGCGAGCACCGTACCGATGCCTACCAGGATGCCTTCGTGCGAGGCACGGAGCCCGTGGGTCATGCGAAGGGATTCCGGCCCGCTCAGGGCGGTGCGTAGCCCGGGTGCGGCGGCTATGGAACCATCGAGGCCCTGGGCCCAGGCGAGGGTGATGCGGGGGCGGGCCGTTCCCGGATCATTGATCATGGACCAATGGTAGCATGCCCAGACCGGGCGACAGCACCCTATCCACCCGTGCTACATTCCCACAGTCATGGAAGCAGGGAACAATGCCCCGGCGCCGAGCCGGATATCCGACAACATCCCGAAAAGTTACGTCTACAGCTTTGTCTCGTCCTTCGGCCTCACCGATGCCATCTGGATGCTTTACCTCGCACACCGGGGGATGAGCCTCCTCGAGATCGGACTCCTCGAATCAATCTTCCACCTCAGCTCGCTGGTAATGGAAATTCCGACCGGCGTAGTCGCCGACCGCTTCGGCCGCCGGACTTCGCGGATCCTTTCGCGCGCGGTCGCCTGCTCGGCTACGCTCATGATGCTTGCCAGCCGCGACTTCCCCGGCTTCGCCTTCGCCTTTGTCCTGACCGCCCTCGGTTACAACCTCGAGTCCGGCGCCGGCGACGCCCTTGTCTATGACAGTCTCGTAGACCTCGGTCGCGAGGGCGAGTACATGAAGGTCAAGGGAAGGCAGGAAATCGGCTTCCAGTCAGCCCACGGCCTATCGCTCGTCGCCGGCGGCGCTGTCGCAACCTTCGATTACAACCTCGCCTACCTCCTCACCGCCGGCACCCACCTGGCCTCCCTCGGCCTCGCGCTGGGCTTCAGCGAGCCCCGTGCGGGACGGTTTTCACCTTGCACGAAGCGGCCATCCCTCCTGGGCCAGGTCCAGGAGTCGATCTCCATAATCCGTAACAACAGCACTATTTTTATCTACATCCTTTTCCTGGAAACCTTCTCGCTCTTCTACACCACCCTCTATTTCTGGTTCCAGACCTTCCTGAAGTCGGTGGGCTGGCTCGAGTGGTCCATCGGCCTTACCCTCGGCGCATCTTCTGCGGCCGCTGTGCTCATGGCAACCCGGGCCCACCGGATCGAAGCCCTGGCAGGGAGGAAGGCCGTGGTCGGCTCAGCCCCCTTTCTGGCAATCGCCCTTTTCGGCCTGATCGCCGTCCCGACCGGAGGGAGCGCGATCCCCGCTGCCTGCGCAATGGTCGCCCTCTCTGCCATCGAGGGCTTTCTTTTTGTCGCCTTTTCAGACTACATCAACCGACTCATCCCCTCGGAAAACCGGGCTACCCTCCTGTCCTTCCAGGCGATGGTATTCAGCCTCATGATGATCGTCTTCTTCCCCGCCATGGGTGCCCTGGCCAGCGCCTTCGGGTACAGGAAGGCTTTCGCGGCAGTTTTCGCAGCTTCGGTGCCTGTGCTGCTCGCCACGAGGGCCTGGCTGCTCGGGGACATCCGCCGATTGGAAGGAAGCAATTAGCATGGAAAGTACCAGAGACTGGAAGCGGGACTTCGCCCTCTTCGTGGCCAGCCAGACACTGTCGCTTCTCGGTTCGTCACTGGTCCAGTACGCCATAGTCTGGTACATCACCCTCCAGACACGCTCGGGCCTCATGATGACCCTCGTCATCCTCGTTACCTTTGTTCCAGGCTTCTTCCTTTCGCCCTTCGCGGGGGTCTGGGCCGACCGGCACGACAGGAAAAAAATCATAATGCTTGCGGACGGCGGCATAGCCCTCGTGACCCTGGCGATGGCCCTCGTCTTCATGACAGGCCACAGGGAGATCTGGCTCCTCCTCGTGGCTTCAGCCCTCCGTGCCGTAGGCCAGGCCATGCAGGGACCCGCGGTGGGGGCCTTCCTTCCCCAGATCGTGCCCCAGGACAGGCTCCTCCGGGCCAATGGCATCACGGGCTCCATGCAATCGGCCATCCTCATCGTATCGCCGATGGCCTCGGGCGCACTGCTCAGCCTGGCACCCATCGAGGTGATCTTCTTCATCGATGTCGTAACCGCCGCCCTGGCCATCACGGTCCTCCTCATCTTCCTCAGGGTGGAAAGCCGCCCACGGGTCCTGGAGAAACAGGCAACTAGCTACTTCACCGACATGGCCCTTGGCTTCCGCTATATCCGTGACCACCGCTACCTCGTAGGCTTCTTCTCCTACCTCGGCATACTCCTCTTCCTGATCGTCCCGGCAGCCTTCCTGACGCCCCTCCAGGTAGCCCGGACCTTCGGATCGGATGTCTGGCGCCTGACTGCCATAGAGATCGTCTTTTCCTCCGGAATGATGGCAGGAGGCCTCCTCATCGCCGTCTTCGGTGGTTTCAGGAACCGCATGCGCACGATGGTCGCCTCGAACCTCGTCATGGCCGCCTGCACCATCGCCCTCGGACTTGCACCCTGGTTCTGGCTCTATCTCGCAGCCATGGGTGTCTTCGGCCTCATGATGCCCTACTTCAACTCGCCCTCCGCCACGATGATCCAGGAACACGTCGAACAGGACTTCCTCGGCAGGGTCTTCAGCGTCTTCTCGATGATCCAGACCTCGATAATGCCCCTGGGGATGCTGGCCTTCGGCCCCCTCGCCGACATCGTACGTATTGAATGGTTATTGCTCGGCACTGGCGCTTTCCTGATGGTCCACGCCCTTGTCGCGCTTGGCCGGAAGCGGCTCATGGAGATCGGCGAACCCGTCGGGCTCGCTCCTGAAGCGGTCCTATCCACGAGTGCCGCGACGTACTAGACTGTAGCCATGAGCGACGAAGCATTCCCCGGAAAGATTGACCCTGAAATGCCCCGCTCTGCGCATCCGAAGGCATCCTCGAAGCCGCCAGCGGAGGCAGCGGCGAGCCCCGCAGCCAGGCCCGCCCCGCAGGCCAACAACCCTCTCCATGGCCTGACCCTCGAAGCGATCCTGGCCTCTCTTGTGGAAAGATACGGCTGGGAAGGACTGGCCGAACGCATCCCCGTCAAGTGCTTCATGAGTGATCCGAGCATGAAGTCGAGCCTCACCTTCCTCCGCCGCACCCCCTGGGCACGCGAGAAGGTTGAAAAGCTCTATTTAGTACGATTGCGCCGGAACAAACCCGCCCCGCGGAAGTTCTAGCGGTCGAATTCCATCCTGAAGGAAAAGCCCCTCTCCCTGTCGATCGAGGATTTCCCGTCAAGCTGGTGGACGAGGAGCTCGACCATGCCAAGGCCGAAGTGCGCCTGCTTTTTCAGTCCCGCTTCCCCGGACAGGCCTGCCCCGTCATCGCGGCAGGTCACCACGACACGGTTTCCGACAAGAACGGCGCCGATGGAGATCCGCCCGCCATCCTGGTTCCTGAACGCGTGCTTCATGGAATTCGTCACAAGTTCATTCAGTATTATGCCTATCCTGGAAAGCTTGTCCGCGTCGAGGACGAGATCCGCGAAATCGAGGTCGAGCTCCACCTTCTCATGTCCGGGGAAAGTCCCGTGGATCTCCGTGAGGAGAGGCGTGAAATACTCACGGATGGACAGGCTACTGATGTTCCTGGACAGGTAAAGCTTTTCATAGAGCAGGGTCATGCTCCGCACCCGGTTGGATGCGGTCTGGAGGATCTTTCTGGCGGAGGTCTCCTCGTCGGTGTTGGCCTGCAGTTCGAGAAGGCTTGTGATGACGGTCATGTTGTTCTTGATGCGGTGGTGCACCTCGGAAAGGAGGAGTTCCTTCTCCGCCAGCAGGCCCTGGATCCTGAGGTCCGCGAGCCTGCGCTCGGTGATGTCGCGGTTGGATCCCCGTGTTCCGAGATAGGCTCCAGAAGCCGAGGTGACGGGCTGACACAGGTGTTCGATCCAGCGCTCCTCCCCATCCGCCCTGATGACACGGAAGGAGAACACGGAAAAGCCCTTGTCTTTATGCACACTATTGACATGTTCCCGGTACGTGGCCAGGTCATCGGGGTGGAGGATGCGCTCGAAAAAGGAAGGGTCTCCGTAGAAATCAGCGGCCTCGTATCCGGTGACGCGTCTGCAGGAAGGCGAGACGTACAGGAAGTCGCCCTTCGGCCCGAGCCAGAACTCCCATTCATAGGTGTAGTCCGCCACGGTGCGGAACTTCTCCTCCTGGTCAAAGAGCTGCCCTGCGGCGAGCCGGTTACGCCTGGAGTTCCGGTAGAACAGGATGGCGATGAAGATGGAAACCAGGGCTATGGCCAGGGCAATGAAAGCCAGGGTCCCTACGCTCTTGTACCATCTGGCAAGATACTCCTCACGGACCAGCGACACGCCTACCAGGAAAGGATGGGTTCCGACCCTTCGGTACGAGACGATCCGGTATTTCTGCCCGCTTGAGCCGCCTCCGACAAAGTACTGGCCTTCCGGCTTGCCCGTAGCCGCGAGCCCCACAAGGGGAGGATCGACCCGGTCCTCCGTCATAGCCACGCCAGGATCTCCACGCATAGGGAAACGGCTTACCAGCTTCAGATTCCTGTCCCTGAGTTCGATCATCCCGAATCGTCCAACATCGAAGGCGGAGAATGCCGTAGTGAGATACTCGAGAGTGACACCAACGTAGGCAAGCCCGGCGAAGCCGCCGTCGGGAGCGGAGATGCGCCTGACGAAGAGTATCATCCACTTGCCGCTGATGCCGCCGATCAGCGGATCGGAGAAGACCAGGGCAGTCTCGCGCTTGTCATGGAGATACTTGAAGTAGTCACGGTGCGCGAGGCTCTTGGTCTTGGCCACTGGCACCTCAGGCCCGTAGATGGCCAAGCCAGTCGCATCGGCTGCACGGAAGCTTTCCGCCTCGGGAATCCTTGCATGCTCGCGGACGATGAAGCGATTGAAGCTGGCCGCGTCGATGGGACCCCTGGCAAGCTGGCGCTCGGCCTCGTCGGTGACCGCGAGCAGGGCTATGTCTACCTTGGCAATGATGCCAGAAAGGTTGGCGTCAAGGATCCCGGCAATGCTCCGCGTGAGCACCGAAGCCTCGTTTTCGTATTGGAACAGACTTTGTCGAAGAAGGAGCCCGACGGCGAGCAGGACCAGGAGGTTTGCGATCAGGACACTGATCGCCAGACGCCTTGCAAGTGCAGCGAGGGGGAGGGGGAAGGGTTGTCCTTTTTCAACTGTCCCTTTTCTTTCCATAGTATCCCTTCGATGAACAGATGGATCGTACAGACTGATTGTATCGCGACGGCCAGTAGTATGAAGCATATCGAAGCCCAAGAAAAGAGAGGTTTCTATCATCCGAAGCCCAGGCAGGGGGGAAATTCGCCGGGGAATGGCCTTCGCTTCGAGTCCTTGCCTATCTTCATCCATCGTGGTAGCTTCCAATTGTCGATTGGAGGAGCGATCCCCATGAGTAGTGTGTCGTTCCGACCTTGAGTCGGCCGGAAGCGGAATTCCGGAAAGGGCGCACGAAGGGGGAGGATCGCCGAAGGGCCGGGTATCGCCGCGATGCCCAGCCTTGGACGCCAGGGTCAATACCCGGCGGCTGTCGCGGGGTTCGCCCCGCGGAGTGCCATCGCAAGCTACCCGTCCCCAAGGGCCCGAAGGCCCCGGGTAGCTTCATGGGATCTCCGTCGCATCGGAGGTCTTTTTTGCGCCACCTTCAATCCGTCGAAGCCCGGGCCTCTCACTTCCTCGCCGACCTATGCTCAACCTATACTCCCGCAGGGGAGGAATCACGGCTTCTCCTCCATCTTGAGCCTGCGATCGAGGGGCTCGGAGGTCGCATGACGCGTCAGGACCTGGGGGACGGACGCGTCAACCTCCTCGCCACCTGGGGCAATCCCCGTGTCCTGTACAACACCCACCTCGATGTCGTGCCGGGAGAGCTTCCCGTCGCGATCAAGGGCGATCGCATCCACGGGCGTGGCGCCATAGACGCCAAGGGACAGATCGTCTCACAGCTCTGCGCCATCGAGCGGCTCCTGGCGGCGGGCCATGGTGACCTGGCCTGGCTCGGGGTTTCGGGTGAGGAGACCGACTCGGAGGGGGCACGGGCTGCCTTGGCGCTGAAGCCCGCCCTATCCGGACTCGAGGCCATCGTGGTCGGTGAACCGACGAACCTTGCCCTCGCCACTGGCCAGAAGGGCTTCGTCAGGATGCGGCTCCACTGTGAAGGAAAAAGCGCCCACGGTGGCACTCCCTGGCTGGGCGAGAACGCCATCCATGCCCTCTGCGACTGGATCGTCCGCATCCGTGCCCTTCCTGTTCCACCGGCCGGGGAGCTCGGCATCGAGGTCTTCAACATTGGTACGATCTCGGGAGGAAGGGCGGCCAACGTCGTACCCGACCACGCGGAGGCGGAACTGACACTCAGACAGATTCCGGAGGGTACCATCCTCGCAGGCATCAGGGCCTCGAAACCTGAGAATGGCCGCCTCGAGATCCTCCTCGACGAGCCCTGGGACCGCTTTGCGATACTCGCGGGCTTCCGCCACTCACCGGTGCCCTTCGGCTCTGACCTCCCCACGCTCCGTGCCCTCGCGCCAGGCGCTGCTGCCATCCTGGCGGGGCCGGGAGATCCGGTCCTCGCGCACACTCCCCTGGAATCCATGGGAATCGGCGAACTCGTGCAGGGCATCGACCTCTTCGAGGCACTCGGGCGCCATTTCCTGTGCGCGGCCCCACAGGCCGCGACGGCCCCACAGGCCGCGACGGCCCCACAGGCCGCGACGGCCCCGCAGGCCGCTCCGCCCGTTTCCGGCCCGGCAAGGAAGGAATCATGAAAGCACCAATTGTAATGAAATTCGGCCTGGACCGGCCCGGTTCGGGAACTGTGACGGGACCGGCCTCCGGTGACGTCTCGGGCGATGCGGAGGGCCTTCGCCAGGCAGCAGCCCTTGCCAGACGCGACGCGGGAGAGGGAGTACTCGTCGTCCTCTCGGCCTTCTCCGAGGTCACCGGGGATCTCCTCCGCTGCGGGAGGACCGCCCAGGCGGGAAACGAGGAGGGCGCCATCGCGGAGCTCGAGGCTATCCTCGGACGGCATGCGGACACTGCGGCGGCGCTCATGGGTCCCACGGTCCACCCCCTGGTGGAAGGAGCCATTGGAAAGGCCAGGAAGGAGCTCTCCGCGCTGCTGCGCAGCCCCTCCCTCCTTGGCACAGCCCTCGCGGTTGAAACGGTTTCCAAGGGCTGGGACCTCCTGGCAGGCTGGGGTGAGATCCTCTCCTCAACCATCTTCGCAGCCTGGCTCGGACTGCCCCTGGTCGATGCCCGTTCGGTAGTCCGCACTGATTCGCATTTCGGCTCCGCCAAACCCAGGCCCGAGGAAATCAGGAAGCTCGCCGCCAGGGAAATCATCCCCCTCCTCGGTCCCGGCAAGATCGTAGTCACCCAGGGTTCGATCGGGTCCGACGAGACGGGAACTCCGACAACGCTGGGACGGGACGGAACCGATTTCAGCGCCAGCCTCCTCGGAGCCGCCATCGACGCTGCCGAGATCCGCATCTGGACGGAAGCTGAGGGCATCCTGGCCTGCGACCCGCGCCTGGTTCCCGAGGCGCGGCCCATCGCCGTCCTGGGCTACGACGAAGCAGCCGAGCTGGCTGCCTACGGCACGGGCATTCTCCATCCCGCGACCATACAGCCAGCCGTGGAAAAGGGCATCCGGGTCACCGTCCGGAGCCTCCGCAGCCCCGAGGGCCGCTTTACGACGATCTCCCGCGATCCTGAACCAGGACCTCCCGTGACCGCCCTCGCGACCCGCGGCCCGGTCACGATCATCACAATTACGACTCCACGGATGCTCGGCGGCTCGGGCTTCCTCTCGCGGATCTTCCAGGTCTTCGAGAGGAGGGGAATGGAGGTCGACCTCGTATCCACCTCCGAGGTGGCGGTCTCCCTCACCCTCGACGCGGGCCTGTCCCTCGACGAGCTCGTGCGGGAACTCTCCGCCTTCGCCGAGGTCGCGGTCAACAAGGACAGGGCTGTCGTCGCCCTGATCGGCCGCGAGATCAAGAAGACCCGGGGCGTGTCGGGCAAGGCGCTCGGTGCCCTCCGCGACATCAACATCGAGATGATCAGTCTCGGCGCCGACGAGATAAACCTCTCCCTGGTCATCGCGCAAGAGGACGCGCGCGAGGCTGTGGCACGGCTCTACGCGGCTTTCTTCGGGGAGGGCGAAGGTGAAGCGCTTTCTGCCAAGGTGCCTCCGCAGCAGGCCGCTCCGGTCGCGCCCCCGTCCACCATCACGCAGTCCAGCGGGCCATCCATTACAGCCACCGATGCATCCCTCCTCCGCGTCGGCGTCTTTGGCCGCGGGAGGCTGGGTTCCGCTGTAGCCTCCCTCGTGCAGCGCGAGGCGGGCATGAGCCTGGCCTGGTGCGTCGGCCGCTCGGCCCCGCCCGATTCCGACGTGGACGTTGTCCTCGACGTCAGCGCGGCTGCAGCGCTGCCCCAGCACCTCGAATGGGCCCTCGCGACAAAGGTGGACCTCGTCATCGGTGCCACAGGATGGGACCGCGGGCTCCTCTTCGACCGGCCCGCCGCCGTCGAGGAAGCCGGAATCGGCATTTTAGTAGCGCCTAACTTTTCCCTCGCGGTCGCCTTCATGCGCCGCGCCGCCATGGCCCTCGGGCGACTGGCCGAACTCGATTCCGAGGCCGAGCTCGGCGTCGTGGAACGTCACCACGGAGGGAAGGCCGATGCCCCGAGCGGAACCGCCAAGCTCCTGGCCGCCGCCCTCGCGGAGGGTTGTCAGCGCTACTCGGGCTGGGGCCAGGGCAAGGCCGAGGAGGGCTGCATCAACGTCGCGAGCCTGCGCTCGGGCAGGGAAATCGGCTATCACGAACTGCGCTTCGAGGCCGCGTCGGAGACCATCGTGCTCTCGCACGAGGCCAAGTCACGCGACATCTTTGCCCGCGGAGCCCTGCGGGCTATCGCCTGGATACACGGACGCCATGGAATATTCACCTTCGATGACATGGCCACCAAGGTCATCGACCCCCTCTTCGAGAAGGCGGTCGCAAAAGAAAGGAGACACGCGCAATGAAAGACGCAACTAGACTCAATGGGCTCGGCATCGCCCTGGCAACACCCTTCCTGCCGCCCGGTCCCGGCTCGCCGGGAGCGGGGGGCATCGACTTCCCCGCCTGGAGGAAACTCGTCCGCCACGTGGTCAAGGGAGGGGTGGATTTCCTGGTTGTCCTGGGATCGACAGGAGAGGCAGCGACCGTCCTGCCCGACGAGCGCGACGAGCTCATAAGGACTGCAAAGGAAGAATGCGGAGGCATTCCCGTCGTCGTGGGAACTGGACACAATTCCACCGTTTCTGCAGCGGAGATGGCCGCTGGTGCCGCACGGCTCGGGGCTGACGGCCTCCTTGTGGTCACTCCCTACTACAACAAGCCCCAGCCAGCGGGGCTCGAGGCCCACTACCGCTTTGTCGCCGCAGCCGCCCCTGAATTGCCCATAATCCTGTACAATGTCCCCGGACGCACCGGGCTCAACCTCCTGCCCAAGGACCTGCCTCGGCTCTGGGCCATTCCCCAGGTTGTCGGCCTCAAGGAGTCCTCGGGCAACCTCGCGCAGATCGGCGAGATCGCCAGAACCCTTCCCAAGGACAAGGTCCTTCTTTCCGGCGATGACGCCCTGGCCCTCCCCGCCATCGCGGTGGGCGCAACCGGCCTCATCTCCGTGGCAGGCAACCTCCTCCCCGCCGAAACCAAGGCCCTCGTCGATGCCGCCGTCGCCGGTCGCCGCGCCGAGGCCATTGCAATCCACCAGCGACTCCTGCCCATCATGGACGCCTTGTTCCTCGAGTCCAATCCCGTGCCCCTCAAGGCAGCCCTCGCCATCGCGGGAATATGCGGCGCCGACCCCCGCCTCCCCCTCTTCCCCGCCAGCGAGGCTACCAGGGCGCGGCTGCTCGAGCTCATCGACCAATTAAACGGGAAAGGCAGCAAGTAAGTGAGGGATTCCTCCACACTCGCCGCCTTTTTCGATCGCGCGATGGAAGCCATCGTGGCCGACCCCGGGCTTCCTTCCGCCCTCGAAGAGCTCCTCGACGGGCTCGAGGCGGGGAGCCTGAGGTCGGCCCAGCGTGACGCCCAAGGGCAATGGCTCGCAAACCCCTGGGTAAAGCGGGGCATCCTCGCGGGCTTCAAGACCAGCGTAATTATTCCCTTCGCCGACTGGCCAGGCGGTGCCGCCGACAAGGCCGCCTTTCCACCAAGGCTCCTCGGTGCCAACTCCGGCGTCCGCATGGTTCCCGGCGGCTCCTCCGTGCGGAGGGGCGCTCACCTCGGGCAGGGTGTCGTCATGATGCCCCCAGCCTACGTCAACGTCGGAGCCTTTGTCGGTGACGGCACAATGGTCGACAGCCATGCCCTCGTGGGCTCCTGTGCGCAGATCGGCGCGCGTGTCCACCTCTCGGCAGCCGCCCAGGTAGGCGGTGTCCTCGAACCCGCAGGCGCCAGACCAGTCGTCATCGAGGACGGCGTCTTCATCGGAGGGCTCTGCGGCCTCTTCGAGGGCATCGTCGTGCGGGAACGCGCCGTCCTGGCCCCCGGTACGGTGATCAGTGCTAGTACGGTTATCTACGACTTAGTACGCGGCGTGGAACTGCGGGGCGAAGTGCCAGCAGGCGCCGTCGTGGTGCCAGGTTCGCGCCCCGCCAAGGGCGATTTCGCGGCCTCTGCCGGCATCTCCTTGTACGCCCCCTGCATCGTGAAATACCGCGACGCTGGCACCGACGCAGCCACCGTCCTCGAGGAAGCCCTCCGGTGAAAGACCAGGAGGCGGGACTCTTTGCCATCGACGGGGCCCGCGCGCTCGAGCTGGCAGAAAAGAACACAATACCTACATTCATATACAGGCTCGATATCCTCGAGCAGCGTTTCCGCGCCCTGCGTACTGCCCTCCCCTCCCGAGTGCGCCTCGCCTACGCGGTCAAGGCGAATCCCCATCCAGGGGTCTGCGCGCGCCTCGCAGCCCTGGGCGCGGCCTTCGACTGCGCCTCGGAGGGGGAGCTCGCCCTCGTGTCGGGACTCGGACAGCGGGGTGACCGCGTGCTCTTCGCGGGTCCGGGCAAGAGCGACAAAGAGATCGGCATGGCACTTGACCTCGGCGCGCGCATCGAAGCCGACGGGATGGAGGACCTCGAGGCCATAGACCGTCACCTTGCGGCGCGCGGATTTTCGGGGACCCTGCCCATCAGCCTCCGCGTCCATCCCGGCGCAGGCCACGGGCTCGCGGAAAGTTCGCGTATCATCGGCGGAGCCGGTCCCTCGGCTTTTGGCATCGACGAGGAAGACCTCGACACCTTCCTGATCCAGACACGCCGCTTCACGCGGCTGTGCGTCTCGGGGCTGCAGGTCTTTGCTGCAAGCAACGAGCGAAACGCAACCCGCCTTCTGGCCAACCACCGGGCAGCTCTCGCGATCGCCGAGGCCATGACCACCCGGAATGGACTTGCAATCGATCTCATCGACCTCGGTGGAGGGCTTGGCATTCCCTATAGTACTGACGAATCGCACCTCGACATCACCGCACTCGGTCAGGGACTCGGAAAGCTGCTCGAAGACAATGCATGGTTCAAGGGAGAGCTCCTCCTCGAGCCCGGACGCTGGCTTGTCGGCCCCATCGGGGTCTACCTCTCCCGTGTCCTCCGCACCAAGCACAGCCGTGGAAGCGACTTCGCAATACTCGAGGGAGGGGTCAACCACCTCCTTCGGCCTGCCTTGACTGGCCAGAGCTTTCCGGTGACTGCAGCAGGAGTCCAGGGAAAAAAGCAAGCAACCATTCTGGCCGGCCCCCTCTGCACCTCCCTCGACCGCCTCGGCACCCTCGATCTTCCGCCGCTCGCGCGCGGCGACCTCCTCGTCTTCGGGCAAGCTGGCGCCTACGGCTTTACCGAGGCTATGAAAGACTTTCTCTCGCATCCAGCTGCCGGAGAGCTCTGCATCGAGGGCTAGCCGGCGCAGCGAAGGCTTGCCGGCGCAGCGAAGGCCTGCCGGCGCAGCGGAGGCCTGCTGGCGCAGCGGAGGCCTGCCGGCGCAGCGATGACGCAGGGCCTCGCTCAGGCTTCCCTGATCGACCAGGCGAGGCCATCGGCATTGAGTTCGAGGTCCTTGTCAAGGAAGCCGTCCTTCGCGATCGCGAGGGCATTCTCATAATGCGAACGTAATTTCCCCAGGATGAAGGGCTGGCGCGCGGCCTCCGGAAGGATGCGCGCCTGTGTGGCAATTTCGATGGATGCCTCCAGATGCCTTCGCAATTGCTCCCTTGCCGCGCCGACCTTTCGGACTTCCCCGAAATGGGTGAGCATGACCCTCCCCGTCCCGGTAGCCGCGATGCGGTCCACTGCCGCAAGGGCTTCCTCGCCCTCGAAATCGGTCGGACTGCTCGAGGGGAAGATAAAGAGCCCTCTTTCCTGCAACTCAGGATAGCAGAGCCCGAAGGCATCGCCCGAATAGACCGCATCGGCGAGGGGGTCGAGTACCGAGAGGTGGTGCTTCGCGTGCCCCCTCGTATGCAGTATGATGAATTCGCCGCTTCCGAAGGGAATCGATGCTCCGTCATCCGGAGTAAAGACGCGCTCGGCGGGCACAGACCTGAGTTCTCCGTAGAGCGCTTCGAAAACCCCGTCGCCGTAGACCCTTCGTGCGCTTGTCTCAAGCTTGGCCGGATCGACCAGATGCCGCGCGGCACGCGGATGCGCGACCAGGGTCGCGTTCGGGCAGGCCTCCATGAGGGCGAAGGCGCCGCCTGCGTGGTCGAGATGGGCGTGGGTTACGATGAGGTAGCGGACCTCTTCTGGACAGCGCCCGCTTTCGGCCAACGCGCCTAAAAGGAGGGGCAGGGCCCGCGCGGTGTTAGCCTCGATAAAGGCCAGCTCCCCGCCCTCCTGTCGAAGAAACGAGGCGGCAATATGCGGCCTCTGATACATGCAATCAATTATGAGGGGGCCATGCTCCGGCATCGGCCACTCAGCCCGGCTGCCCCGACTGGCCATAATCCCTGCCTTGATTTCAGCGTCCACGGAAGCCCCTTCCGCGCGAGCGATACAACGACCGCGCCTTTCCTGGCTCCGAGTATAGCACAGGAAAGGCAGCGGGAAAAACCGGTTTCACCTCATCATGATTTACTAATGCAGCCCCGCAACCGGGACTCCCTCTCCGGATGCCTGGCAGTCAGTTGCGGGAAGCATCACTACTACTTGTGATACTTCCCGCGACACCAGCCCTAGCTGGAAGTCGAGTAGGTAAGTTCGATCGCAGCTGTCGCGTCGGCCTTTCCCGAAACGACAGGGGCGATGTAGTACTTCGCGCCATCGGCTGGAACGCTTATGAAACCTATAAAGAGCTTTCCAGCCTCGCGGGATATGCCTGTCCCGATCAGGGCAGTAAAGGCCGTATCGCTGGCCGCTACCCACACACCCGTTGTAATTGCGCTATTCGCGATCTCGCTGGGCCTCGGCGGCCTCATGGCTCCGGGACCGGCACCGGCGAAGTCGCCATGCTGTCCCATGTCATGGTTCATCTTCCCGCCGAGTTCGCCCATGCCCATCTTGCCGGGGCCAGCCATGCCTGCCTTGTGTTGGTACAGATCCGAAACGACGGCGGGGGCACTTGCAAGGGAGGTCCAGGTAAGCTTGTCGGTGGAATACTCGGCACTGGTAAGGCTTCCATCTGAGCCGAAAACCTCTTTCAGGTAGTAGACCTCGGTCGTACCGGTCGTGGGAGTAACCGTGATGGTATCGGTGACGGTGCCGCCGTTGTCGTCGGCATAGCCATCTGCGGCGATGGTGACCGTGCCGTCGCTGGCGAGGGCGGAGTCTGCGTCACCCTTGTCGATGGTCGCCTGGTAGGTCAGGAAGGTACCATGGGTGGCGACTGCGGCAGAATCGGCCTTGATCTCGAGCGTCGCTGTCCCGTGCCCGTCGATGCGGCCCGCCGACATCGTCAAGGTTGCGGAATCGTAGGCCACGAAGGTCTGATCGACGACCGTCGTGCCATCCGTAGCCTTGGCCGCGAACTTGACCTTTGTCTTGTCGTCAGACCAGTAGAAGGAACGGGTCTCGGACAGACTGCCACCGTCGATCGCTTCAGAGGCGATCGTGATGCATTTGGCATAGACGCCATAATTAGTCGTATCTGAAGCAGGCACGACATCATAGGTGAAATCGGGCAGGTTCCTGGTCGTTCCGACCTTGGGGAGCATCGCGTCAGCACCGAACTGGGCGTTCTTGGCGAAGGCGCCCGGAAGGAGAGCCGTCACCGAGTCCACCATGGCCTGGGTCCAGGTTACCGACTTCCCGCTGACAGCGGTCGCCGAGGGCTGGAGGCTGTCAGCCGTGATGATCGAATCGATGGCCACGATGGTTGCCGCCCCACGGGCAAGGCGGGACTGGGAGTCCCACAGACTGCGCATGATCCAGAAATGGGCTCCCATTCCCCGGTCAAAGTCATGGCCTCCCATCTTCACGCCTCCGGGGCCACCCATGCCGCCAGGGCCCATGCCTCCCATCGAGCGGGCCTCAGTAGTCGATCCGACCAGGGAGGTCGGTACCTCTATCGAAAGGGACCGAGGTACAGCCTTGAGACTCGCCGAAGTCGCCACGGAAGAAGTCTGGATAGTGCCGTTCGTTCCGCCCGTGATACCAGCCAGGTCGGGCATTTGACAGGACATGAGTCCGAAAACCACGAAAACTGCTGCAAGAATGCCTACAATCCGCTTCATATCTTCTCCTTGGAATCCCTATGTACCCGGCACATTTCATGAGGCCTCACGTGAATCGCCGGGCTGCGTAGCATCGCTGACAGAGGGGATATCCACCGGAAGCGGGGCTGGTTGCGGGAAATCGGTGGGGATTGGGCTGCAGCGGGCCAACTTGCACCGATTTGCACTGGATCATTTCTAGATTTCCCCTTCAAGCGCGAGACGATACGGTCTTCCCCCTTGGCATGATGCCCCCATGGAACTGCCGTCATCAACTCTTTCACAGCCTGTGAGAGTCTTTCGGCCTCAGTTTTGTCCATCCCCAATGCTCACACAACTTGTGCATCAAATTCGTCCCTTCTGTGAAGCTGCGCTGGAAATTGTAGATGCGCTCCGATTGCACGACCATCATTTCCGTGTTCATGGAGATATATGCTATAGTCCAGGAAATCCAACCATGGAGCGCCTTTGAATGAAAGAAGCCGCCGCTCGCATCAAGATCAACAAGCTCCTCGAAGAGGCTGGCTGGCGCTTTTTTCCGGAAGGCGAAACGCCTGCCAACATTCAGCTCGAACCCAGCGTCAAGATCAAGACTATGGATCTCGACGCCTTCGGCGAAAATTTCGAAAACTCCATCAAGGGTTTTGTGGATTTTCTTCTCCTCGACAGTAAAGGCTTTCCCCTCATCATTCTCGAGGCAAAAGCTGAGGACAAGAATCCTCTTATTGGCAAGGAGCAGGCGCGCAAATATGCCAAGTCCCAGAACTGTCGCTTTGTCATGCTTTCAAATGGCAACCTGCATTACTTCTGGGACCTTGAACGCGGCAACCCCTACGTCATCACCTCCTTTCCGACGCCAAGTTCGGTCTCGGGCTACCAGAAGGTCTCGCCCGATCCACAGCGCCTGATTGCCGAAGAGGTTAGCGAAGACTACATAGTCCGCACCCAGCGCCCCAACTATCAATCAGAAGCGGGATGGCGAAACGAGGCGGAGCGCCCCGGTTATATCCAGGCCAACAAGCTGCGCTTCCTCAGACCCTATCAACTCAAGGCCATCCACAGCCTCCAGGCTGCAGTCGGCGATGGCAAGGACCGTTTCCTCTTCGAGATGGCCACGGGCACGGGAAAGACCCTCACCGCCGCCGCCGTCATCAAGCTCTTTCTCCATTCCGGGAACGTACGGCGCGTGCTGTTTCTCGTGGATCGCCTCGAACTCGAGGACCAGGCCAAGAAGGCCTTCTCGGGCCTGCTCTCCGCGGATTTCCAGACGGTGATCTACAAAGAGAACAGGGACGATTGGCGCCGTGCGGAGATAGTCGTCACCACCGTGCAATCGCTCCTGTTCAACAACAAGTATCAAAGGCTTTTCTCCCCTACCGACTTCGATCTCGTCATCTCCGACGAGGCGCATCGTTCCATCGGCGGCAATGCCCGCGCCGTCTTCGACTACTTTATCGGCTACAAACTGGGCCTGACCGCGACGCCGCGCGACTACCTCCGCCGCTTCGACGGCGCGAATGCCGGCAGCCACGATCCGCGCGAGGCAGAGCGGCGCTTGCTCCTGGATACCTACCGAACTTTCGGTTGCGAAGGCAGCCAACCTACCTACCGCTATTCATTGTTGGATGGTGTCCGCGAGGGTTTCCTGATCAACCCGACGGTCGTGGACGCCCGCACGGAAATAACTACAAGCCTGCTTTCCGAACAGGGTTTTGTCGTCTCCTTTGTCGATGATGCCGGGGGAGACCAGAACGAAGTCTACAAGCAGCGTGAATTCGAGAAGCGCTTTTTTTCCGATGTCACCAATCAGCTCTTCTGCAAGACCTTCCTCGAAAACGCGTTGCGCGACCCGGTCAGCGGAGAAATCGGCAAATCGGTCGTCTTCGCCGTCAGCCAGAACCATGCCTCGAAGCTGGCACAGATACTCAACCAGATGGCCGACCGCATGTTCCCCGGCAAGTACCAGTCCGACTTTGCCGTCCAGGTCACCTCGCAGATTCCCGACGCCCAGCAGTTCACCATCAACTTCAGCAACAACAACCTTCTCGGCTCGGGCAATTTCCTGCCCGCCTACAAGACCAGCAAGGCACGCATCTGCGTGACGGTCGGCATGATGACCACCGGCTACGACTGCACCGACCTTCTCAACCTCGGTCTCTTCAGA
>CAIJMU010000112.1 GCA_903821875.1 uncultured Spirochaetota bacterium
AAAAAGCCTATCTGAGGCCGGCCTCCCACGACCAGAAGGAAGTCGAGTCACCGATTCCCTCCGAATACGCACAGCTGGTCGCCACCGCCCGGGCCAGCCTCTACGAAGCGGCTGCGGAAGGCGACGACGAACTCATGGAGAAGTACCTCAACGAGGGTTCCCTGAGCCAGGCTGAAACCAAGAAGGGACTCGAGGAAGCACTCTGGGGCGGCCGTGTCATTCCCGCCTTCGCCGGTGCCGGCGCCCTGAATGTCGGAACAGCAGCTCTCCTCGGTTTTATCGCTAATATCGCGCCTTCCCCCCTCCACATGCACGAGGAGCGGGCCCACGAAGGCGACACGGACATCATGATCCATGTCGATGCGGCAAAGCCCTTCTCGGGACTCGTCATCAAGACCCAGATCGACCAGTTTTCCGGTCGACTCTCCTGGGTAAAGATCATCACCGGAAAGCTCTCGTCCGACTCGGACATCCACGATATCAGGGATGGCAAGAAAGAGAGGATCGGCAAGATCTATACGGCCCAGGGCAAGAAGCTCGAAGAAGCGGGGGAACTCCACGCCGGAGACATCGGCATCATCGCCAAGGCCGCTTCCATCCATACCAACGACACAGTAACGGCCATGGAGCTCAACTACCACTACGAAAAGCTCAGGCTACCGACGCCCGTCCACCTCCTTGCCATCTCTGCAGCCAACAAGAAGGAGGAGGACAAGCTCAACGAGTCCCTCCTCAAGGCAGCCGAGGAGGACCTCACCTTCCAGGTCCACTTTGATGCCGAGACCAAGGAAACCGTCATACAGGGTACAGGCGAACTCCAGATCAACATGGTCCTCGACAAGATCAAGTCGGCCACGAAGATCGTCGCGGAAACCCGCGTGCCCCGTGTCGCCTACCGTGAGACGATCACGAAAAAGGCTACCGCCGAATACACGCACAAGAAGCAGACCGGAGGGCACGGCCAGTACGCAAAGGTTGTCTTCGACGTCGAGCCCCTCGAGCGCGGCAAGGGATACCAGTTCGAGAGCAAGCTCTTCGGACAGTCGGTCTCCAAGGGCTTCCTTCCCGGCATCGAAAAGGGCATTCACCAGGCCATGGAGATGGGTGTCGTCGCCGGCTACCCTGTCGTCGATGTGAAGAGCATGATCACGGACGGCAAGGAGCACCCCGTCGACTCCTCCGAGATGGCCTTCAAGATCGCCTCACGTGGTGCCTTCCGCGAGGCGAGCAAGAACGCCGGCCCCGTCCTCCTCGAGCCCATCATGAACCTCAAGGCCTTTGTCGAGGAGAAAAACCTCGGCGACGTGATGTCGGACCTCTCCGGCAGGCGCGGACGCATCTCCGGTCAGAACCCCGTCGGCGGCGGCATCGTCGAGATCGACGCGCAGGTCCCCCACGCTGAACTCCTGCGCTACGCCATCGACCTGCGCTCCATCACCGCCGGCACCGGCAGCTTCGAGGTCGACTTCGACCACTACGCCCCCGTCACCGGCAAGATCGCCGAAGACGTGGCCAAGGCGGCCGCGGCCTTCCGCATCCGGGAAGAAGAGGAAGATTGAGGCCGATCCTCATAGTACCCATTAAAAGTGAAGGCGATCGTCGAAGGGCGTTCGCCTTTTTTTTCAGCGCGCGCCAGGGCGAGGTGCCGGATGCGGCCCGTGTGGGTCCACTGATGTCCATTGATCGATGGTTTCGCTGAGCCTCTCAGGCTTTCGCATGTGGCCGCAGCCCCAGGAGGGGGCGCAGCCAGAAGACCCGCCTGACGCACTCGTAGGCTGCCAGGCTCAGGCCCAGCACCCCAGCCAGAAGCAGCAACAGCTTGATGGCGGCAGGCAGGGGCAGGGAAAAGACAATCCGCGAAAGGGCGAACTGGATTGGCATGTGAAGGATATACATTGGATATACTCCCTCGCTGAGGTATCGAAGGTGCCTGGCCGGCCGGTTCAGGAATGTGGCGGAAAAACCGAAGACAGCCAGCAGCCAGCACGAGGACTCGAGGGCAACCATGGGGGCTGGTTCATGCTGCAGGCCGAAAGCCAGAAGTCTTACCAAATATAACGAAAAAGCGGCAAGCAGCGCCGGAAGGCGGACCCTGACCACGGAAGCCCAAAAGACAGGTCCCAGCGAGGCGAGGATGAAGCCGCCCGAAAAGCACACAAGACCCAAGGCAAGGCCATGAAGGCTCCCTGCGTAGGCCCAATAGATTTCCGGATCCAGGATCCAGGCTTCGAGCATGGGAGGGATGGCCAGGAAGAAAAGCGCCAAAGGGCGTCGGAATGACCTGGCAAGGAACCGGAGGGCGGGATTTCCGTCAGGCTTCCTGAAAAAACCAAGGAAGGGCAGGAGCACCAGGACATAAAGAAACAGGTTGACGAGGAACCAAAGGTGACCCGCGTTCGGCAGGTAGACAAGGCCTCCGCCGTACCTGCTCGTGAAAAGGATGGCGGTGATCGGACAAATCACGAAAAATCCGAAGGCCAAGGGTACGAAGATACGGAGGAAGCGATCGGCAAGAAGCTGTTTCCAGTCCCTGCGCTCCAGGGCGAAGCGGAGACCCATGCCGGAAACGACGAACAGCAAGGGGATTCGCCAGACATTGAGAAGCGACATTGGAATCCAGAGCCACTCCAAGGTCTGGTCATTCTGGATGAACCAGATGTCCCGCGCCCATGGCTGGAAACCGATGACCGCATGGTAGAGGATTAGCAGCCCGATGGCAGCGATCCTGAGCCAGTCGATGTCATGACGACGGAAGGCGGGAGCCGTCTCCGACTGCGCTCCCACAGCCATGCCCCCCACCTCCGCACCTGCCGTCCCATCGTCGGTCATGCGATTGTGATACTATCTATGATCAGTATGCTTATTATATTGCCATCACGGCCGTGACGCCAGCGGCAGTACCTTCTTCAGCGTCGCACCGATGACCTGGTCCATGTTGTAGTACTTGTACTCAGCGAGCCGGCCAACGAAGATGACCTTGCCGTCCGCTTCCACCGCCTTGACCTCGGCCATGTACCTGTCCCGCTTGGCCATGTTCTCCTCGTCGTCCACGATGTAGAAGGGCTCGCCCCTCTCCTTGGGAAACTCGTAGCAAATGGTCGTTTTCGGCGAGGTCTCGCCGGAAAGCTGCTTGAACTCCGTGATGCGGGTCCAGTCGTAGTCGTTGGGATAATTGACGACCGGCGCGGCCTGGAAGTGCTCCTGGTCGAGGGTCTCGAACCTGATGTCGAGGGAACGGTAGGCCAGTGCGCCGTGTTTTTGACCGAAGTACTTGTCGAGTTCGCCGGTGAACACCGAGAGCGGCGCATCGAAGTGCGGAGCCACGTCGAAAAAGTCCGCGCCGAGCATCACCGAGATGCTGCCATGGTCGAGGATGTTCTCCACGAGCCTTGTGTAGCCGTGCTTCGGAACGCCCTGGTAGCGGTCGCTGAAATAGCGGTCGTCACGGTTGGAGCGGACGGGAATGCGCTTGGCAATCTCCGGCGAAAGGGTCTCGGGGTCGCGCTCCCACTGCTTGAGCGTATAGTTCTTGTAGAAGAGTTCGTAGAGGCGCTCGCCTACCTGGCAGACAACCGCATCGCGGAAATTCTTCGAGGGACTGTTGAATTTCGAGCGCTTGACCTCGTCCGCGAGAAAGGCATCGACCTCGCCGGTGGCAATGCTGACGCCGAAGACCTCGTTGATCGTGTCGCGGTTGACAGGAAAGGGGACGAGCTTGCCCCCGGCATAGGAAAGCACCCGGTGCTGGAGATAGTGGAACCCGGTGAAGCGGTTCGCGAAGTCCCATACGGCCTTGTCGGTGGTGTGGAAGATATGGGGGCCGTAGGTGTGCACGGTGATGCCCGCGTCGTCGCGGTAGTCGTGACAGTGGCCCGCGACATGGCGATGCTTCTCGACGACGAGGACCTTCTTGCCCGCGTCGGCGAAGGTCCGCGCCGCGACCGAACCAGCCAGGCCTGCGCCTGCGATGA
>CAIJMU010000113.1 GCA_903821875.1 uncultured Spirochaetota bacterium
ACTACACGAACTCAGCGCTAATTATCTGCAAATATTACGCTCGGAATGTCGGTCTGGTTCTCATTAAAACACTATATAGAGATGATAATGGGGACATGAAAACAATGGGATACTACTCGCTTACTGGAATAAAGGATTAGGAAGTCAATATAGGCACTTTCCGGGGGATACTCGGGAAACCCTCTTTTATTGTCGTTAGTGCTAATTGTCCTTGAACCAGTCCTCCGCCCATTTCCCGCCGTCAGCAGCGCCAGATTCCCGGTACAGCTCATCGATCCGCTCGCGGTAGCCAGGCGTCGTGTCGTCCAGGCGTGTGATGCCCAGCAAGACGAATTCGGTAGTTGCCTTATCCCGTGCCGTGCCCCATGCCGCATCCCGTTCTTTCATTTTAGCCATGGCCGCGTCGAAGAGGCTGGGCTTCTTTGTTTTCTGCTTCTTGGTTTTTTTCGTCTTGACCTTGGCAACACCGACGCTCGCGATTCGATCAAGAACGACATTCACTCCTTTTATTTTCTCTTCTTCAGACATGAGTTTTCCATCTCTCTCTAGGAAAGCAAACGCGGACTGAAAAAATCCTGTCGCGTCGGATTCTGTAATTATCATTCCTCGATCATTGCGAATAGTTTTCCCTTTCCACGAGAGCGGCCTGTCGGATGCAAGATGCCATGTACTCAAACTTGAAATGCTGAAACCATGTTCCTTCCCGCCGGCATCCATGGGAAATCTTTGATCTGTTTTTTACATCCGTCAAGGCAAGAAACTATCCGTATCGGTAGTTTTAGATCGACTGGACAAATATCGACCAAGGATTGCTGCCCGTTCTTCCGATTGAGGGAGGGGGACTATGCGCCCTTCGAAGTTTTTTTAGAATCTCCCCGCGCCCATTCGCCATCCAGCTTTTTAGAATAGACGCCCTGGATATATTGGCTGCGCGCTGCCGCCGCAGCTTGCTGGGCAACTTCCTCAATTTCAAGGCCCCGTTTCACTAAGAGGGCAGTGAATTGATCTTTTGTGCCCGTCCAATCTGCGGACTTCATTGCTTCAGTTATTCGCTCATCTAGTTCATCGGTAATCCTCACGCGCAAAATCGAGTCCCTTTTCTCGCCAGTCGCATTTCTCCCCATCTCTCCTCCTTCGCCAACCCCACTTCCATTATCGGCATAAAACACAAAAATACACAATAAGACACTTGACATGTGCTCTATAGTGTCCTATCGTGTCTTGCAAGGAGGCAAGATGAAGCGCCTAAATGTTTATCTGGATGGAGACTTGGAAAAGAGATTCCTCGCAGACGCGACTAAAAATAAGCGTGGCCCACAGGGCGAGATCGAATACCTGATTGAAAAAGCCCTCGACGCTCTCGAAGCCCCGATGTCCGGTCAGGCCAAGGAGCTGGCGGCGGCATTGGAGCACAACCGCCAATGCCGGGCCGACTGCGGGATAGGGGATGCTCCGAAGCGTCCTCGCGCGAAACGGTTTTTCAACGAGGTGGCCCTCGCGGCCGCCTACCACTCCGGCTATGAGTCCGGGGTGGAAGATGGACTCAAACAGAAAGGAGCTGCATCATGACGACGAAGGAATGGGCCGCGAAGCTGAATGGCATCGAGTACCCGGCGCGTGAAGTCGAGAGCTGGCAGGTCGAGGCCGCCAAGGATGGCGTCGTGATCGTCTACGGGATGTCCGACGACCTCATCGAGTTCGCGGGGGCCATCAACGAGGAAGACGGGGCTTGGGAGGGGACCGAGAAGAAGATCACGCCTGACGGAAGGCTCTACGACGAGGACAGGAATCGCGAGGAGCTGAAATACAATTCCATGCAGGTATCGAACATGCCGAAGGTCAGGGCGATATGGAGCCCGCGCGGCGCCGACGGAGAGATTTGGGCGAGCTGGGAGATTCAGACCCTAATCCCCCACGATACTTTCGACATCATGGAGGACGGGGAGATATTCTGCCGTGGTGCCGTCTTCACCCTGGCTTTGGCCCTCACTTTCTGAAGCGCAGACAGCGATGAGCTGCCGACGAATCGACTTTGAGGGTGGCGTGGCCTATCTCTGCGGTCCCAACAGGCGGGGCGGGTTCGGCCCATGGTCATGGGAGCTTCACAATTACTGCGGCGTCGCGTGGTACTGGCTCTCCGGTACGCGTTTCGAGCGCCAGCTCAATCCAGGGGAGCATTCGCCCCTGTGGCTCATCTTCTACGCGCAAAAAGGGGATCGCTGAGAATGAAGCTCTACCTTTCGGGGCCCATCACCGGCATTCCCGACTACCGCGACCGATTCTTTCAGGCTGAAGACTACCTTCGACACCTTGGTCCCGGCGTCGAGGTCATCAACCCGGCGGCTTTTTCGTGCATGGCTCTCTGGGAATGGGAGGACTGCATACTTTTCGACCTGAAGCTACTCAGGGGGGCTGATTCCCTCGTCTCGCTGCCCGGATCGGCAAACAGCAAGGGGGCCAGGATCGAGGTGGACTTCGCGCGGGGGATGGGAATCCCGGTTTTCGACCTGTGCGAGGTTCGGGCCTGGGTGGCAAGGCTGGCTCCATGCGAGCAAGTTTCATGAGGCTATTCGGATTCGAGATACGGCGGATACCTGCTACTGAGCCCGCCTTCGCCCGGCAGCGCGACCTCTGGATGATCTGCACGGTATGCGGGCGGCTCTCGCGGCTAAATAGGCTTGAAGACGGCCGGACCATCCTCGCGGCTCTCTGGGGAGTGGAGAAGATTCGGCGGCTTGAGCTCGGGTGCCCCTGCGGCAAGAAGATCGTCATCTTCTCAAGCGAAGAGGTCTTTGAGAAGGCCCAGCCCGTGTTCTGGGAGAAATTGACCGACGGGATGGGACGACGATGAACTATGTCGACCTGTTTTCGGGCATTGGAGGATTCGCGCTCGGGGCATATTGGGCAGGCGCGCGGTTCGACCGGCACTTCTTTTCGGAAATAGACCCATGGTGCGTCGATCTGTACGGCCGCCGATTCCCGGAGGCCAAGACGCTCGGGGGGATTCAGGGGATCGCCACAGAGGAGTTATCACGTGAATTTGGAAATGAGTGGGTGCTTACCGGGGGGTTCCCCTGTCAGGATATCTCCGTCGCCGGGAAGGGGGCAGGACTCGCCGGAGAGCGATCGGGTCTTTGGTGGGAGTATTGGCGCCTTATTCGCGATCTTCGACCCGCCGTCGCGATCATGGAAAACGTCGGAGCCCTCGCTTTTCGAGGACTTGATTCCGTCCTTGGATCGCTTGCCGAAGTCGGGTACGATGCTGAATGGGCGGATATTCGAGCGTCGGACATCGGAGCCCCGCACCGCCGGGAGAGAATCTGGATTGTGGCCTACCCCAGCGGCGAGCGTCACAAACCTGTTGGAATCTCCGGAATCCTGGATGGAGCGCGCCGAGCGGCTGAAGGCGAAGGGTTACAATTCCAACGGCGCGGGAATGCCGTTGACCATAGCCGCGAAGGTTTGGCCGACGCCGAAATCATCGCCGAGCGGGCCGGATTACGCTCGCATGTCCCGGCCGGGGAGCGGGGGCGACGACCTGGCTACGGCAGTCGCACGGTGCGGGGGGGGGGCGACCTTGTACCCGACTCCGAATGCGCGGGACTGGAAGGACTCAGGGCCGACGCAAGGGAACAGGCATTCGCCGAACCTTGGGACGGTGGTTGGGGGACAGTTGAATCCGACGTGGGTGGAAGCATTGATGGGCTACCCCCGTGGCTGGACCGACATATTGGAGTAGGATGCAGTTATGCGGAAAATCAACGAAGAGTCGAAGCCCTGCGCGGTTTGTGGTCAGACCATGTTTCGCAAGCGCTACGGCGAACGATTAGAGGACTTGAGCGCCTTCAACAGGCGGATGTGCTGTTCGCTTTCCTGCGCCAACACGAGGCAGGAATTGACGAAGCACGGCTACTCGTGGAGGGCGAGGAAGTTTCTGAAGGATTCCTGCGAGGCCTGCGGAGAGAAGCTATTTCTGCACGCTCATCACATCGATCAGGACAAGAAGAACAACACCCCGGAGAACATCCAGACCCTTTGCAAGTGGTGCCACGACTTCTGGCATTCGACAGCCCGCCGCATTGGGCGGGAGACGGCTGGGAGGATGCCACCCCTCGTGTAACCAAGGGGATACCCAAGCGGGTGGACCGACTCCGAGGCCTCGGCAATGCGATTGTCCCTCAGATAGCGGCGATGATATTCAGCCGTATTCTTGAACTGGAACGCTTTTGTTGAAGATAAGTGCTTATTCTGCTATAATATCTATGGGTTTTCCCATAGAAGAATGGAGGCGAAAATGGCGCATGCCGGGGCGTCCGTGAACTGGACCCTGAAGAGCATCAAGACGGAAGTGGAATCCCTCATCAAGGCCGAAATCGACACGAACCCGAAGTATCCGCATGACCTCATCGTGGCGCTCGCCCTCGTCCATCGGGAGATTGGAGCGTTTCTAGGCGCTCCGCCTGTAGTTCAGGAGGCTCCTTCGGAGGGCGTCATTCCGGGAGCCGTAACCCTGGCCGAGGGGGAAGGCTTTGCGGGGGGCTCCGAGGCAACATGACCGCGAAATGCCCTCTCTGTGGGGAGCTGATACGATGGACAACGGGTTCCCATGGAGCCCCGACGATGGTAGAGAGAGAAGAAATAGAGATTGTGACGGCGAGCGGGCGAAGCGCGCGCGGGGCGCGGCCACACGTCTGCGCGAGGAGCGATGATGGGACAACCGGCGAAACAGGAATTCCACGACCTTCTTGACGACCTGTGCCGGCAGGAGGTCTTCGGCAGCATCGCGTTTCGCTTTCAGAAGGGCGACATCGTTTCGGTGTCCGACTCCCTCGAATGGAAGCCCGGTGAGATTTGCGAGGCCTATGGCAAGAAGACTGAGGGACTAAAAAAAAAGGTCCTGATAGTCCGGAAGCGCCCGGATGACGACGATTTGGCCAAAACAGGGACGTGATCCGCTTTCTTGTACTTAAAATGCTGATTCGGCTATACTGAAACTGACGGGAACCTGAATAGCACATTGGCGCCGAGTCGAAGGATCGGGCCGATACCACGCTCATAGCAGCGGAGGTGTCGGCTCTTTTTATTGCACGAGGGATGAATGGATGATCTGCAAGAGGTGTGGCGAGAAGGTGAAGTACATTCCGAGCGCCAACACGGAGGAAATCCACATCGTAGACGACGCCCTTGTAATCATCATCACGAACACCGGGCGCGAGGCCAGGGGATACCTTCGCCATCAGTGTAAGGATGGAGCGTCGGCTGATGCCCAGAAAGAAGCCTGATCCCGCTGGCACGAAAGGCTCGCAGGGCGCGGGCCGCAGGAAGGGAAAGCAGGAGAATGCCCTCCCGGCCGGGGATGTTCTCAACCTCGACTCCATCGACTGGGGGGACGTGAAGCTGACGATCCTTCGGAAGCGCTTCATCTTTTGGTACACCTTCCCCGGTAGCGAATCCTACATGCGGTCGGCCGAGTCGGCAGTGAAGGCGGGATACTCCAAGGGGCAGGGCCGCCAAATGGGGTACAAGCTCCGCCACGACCCGGAAGTCGCCAGGGTAATCCGCCGTGTGGTCGAGAACACCGTCAAGACCGACTTGGAAGAGGAATACCACCGCATCCTGGAGTTGAAGCGGCGGCGGGTTCACTACGACATCAAGGACTACTTCAAGAAGGTCACGGTCACTGACCCGGATACAAAGCAGCAATACCAGAAGGAAGTCATTAAGGACCTCGACGAGCTTTCTGACGAACAACGCATGGCCATCGATTCGGTCGACTATCGCTCCCAGCGCGGAATGAAGGTCTACATCATGGCCAACCGCGAGAAGAGCATGGATGACCTTGTGGGCATGTACCAGAAGACCTTCGGCGGAAAGGATGAGGACAGCTTCGACATAGAGACGACGGCGGAAATCATCAAGGACAAGCTGTCTGTAAAAACGACCGTGAGAAAGAAAAATGACGTGACTGCGCAAAACGCTACAGGATTCCTAGCAGCTCCAAAAAGCCTACCAGAGGAAGAGTAATGAATACAAAAGGATACATACCGAGGCCGGAATGGCTGTAACAGGCAAGCTCTGGACGCCGGAGGAGCGACTTAATTACATCGACGCCTTCATCAAGGTAGACGGGAAAGACATCGACTTGGACTTTTGGCAAGAACATTTCATCAAGTCCAATTTCAAGTATTCCGTGCTCTTGAAGTCCCGGCGCACCGGGTATTCATTCGCGACAGGCCTCAAAGGCTTCGTGAAGGCCATGGACCCGGCCAGGATTAAATACGTCAAACAATTCGTTTCTTACAACGAAGATGATGCGAAAGAAAAAATCAACTATGTCAAGGAATTCTATAACAGCATCCAGAAGAAATACAAAAAGAAGATCATTTCAGACACCAAAACGCAACTTGAGTTCTTGGATGCCAACGGGAAAACGACGAGTAGGCTTATTTCCATTGCCTGTCGCCCGCCGCGCGGTAAGGGCGGGGACATATCCTTCGACGAAATGGGAATCTATCCTGCCAACAAGGCACGGTTGATCTATACGGCAGGCCTTCCTGTCATTGCCCGAGGCGGATGCGTGGAGGCGGGAAGTACGCCCCTGGGGAAGATCGGGACCTTCTACGAGATTTGGATAGACAAGAATAAATATCCTGAGTATGCCCGCTTCAGTGTTCCTTGGTGGTTCTCTTCGTCTCTCTGCACCAATGTCGATGAAGCCGTGAAACTTTGCCCGAACATGGATACCGAGGACCGGGTTATGCTGCTGGGCAGCGAATCCCTGAAAAGCATCTTCAACTCCATGTTCCTTGAGGACTTCCAGCAAGAATTTGAGTGCTCCTTCGTCGATAGCGCCAGTAGCTACATCACCCTCGACCTGATCCATGCCAACACGCCGGGAATGAGGCCGGAAGACCGAGAGGCGGAGCTTGGGGATGAGGACGAGGAGTCCGACATCGAAATCCATGTCTTCAAGGATGTGGACTCCCTCCTTCTCGGCTACGATCCGGAGGTGCATGGCCGGATATACCTCGGCTATGACGTGGCGCGGCGCCGCGACGCGGCCGTGGTCTTCGTCATCGGCATCACGAAGGACGGGAAGAAGCGGAGCGTGGCTGAGATCGAGATGACCAACAAAGAGTTCGAGTTTCAACTCGATGTGATCAGGAAGATCATGAAGAACCTGCCCGTGGTTCGTGGTTCCATGGATCAGACAGGCCAGGGTGAACCCCTCTGCGAGACTCTTCAGAAAGAGTTCGGAGCCGCCAAGATCGAGGGTGTGATCTTTAGCCCTGAGTCCAAGGAGATGCTTGCGATCGGGGTACGCTCGGGCCTGGAGAAGAGAGAGTTCCTTCTCCAGAACGATCCCAAATTCCACAAGCAGATTCATTCCATCAAGAGGATGACAACCATTGCGGGTAGATTCCGCTATGATTCTCAAAGGGATGAACAGGGCCACTCTGATAGCTTTTGGGCTTGGGCATTGGCAAATTCTGCCATAATCGATAGCGTCAAAACATCCGGCGGCGGGTTCTACGGGCAGTATTCCAAAAGCAAAGATGGTGCCAAAGTAGAAAAAGCCCCAAAATACGCAACTCCAGCCATTCTGTCACGAATTGGGAGGATTAGGTCATGAAGCACATACCCCAAGAGGAACTTCTTTCCTTTCTCGCGAAGGCCCATGTCGTCAAGAAGGATTCCCGCGCACTCGTGCCGACGCGACAAGTCCCTGAGCAATCCGTCGAGCCGATCAAGTCGGTAACGCTCAATCCGTTCAACCGCCTCATGTACCGGGGCAGCCGGAACATCGTCGAGCCGAACCGGAAGCTGGACTATCGGGTCCTTCGCGTCGTCGCGGAACGGGCATGGATCATCAATGCCATCATCGGTCATCAGATAAGGTCGGCGAGACCGTTCATGAAGCCATCGACCGACAACAACATCCGGGGATTCCAATTGCGGCTCAAGGACAAGGACCGCTCCCCCTCCGCGCGCGAGAAAGAGCTCATGAAGGTCTATACCGAATTCTTCCTCAACACGGGCTATGGAAGCGATCCAGGCAGGGAAGACGATATGACAGCTTTCTCGGCCAAGGTCATTCGCGACCTTCTCACCCTTGATCAGGTCACGACGGAGCTTCAGAGGACCCAGGTTCGGAAGGTCTACGCCTATTGGGCGGTGGACCCGGCCACGATCTTTAAGTGTTCTGAGGAAGGGTACAACGGCGACGATAGGATCAGGTATATCCAGGAGGTCGACCTCGCCATCACCGCGTACTACTCGCGGGATGACCTCATTTTCGACTACCAGAATCCCCGGACGGACGTGAACCATTCGGGCTACGGCTATTCCGTCGTCGAACAGGCGATCGACCTCATCACGGGCATGATCAATTCTTTCATGTACAACATGGGCTTCTTCACCGAGGACAGGCTCCCGCGCGGAATGCTCCTTCTTCAGGGCGACGCGGACATGGAAGAGGTGGAGATGATCGAGGACTATCTCGTGAACATCATGTCGGGTGGTCCCATGTCCAAATGGCGTGTCCCGATCATCCCGGCAGGTAACGGCGGGTCGGGGGGCGAAGGCAGGAAGTTCGAATGGGTATCTCTTCAGGGGTCGAACAAGGACATGGAGTTTTCCCAATGGACGGAATTCCTGTGGTCCAGCGTCGCGGCATTGTTCGGTATCGACCTTGAAGAGCTTGGTATCAAGACTTCCAAGAGTACGTCTGTCATACCCGAAAACTCGGCGCCGAGGATCGAGGCATCGAAGTCGCACGGGCTGGGATCGGTGCTTTCGTTCCTCGAAGCGCACTATCAGAAGATCCTCGATCGGCTCGACCCGCGATTTGATTTCGAGTTTCTTGGCTACGAAAGGGACGATCCTAGCCTAAAGAACGCGACGCGGGAGGCGGAGCTCCGGACCTTCAAGACGATCGACGAGCTTCGCGCCGAGGCGGACCTGAAGCCCTTCGGCGAGGACTGGTCAAAGGTTCCCCTCAATCCCTACGTCGTCCAACTCATGCAATCCGCCCAGGGCCAGGCCGGGGGCGAGGCGGGCATGCCGCCCGGAGCCGAGGAGTATGGCGCGGGTGGCGAGGAGGGGGATGACCCCTCGGCGGCCTACCGCAAGCTCCTCATGGACGAGGGGCAGGAGCCCGAGGAGGGCGGCCAGAAGCCCGCGCAGACGGGCGAGCTGACTGGGCAGGCAGGGGGCCGAAGGCGCTCCGGCGGCGGAAGCACCGCGCCGACGGGCGAAGACGGCGCTTCGGGCGGGGGCAAGCGGAGCATTTACGATTCCATAGGGAAGTCCATCAGGTCTGACGTGATTGAGATCATCGTCTAAAAGGAGGCTGATATGTTACTGGTAATACGAATCGCGAAAGAATGGCTGGAGAAGGCGCAGAAGAGCGCGAAGCTGGTACCGGAGCAAAGGACCATCCATCGGGGAGCCTCGACCTACACGGCTACGGTCTGGGTCGATCCAACCGATAAGACAGCTCCGACCCAGCACGGGTTTAGTTTTGATGAGCGAACAAAAGGGAAGCCCAAGCCAGCTTCCGTAGGCAACAAGGAAAGCCACGAGGAAAGCCCCGGTTCTCGCGCCGCTAGCGA
This sequence comes from uncultured Spirochaetota bacterium, assembly GCA_903821875.1. Taxonomy (GTDB): domain Bacteria; phylum Spirochaetota; class Spirochaetia; order Treponematales; family Rectinemataceae; genus CAIJMU01. The sequence goes on from CAIJMU010000113.1 coordinate 9,615, forward strand.
GGCATACGACGAGCTGATGGCTGAGGCGTCGTCGGCAAACGTCCCGATCAAGCGTCACAAGGTAGCCGCAGACAACCTAGACGACTTAGACGACTTAGACGACTTTGATCCGGAAGAAGACCTTATACGTCGCACAAAAGAGAAATATCCAGGCATAAAGTTGGAAGAGAAAAAGGAAACTCCAAAGCCTGCGGGCCGCTGGACCGATTTATCCCTGCCTGCTCCCAAGGCAGGAGTGCCAAACAAGACCATCGAAGACACTCTTGCCACGATCAGGGACCATTCAAGCGGGGCACTGGCGCAATATGCGGGTTCCAGCCAGTACGAGGACATCGACAAGTTCCGCGACAGCGCCGCCCAATGGGCCTATGAAAACAACAAGATCGGGAGCGCTGCGAAGGTATTCGACGAGTATGCAAGAAGCAGGGGGCTCAGGAAGTCGATCCTTGGCCCTGTTGCATCGTTTGTGCAGGAATGGATCAGGAAGTCTAGGCGGTGACAACGGCCGTGCTCTGCATCCAACTAGAAAAGTCCCGCAAGAAGAAGGGGCGTCTTCCTTTCAAGATCATCACGTTCAAGGATGGGAGGCGGGAGAAGGTTTACTACATTCCGAAGAACCCGAACCTTCCCCTTGTCCGTGCTCCAGCAAACACGTTTTCAGGCATAGAAAGCATTCGGGATATTCAGAAGAAAGTCCTTTTGTTCGCCCGGAATACTATGCAGGGAAAGCTGTTCAAGAATATCGACACGGGATACGAAATCAGGATTTCGAGGGATGGCATAGATGAGGTTCTGTCACATGCCTCGAAAATCGACCATTGTCTTTCCATCATGGTGATTCCGAAAATACTGGAACAAAGCAAACTTCTATCCGTCGAGCCGGACAAAAACGGCAATGAGAACGTGAAGGCCATTTATAGAATGCGCTGTCTTTTGGAGATAGGGCAAAAACACTATGTTGTGGAATCGGTAATCAAGGAAACCGTCGAGGGGAAGAAATACTACGACCATCACTTGATAAAAAAGGAGCCCGCGAGTGGGGGGGCTCATTCTCATGATTGAGAACCATAGCCACTCCCCGATGTTGCGGGCTCACTATGAGTATATCGCTACCTAAACGAGGTTGCAAGTGGAATACCGCCTGTCCGTCATGGACGTGAACGACGTGAACCGCCGGGACAAGTACCTGTCGGCGGTCAATTCCTTGGCCAAGGCCATGAAGGTCCCCGTCACCCTGAAGCCACGAAGCGAGCATGTCGAGCGCTTTCCCTACCGATCCTATGAAGACCTCGTGCAGAAGTGGACCTTCATGTACGCGGGCCTCCTCGATCGAATCTACAACACCGCCTGCCATGCCTTCGACCTGCCGCGAATCACAACCTTCAGCAAGGCCGCCGACACCGATCCGCTCATCTACAAGGGTAAGATTCTCTACACGCCCGAGACGGGGAAGCCGATCACCCAACGTCAATGGCGGGAATTCGTCGTCTCAATCGAGCGATTCCTGAACCGAGGCCTGCGCGGCGCCGAGGAGCGCATGGTCCTCGATGCCGTCGCCCTCGGGAAGGTCCTCGACCGGATGCTGAAGTACAACTCGTGGGAAGCGGTGGAGGCCAAGCGCCTCGAAGAACTGGAATACTGGCGCCACAAGTTCGAATACATGTCCGACCCGGCCAACTACCGGCGCCTCTTCGGCGTCTCCGATTTCGAGGCCGACAGGATCAAGGTCGCCGAGGAGTCGTGCGCGCAGTACATCCGGGACATAGACTCCAAGACCAAAAGCACGATCAATCAGGCCTTCATTTCGGGCATCAGGGAAAGGAAATCCAAGAGCGAGGTGGCGCAAGACCTCTTTGACCGCTTTGGCTCCCTGAACCGGGACTGGCAGCGCATCGTCGAGACGGAAGTCAACGAGAACATGAACACGGCCTTCCTGGTATCCGAACGTTCGGATGCGAAGGCGGGCGAAAAGCTCTATTTCCAGCGCTACGAGGTTCTAGACGACGCTACCTGCGCGCATTGCAGGCGCATCCAAGGCGCCGTGGTGCTGTGGTCGGACGAGGCCCTGGTCGACGAGAAGATCAGCGACCCCTACGCTACGGTGGCGATATGGGAAGGGAAGACACGGATCGGAAAGAAGGGCGGCGACGAGTGGATCGCGGCGGGGGCTCAGCATCCATGGTGCCGAGGCAGTTGGGCGCGGTGGGCGCCTCCGGCCGAGGAGGGCAAGCCCAGCCTCTTTGACGCAGCCATGGCGAAGCTGAAGGGCCGCGAGGCCGCATGGGGTGCGGCGGTGGGGAAGGCGAAGGCCGAGTTCACCGCGAAGGGCATCACGCGCCTGGACGACACGACGCCGGGCTACCGCGAGCGAATCAATGAGCTCTACCGCGATTCGGGAGCCGCTGACGGCGGGAAGTGGGCGGAGGACTGGTTCAAGGACAATCCGGCCAAGGAAGGGGGAGGGGAATGAGCATATTTCGGCGCTTCGTCATGATTCCGATACAGGGAGTGCTCGAAAAGGCACGCCATAGCGCCCGCCTGGTACCGAAAAGGATCATCCTCACGAACGAGGATGGAACCACCTACCCTAAAACCGTCTGGGTCCTCCCCGCTGAAGCCAAGGCGGAGAAGCCGCGTGCTGGCCAGTTCGACCTGTTCGACGAAGGGCCGGCCGAGGCTCCACGGCTCAGGGTGGAGAGCCCGCACGCGCCGATTCCTGCTGTCGCGAGGCCTATTGTGGAGGAGAAGCCGATTGAAGCCCTGCCGGAGGATGATCGGCGGGAAGCTTCCCCCGACGACGTAGCGCGGCGTAATCTGGCCCTGGCGATCGAGGAGACCCCATTCCGTGACTACGGATCGTGGGTTGGGAAGGGGAAGCATCTGAATCCTTCCGCCCGCGCGAAGCTCAATCAGGAGGTGGCCGGGCTCCTCCTCAAGGTGCGCGATGAGCTTTCCGAAGAGGACGTGGAGAAGATTCGGAAGTATTCGGGCTTCGGCGGCGTGAAGGCGGACGATGAGCGCGGCGTCCTTTATGACTTCTATACCTCTCCGCCCGTGGCGAAGATGACCTGGAAGATGCTGGACAAGGTTTCCCTCGTTAAGGCAGGAGAATCGGTGCTTGAACCATCCTGCGGCACCGGCGTCTTTTTCGAGGTGGCCCCGGAAGGGCTTGAGCTCCACGGTGTCGAGCTGGACGGGCGCACGGCCGCCGCCGCTTCGATCGTCCAGGAGGGGGCGGCCATTCATTCGGGCAGCTTCGAGCAATTCAACCTCCACAATCGGAAAGCCTTCTCCCGCGTGATCGGGAATGCCCCGTTCGGCGATCGATCCGTCCAGACTGCCTTCATGGACATGCCCGAGGAGAAGAGCCTCGATCGGTACTTCCTCTCGCGGTCGCTCGATGCTCTCGCGGATGGCGGCTCCATGGCGCTGATTGTTCATCCGGGAGTCATGGACGGGAAGGGGAATCGCGAATGGCGGGCGGAGCTGCTGAAGAAAGGGCAGTTCATGGGCGCGGCGCGGCTCCCGAACGGGTCCTTCAAGCATACCCAAACCGGAGTTCAGCCCGACATCATCTTCTTCAGGAAGTACCCGGAAGAGATTCGGGGCCGCCTTGGGCAACTCGACGAGAAGGGGCTGAAAGAGGCCGGATTCTGGAACGACGGGTGGGTGGAGGGTTCGTATTACGAGGGAAAGCCGAAACACATACTCGGGAATCTGAACGAGGGGGGCGGAAACTGGGGTCGCGACGTGGTGGAGGGCGATCTTACCCTTGCCGACATGGACGAGGCTGTCGCGCGTTTCGAGCCCGAAACCGAAAAGACCACGGAGGACCTAGAACGCCTTCGCTCCATGACGAAGACCCCCGGCGAGGCCTCGGGGCGCAAGAAGGGCGACGAGACGACGCTGACCGAAGCCGAGGCGGAGGCTGTCGCGGCCAAGACCCTGGCCGTCGGGGCGACGAAGAGCGAAGACGGCCGCGTCTATCGGCTGAACGCCAACCATCGCTGGGAGCGGGTGAAGGGCGCCGATGAGTTGGCGGCGGAGAAGCTTGAACAGGTCAAGGCGATAGCAGAGAACGTGAAGGCGATCCGTGATGCCATGCGCGACTCGGCGCCCGTCGATGATCTTCAGCGGGAGACCAGGCGCCTCATCCAGGCCTACGAGGAGGCCTATGGAGCGGCCCCGAAGGACGACAAGGATATCAGGAAGCTCCTCAATGCGACCGCCTCGCTTTCGGGGGTCTATGAAGGCCTCGTGGGGATCGATGACGGTATCCTGACGAAGCAGAACGTCTACGCGAAGGAAATCGAAATTATCGACGGCCACAATCCCGCCGTCACGGCGCTCCTTACCCTTCAGCGCAACATGGTCGATGCCATGCCCGAAGCCCTCCGCGCCTATTTCCCGAATGACATAGACAGCCTCATGGTCTCCCTGCAAGAAAGCGAGGACGCTTTCCTGACATACGACGGATGCTGGCAGCTCCGCGAGGATTTCATAGCGGGGAACGCATGGGAGAAGGTGGATGGCCTGAAAAAGGCCCTCGCCGATCATTCTGGCGACAAGTGGAAGGGCGAACGCGAGAAATGGCAGCACGGTATCGACGAACTGGAGAAGGCGGCCGGTTGGGTCCCGATCGAGGAAGCCGAGTTCACCCCTCAGTCTTCATGGATTCCCGAGGAGATCATCGACCGCTGGGCAAAAGCCAGCGAGGGCATGAGATACGGGGGCGAATTCACCGGCAAGACGCTTTCGAGAAATGAGGAAGGGAAGTGGGGTGTCGAGTACGACGAGGACAAGCACATTCGGGGAAAGAATTGGCGGGACCCCGGACACTACATCGACGCGGGGGAATGGCAAGAGCTCAGCCATGAACTCGTCTACTTCCTGAACATGCAGAAGCAACGGTCGAAAACAACCGACACGGAGACATTCAACCGCAACGCAGAGGACAACTTCAAGGCATGGGTGTCGAACAATGCCGAGGTCCGAGAACAGCTTGAAGGCCTTTTCAATCGGAAGTTCAACGCCGAAATAGGGGCGCCGACGAAGACCTACTCGGTGAACATCGATGGCTGGAATCCCGACGTGAAGATTCAGCCCTGGCAATGGCAGACCATCCATCATCTCTACCGGCAAGGGAAGGGCATCACGGCGCTCGGCACCGGCTTCGGGAAGACCTATGCGGCAATCTGCCTCATGGCGCTCCTCCGGCAAGAGGGCAAGCTGAAGCGGCCCATGGTGCAGGTCCCGAACAACAAGGTGAAGGACTGGGTGAAGTACATCGCTCGCTCGATGCCGGGCCTCAAGGTCGGGGCTGTCGATCCTGAATCCGAGGGATACGCGAACCAAGCAAAGCGGTACAAGATGTACCAGGACCTGGCCAACGGCGACTTTGACGTGATCATCCTCCCCGAGTCGGCCGCCTCCGAGATTCAGCTCCGGCCCGAGGAGGATCAACGCATCACGGATGAGATCGTGGCGGGACAGATCATGGACAAGGCCGCCGCAAGCTCCCGGAAGGTGGAGCAAGCGAAGGAATCGGCGCGCGGGAAGCTCGAAGCCGGAAAGACGAACCAGACCATCAATTTCGAGGACTTCGGCTGTGACGCCTTGTTCGCCGACGAGGCGCACAACTACAAGAACCTCTTCAGCTCAAGCCTTTCCCGCGAAACCGGGATGAACGACGGGCGGCGTTCCGATCGCGCCCTCAGCTTCTTCAAGAAGAGCGAGCATATCAGGCGCGCCCATGATGGGAAAAACGTTTTCCTCCTCACGGCAACGCCACTCACGAATAGCCCGCTCGAATACTACAACATGCTCATGCACGTGGCTCCCGAAACGCTCGAAACCCTGAACATCCACAACATCGACGACTTCATCCGCAATTTCGCCGATATCGAAGTCGGCCTGAAGTGCGACTGGGGAGATGGGAAGCCGAAGGAAGGGCGAATCCTAAAGGGCTTCAAGAACCTGCGGACCCTTCAGGACATGTTCTTCAAGTACACCGACCTTCAGAATGATCCGACGAAGATCGGGCTTCCCAAGCCAAAATCAGAGAATCATCCGAACGTGATACCCATGCAGGCGGAGCAATCGGGGGTCTTGCGGGGCATATCAGAGGAGCTTGAGAAGTACAAGATGATGTCGAAGGAAGAGCGAGCGGGGAGCAAGGAGAACTTCCTGACGTTCTATACCCGCATGCGCACGGCCTCCCTCGACCTCGAATTGTACGATCCCACGGGGCACAAGGGCTGGAAGAATCCCAAGCTCGAAACGCTCGCCCAGAACGCCATAGACAGCTTCAAGGCGACGGGGGGCGGGCAAGTGGTATTCTGCGATCGAGTTGTTTCCGGGGACGGTTCCTTCAACCTTCACGACAAGATCAAGGCTGAACTGGTGGCCAAGGGCTTCAGCGAATCCGAAATCGTCGTGGTGAACGGAATCACGAAGTCGGGCGGAAAGAAGAGCGACACCGCCCTGGAGCATGAGGTCTCGGCCGCGATCGACGGATTCAACACGGGGAAGTACAAGGTCATCATCGGGACGACTCCGACCATGGGCGAGGGCGTCAACCTCCAGAAAAACAGCGCCGCCCTCCATCACTTCGACATCCCCTACCGTCCCTCGGACTTCATCCAACGGAACGGCCGCGTCGACAGGCAGGGCAACAAACAGGGCATGGTGGCGCTCCATACCTATCTCGCGGCCGGCACGATCGACAACTACTCGGTCAATCTCGTCCAGAGCAAGGCGAACTGGATCGATCAGCTCCTCAGAACCAAATCGAACGTCTTCACCAATCCGAACGACGACTCCTTCATCGATCCTGATGAGCTCCTTCTCGCCCTCACGGAAGAATGGGGGGACAAGGAGAAGACGGGGGAGCGACGCGCCGAAATGGAGAAGGTGAAGGCAGGGAAATTCAAGGAAGCGAATGCTGACAAGGTTCACGCGACGCTCGCGAGCCTCAGCCTCATGCGCGGGTCGATCAAGGGCTTCGAGGGCGACAAGGGGACGGTCCAGTATCAGAACCGCCTGCGGAAGCTCTACAACATGGAGGAATCCCTCCGCAACAATCCCGAGTTCAAGAATCTTGAGCTTCTTGCCGATGATCCTCCCGAGTTCATCTATGACAAGACCGCGAGGAGGGTCTACAAGCCCGGCGACGCATTCATGCTCAGGAAGGGGCTCTACGTCGTCACCGACATCAACCACAAGAAGCAGACGATGCACTGCAAGCCCGCATCGCAGGAAGGAAGCGGCTGGAATTCCGAATGGGAGGAATGGAAGCAGGGGGAAGGTATTGGAGGCGGAAAGAACCCCGTCCATCTCGCCAGCCCTACGAAAGCCGACATCAGGAAGCTCGGCTCCCTCTATTCACCGGAAGATTTCAGCAAGCAGGGGCAGACGTTCAAGCGAGACCGATACCGAGACATGCTGAAATACTCGGGCAAGGACGTGCATTATTTCAGGATGGACGACGAGGGCAAGGTCCATCTCACTTCAAAGCGCTGGGATTTCAAGACGAAGGATGCCGACGAGGCCTTAAATCCCTATCGCCCCGAAGACCATGCGAGGATCATCGCGGCAATCAGGTCTGATGAGGCCGAGACAAGCGGCGATGCCGTCTCCGATCCGGTATTCGAGGAGACGGGCATTTCCGAGGTCCTTCGCGAGCCTGCCATGAGGGAGTACCGCGCGAACCCCGCAGCCGAGTTTGTCGATGCCCTGGCGTCGACCTACTGGAAGCCCGTCGATGATGTGGTAGACCGGATGAAGCGGAAGGGCATTACCAGCCATTCTGGCGCCTGGGAGCTGAAGGAGATCATCGCCAAGAATCCGGAGTACGAGGTCAAGTACGACAAGTCCTACGGCGGAAGGTCGGGGGTCGCGTTCCGCAAGCGCCCGACGGTCGAAAAGGCGATCCGGGCGATATACCGGAAGCCCGCCCGATTGGTTATAATGAGGAAGGAGGGCTAGGTGATGTTCTACGACAATGATTTCGTGGATGGCCTTGTCGCCAAGCTCAAGGTTCCGGGCGGCGACGACTACGTGAAGCGCACAGCCCTCACGATCGGCGACATGCTGAAGAAGAACCCGCGAATCTACAAAAGCTTCGGGGTCTATTGGTGGGCCGTGAAGGATGCGCTCAGGCGGTACTACCCGGACAGCGACGAGTGGTTCACAGGTTCGTACAGCGACGACCTGACGAAGGAGCGCGCCTGGCACGGGGACCTTTTCAGGACGGTCCTAGCGGGGACGTACTACCACGGGCGCCAGACTTCATATTCGAGCGACCATTCATGGACCGACGAGAAGGGCGTCGATCATGACTACACCCTTTTCGACGAGAACGCTGGATTCTAAGCTGAAGGGGGCGCCGATGGGGCGCCTCCTCGTCCTAGAGAAAAACACTTTACCAAACTGCATGGAGGACGACATGCCCGGATTATTCATCAGGAAAGCGGCGGATGTATCCGTTGGGATTCCTGTCACGAGTCTCATGGCGAAGGCGCTGAATACGAGTCGGCTGGTCCGAAAACAGGTGACGGTGAATCGCGGCGGGAAGACGTTTCAACAGTACAAGTGGATGAAGCCGGGCGAAGCTGGCACGCCTACACCCGGAGGCCCAAAGACTGATCCGGAGGAAGCTCGGGGAAGCAAACATGGGTATGGCATGCACCGAATAGAGAACGGCGACGAAATCACCTTCAAGAGCAACGGTGTGGTGGTCAGGGGAACCGTCGTAGATGACGAATGCCACGATGGGGTCGTCGTCAAGGATTCCGAGGGGCGAACGCATCCTGTCGAATGGAAGGACATCACGGGCTACAAGGGGAGACGCCGAGGAAAGGACGGGGGAGGCGGGAAGGGTGGCGGCGGAGACGGTGGTGGAAACGGCGATGACCCCGATTCCGACAAGCCCGATCCCAGGAAATCCTATATAGAACCCGGAACATTTCACGCCGACTCATGGGCCGCGCAGTTTGATGATCCGACCATTACCGGGAAGTCGATATTGGAAAAGATCGAGGGCAAGAATCCCGGAACAATCGAGGCGATCGAGAAGACGGAAAAGCGGCTGGAGAACCTGGAGCAAACGATAGGCGGCTTCCGTGTTTCGGGCAAGGATGCCGAGGCTGTCTACACCAAAGAACGCCAGCGCCTGCATGACAAGATATTGGGCACCATCCTGTCGCCCAAAACCGTTGTAGGTGCGATGCCTTCGCCAGGAGAAAAGCCGGTTTTCATCATGCTTGGCGGGCGAGGAGGGTCTGGAAAGTCGTGGTTCGAGGGCAAGGTTTACGATCCCGCCAAGGTCATCAAGCTCGACGCCGACGAGATAAAGGGAATGCTCCCCGAATACGAGGGATGGAATGCGGCGCAGATTCATGAGGAATCGAGCGACATTCTCGAAAAGGTACTCGTCGAGGCTAAAAAGAATGGCTTGAATGTGGTGCTCGACGCGACGATGAAGACCGAAAAGAGCGCTCTGAAGAAGATCGATTATTTCAAGGATGCCGGGTATTCGGTCGAAGCTCACTACATGCACCTTCCAAGGATCGGGGCTGCCGAACGGGCGGTCATGCGGTTCATGGGAAAGACGAAGCGCTATGTCCCTGTCGATGTCGTCCTGGCTAATACGACAAACGAAGCGACCTTTGACAAGGTTCGGCAGCTCGCCGATACGTGGAGCTTCAGGGACAACGACGTGAGCATGGGGCAGGAACCCATTCTCATTTCCAATCAGGGGAAGGGTAGATTTGGAGCCTTCCTGAAGGCGCTCCTTTACAAGTCCATGGCGAGGGCCATATACTCAAAGAGGAGGATGTCAATGGCCAAAATGCCGAGTCCACAAGAGCGCCCCGACATCTACGACGAATACGACAACGGCGACGTGACCCCGGATGAGAAGCTTGCTCCCGATGTCAAGGCGGGAATCGAGAGGGTCGGAGCGATTGTCGAAAACGCCAAGAAGAAGAGGGCCGCCGAGTCTTCCAAGTAGTTAGGTCAGGCGCTCCTTAGCGGGCGCCTCTTTTACAAAAACGCGTCCTTACGCCTTACTCGGAGGTTTCCGTGCCTGAAATTCGCAATTTGATCATACGATTCGTCATTCCGCTCCTCGAAAAGGCACGGCGCAATCCCAAGCTGGTTCCCAAGAAGATGGTGGTGACTCGCGAGGGCACGGCATATTCTACGACGGTATGGGTGCTTCCCGGAGAAGCCGCAAAAGAAAAGCCGCTCGGGGTTCAATTTGACATGTTCGCCGAGGCGGAGATAGACGAAGTGGCTCGCAAGAAGAGATTCATCAACCTCCTGTCGGCTGGAACCTCGGTGGCCTTCAAAGACAAGGGTGGGAACCTAAAGACTGGCAAGATAGCCCTTGGCGGGCTATTGCAGGTTGTATGCGACGGTGATCTCGTGGAGATAGAACCGGAGGCTATCGCTGAAGTGTTTCCTGAGAAAGAACCCGAAAAGATCGCCCGAATCATGGCTCAAGCTAGTCCCGAGACGCGGGCTGCCACCGAGGCTGAGCTTTGCGGTGCGAAGATTGAAGAGAAAGCCCCCGAGGCCTATGAGTTCGAGCCTCGGCGCGTCGAGGGCACGCATGACTACCTGGACTACCGCGACGTGATTCCGGTCAAGATCGGCCTCATTCCCGACAAGGACATCCTGAAAAGGAAGCGGCCGGGCTGGATGCCTGAGATCGAGGACCGTCACTTCGGTAGTTCAGGCCATCGCATCGAAGCGGCCAAGCTCGACGACGGCGACTACATGGTGTTCCTCGGGAAAGGCCCTGGCTTGGGCATCATCCATGCTCGGGTAGGCGTCGACGTTCTCGCGGCCATGCAGGACTACTACCTGAAGCGGGCTAAGGCCCTAGGAAAGGAGCGGGCCACGGAATATGCCCGGCTCTATCCGGGCAGCAGGCGGCGCGCCCGGGCCATCCGGATGCTGGGGGAGAATCGGGCCATGCCTTCAACCCTCGCCCTGGCATCGGATTTCCTTGGGGCGCAAGGTGGCGCGCGGTGGGCGCCCGTCCGTGAGGCGATTGCGGACATGAAGCAGAAGCTTTCCGACATGAACATCCAGATCGAGGAGAACTATTCGGCCTACGCCAAGGGGCAGGAGACGGCCTACGGAAACTCGGGCACGCGGAAAGACCTCCTCGATGAATACGGCGTTCTTGTCAAGCGCCAGAACGGTGACGCGATCAACAAGAAGGAGATCGATGAAATCAGAACCGCCCTGGACGCGGTGTACGGCGTCTACGGGAACCGGGCGAGCATGGCCAAGGGCTTCGGGCTCAAGGTGAGCCATTCGGGCAAGGTCCTCATGCACGCGCGAAACGCGGCGGGCATCTACTTCCCCTCTCACCGGGCGATCGGCGTTACCATGCGGAACGGGGAGATGGGCTTCGGCTTCACCCTAGCACATGAGTGGGCGCACTTCATGGACAACTACCTCGGCTCGAAGGGCGGGCGCCACTTTTACGCATCGGACGATTGGTCCTCTCTGCCGGGCAAGATCGCCCGGACCTTCCGGTCCAACATGGCGTCGCCCCAGAAGTCCGACTACCAGAACCGGACCTGCGAATGCTTCGCTCGAGCCCTCGAACAGTTTTTCGCGACCAAGAAAGGGAACCAGGCTGAATACCAAGCCCAGTGGAACGGGAAGGGCAACCATCCCCGGCAATCGGTCTATGAAGCGACGGTCCTCCCCCTCGTCGATAGGTTCTTCGAGGAAGATGATGAGCTCTTGAAGGCCTTCCGCCTCTCCCGTTCTCTGACATGGAGCGGCCACAAGCTTCAAGGCAGAATGACGCTTCACGGTATGGAAATCAGCATCGAGAACCGGAAGGGAAGCGTGCGTCGGGGCGTGGACAAGGATGGCCACGAATGGGAAACGAAGATGCACTACGCCTACGGCTATGTGCGCGGGACCGTCGGGAAGGACAAGGATCACCTGGATTGCTACATAGGGCCTGACCCTGAATCCGAAAAGGTCTTCGTGGTTCATCAGAACGATCCCGTGACGGGCAAGTACGATGAGGACAAGACCATGCTCGGCTTCAACGATGCCGCCGAGGCCAAGGCTGCCTACCTGAAGCAGTATGACCGCCCCGGCTTTTTCGGAAGCATGGACGAGACGAGTATCGAGGCCTTCAAGCGGGAGGCGTTCAAGAAAGCGAATCATGGAAAGAAGCTCATCGTGAAGAGCGGAGGGGTATCGTGGCCGAGCTGAAGCAACAATGCGGCGTGCTGAACATTTCCATCTACAAGGACAACACGCGCAACGTCGAACTCGACTGGAACATCGACCTGACCCTGTACACGTTTTCCGCGAAGGTCGTCAACGCCAGCACGGGAGCCCTTATCGTGGAAATCCCGGTAGTCGTTGTCGATCTGGCTCTGGGCAAGATCACTCTGGAAATCGATGATGCGGTGGCGCTCGCAACGCCGGTCGGAACCTACAAGTGGGACCTGAATTGGGTGGACCCCGACGGCTTCAAGCGGACGGTGCTGGCTGGGGCCTATGTGGTGGCCACTCCGTGAGCGACGTTCTGGTAGAAGTCGCGCCTTCTGAGCGGATTTCAATCCAGGCGCGCCAGTACGAGATTGACACCGACGGAATTCAGGTGGAGCTGGTGCAGTATAGCCAGATTGCCACAATCCGAAAGGTGGATAGGATAACTGTCACGGCTACTGCGAAGGGGCCTTCCGGGGATCGAGGCCTCACGGGTCCGGGAGTTCCGTCGGGCGGAAGCTCCGGCATGGTCCTTGCCAAAAAGAGCGAGGCCGATAATGACACTGAATGGCGGCCAATAGTCATGTATGGAACCGGCGACCCTCCGAATCCCGATGGAATCCAGGACGGCGCCCTCTACTTCAAACTTTCGACCTAAAGGAGATGAACCATGGCCTTTCTTGCTGACGTTTCCCTCGATGCCGCTCTCGCCGTTATCGTGTCCAACGTGACGACGCTCTTCATCTGCAACGCGGAGCCCGCCACCTATGCCGCCGCCTCGGGCGCGAACAAACTCGGGACTAAGAATCCCATAACCGTAGGCACTCCGGGGGACAGGGCGCCGAACGGAAGAAAAGTGACGGTACCCGCGATCACCGATGGGGTGGTCAATACGTCCGGTACGGCCTCCCATTGGGCGCTGTGTTCCGGAACGGTGCTCTACGCTACCGGGGCGCTTTCAGCAACCCAGGCCGTTACCGCTGGAAATGCGTTCACCCTAGCCGCATTCGATGTCGGCATCCCTGACGCGGTATAAGCATGGCCGGAACCTTCATAACCACAACCTTCCGCGTTCCCGGCAACGCGGGGGTGGCGCAGAACCTCTTCACCTTGGAAAATATCACGGGCTCTCCGGTAGTCGTCACGCTGCGCCGTCTCGTGATGATGATGGATACGACCGCCGTGCTCACCGCCGTTATGCCGCAGTTCAAGTGCTCGCGCTTCGTAGGGGCGGCGACGGGCGGGACCGCGATGACAAAGGGCCAGTTCGACAGTGTAGCCGCGTCGAACGCTGCGGTCACCGCGCGAGGTGGAGCCTCGGCTGATGGCACGGCCGCCGCAATCACGGCTACTCCGGGTGTCGCGCTCTGGCAACAGTTTGGAATGCGAATGCACACCGTCGTCGGGCAGGTGATCTCCGGCGAGTGTGACATGCTCCCCGCCCTCGTCGCCGACTCGGGACTTGCTTCTTTCAAGCTCGCGGCGAACGAATCGCTGGTCGTCCATGTCGTCGCCGCAGCGGGAACGTCGAATCCTGCGACGAATCACTACATCGTCAACGCGGTCTGGGAAGAGGCTTAGTCCGTGGCGATCTCGTTCTCCGGCCTCGCATGCACTCCGCGCATCGCGGGCGACAAAACGACGAACCAAGTCCTTTTCGTCATCGAGAACGATAGGCAGTCCGGCGTTGTCGTTTCTATCCGAAGGCTCATGGTGTTCATGGACCCCGGACTAGGGGCCTTGACCGACGTCACTCCCCCGGTTCGCGGCTACCGTTCCTCGGTTGATATCGAGGAACGGGGGGCAAGCCTGCTTTCTAAGGGCGCTTTCGACACCTCGCAGACAAGCTCTGCCGAGGTCGAGCTGTGGGGTGGAAGCACTCCCGATCTAGCCGGAAAAGGAGAACTCGCGGCGACGATAACAGCCCCGTCATTTGGGAACATGATCGCCCGGAATCACACCGCAGTGGAACAGGTCATATCGACCGAGGTGACCCTCCTTCCGACGCTCGTCTCCAAGATCCCCTACAAGCTCTATCCCGGCCAGTCCTACGTTGTCCGCGTCGATGCTGCGGCTGCGGCAAGCAATCCCGTGACCAACACCTGGATGGTCAACTGCTGCTGGCAGGAGGAGCCCGTCGCGGTGCACGCGATATCCGGGACCGTGACGAATGGCGGAACCGGCGTCGTCGGCGCGAAGGTGCTCGTCCTCATCGCGGACGATACCTCCCTCACGAATGCCTACCTCTGGGCGACCATCACAACCGGCGCGGGAGGAACCTGGTCATGCGCCACCATTCCTGACGGCAAGATCGCCTTTGCCTACGCTCAGCACGACGCCGGAGGCGGCACCTACTACACGGCAGCCGGAGCGCCCTTCGTGAGCTGACATGGCATACACCCCCCCGGCTCGAACGGCAGTCGATTTTCCGCTCTCTTCGTTGACCCCGGCGGGGCGGAGCGCGGTTAATTTTGCCTTCATTGTTGGAGGTGGCGGCACCGATTCTCTGACCGCAAGCGGCATCACCGCCAGTCCAGCCGTCGGGAATCCGGCAATCGGGGAAAAGCACGCACTGTCTGCGACGGGGATAGTGTCGAGTCCTGTTGTTGGGTCGCCTGCCATTGGTCAATCACATGCCCTCGTGGCAACGGGAATTGCATCTTCGCCCATCGTCGGGGTGCCAGCCGTCGGGCAAGTCCACAATCTTGGGGCGGCGACTCCGGCTATAGGGAATCCCGTTCTCGATACTCCCGCCATAGGACAGATTCACGCGCTCTTGGCAATCGGGCTGGCTTCTGGCGATCCGGGCGCCGATTTCCCGATCATGCTTCAGCTTCACGTTCTCAATGCCACCGGCCTTCTTGTGGGGGCTCCGGAAGTCGGTATGCCCGATTTCGCTCTTCCGACCGCGAATTTTGGTTCGGTCATAATGGGGGGGGATGGAGCAAGGTATACTCAGCTTACCTCTTGGCATCGGGGCAGTGGCGTGAAGCCAAGGAATTGAAGGTTTTGGCAGGCGGAGCCTGGCGCGACGTGGTTTCATAGAATAGGAGATACCGATGTTCAGCAGAATCGAACGCTACGCTTATGACTCGAACGGGCTCGCTCGGCTCAGCAAATCAGGGGTCCTCGACGTGGAGCCCGACGGCTATGTCGAGCTTTCGATCCGCGAATACCTCCTCATGCGGAAGTCCCTTAAGCTCGCCAACGAAAGCCTGCGCATGGAAAAGGCCAAGGTGAAGATGCCTGCCGGTGCGCGGTGGATCACGGTCCATCCGAACGGCGCCGAGGACGGCACGCCGATCATGATCCAGGATACCGGGAAGGGGACGGCTCACGTTATCGCGGGCGCGGGCGGCAAGCTCAACGGGCTCAAGCTGAACAAAATCAAGAGCAAGGAAGAGTACGCGGCGGTCATGGAGCAAAGGACCGAGGAGAAGAAGAAAAAGAAGCTGGAAGAGCGGCTTCGCGAGCAAGAGACGGTATCGCAGATGCGGCCAGAGGAGCGGAAGGAATTCAAGGCTCAGAAGAAAGCCGCCAAGGACGCGCAGAAGCAGACCGAGAGCGACCGGAAAGACACGCGGGCCAAGGCGGAGGAGGAATTCGCCAGCTACTTCGCGGGGCTCGTGGACTGGGACCAGGCTCCCATCGAGGACGATTTCAGGGAAGCCCGAAAGGGAATCCTCAAGGAAATGGCGGAGGCCGAGGAAGAGGGCGACAGGGCGAGGGTGAAGCGCCTCGAAAAAGAGCTCGACGTGACAAAGAAGGCCGAGGAGCGGGCACTGAAAAGCCAGCGCTCCAACTTCCTGGCCTCGGCGAAGGACGCGGTGCGCCAGATTCAGCGCGAACTCATCGGTGACAAGGACCTGCGGGAGCAAGTCGAGGCGGGCCTCGGCGGGGCAACAGGCGCGGATGAAGCGATACGCACCGAGAACACCGGGAAGGGGAAGGGGTTCGTCGCGGAGTACCGGGAAAACGCCGAGCGCAAGGGAGGGCTGGACGCCGAAGCTCTCCGGGAGGAGAAAAATCAGGTCTTCTCTGACCGCATGGCTGAAATCGCGCAGGAAAACCCGAGCCTGGCCTTCATGATCACGAAGGGTATCGAGACGAACCGGCAGATCAACGGCATCAAGAATGACCTCTATGAAAAAGAGGATACGCCGAGGAAGCCCATCGCGGAGGTCGAAAAGAGGACCGAGGTACTGAAGCGCTACCTGGAGATGAAAAAGAAGCTCGCCGAGATCGAGAAGAAGGAAGGGGGCGGGACTCAGGTGAAGCTCGACGGGACACCCGATGAGGCCGTCGACTCCGTGGAAGACCTCGCCTATGGGAAGGGAGTCTCCATCGACTTCAAGGAACTTCTCGATGCTGATCTTGACGACGAAATAGAGCGGATCAAGACGGAGCGCCAAGCCGCCGTCCACTCCTCCCTTCTCGACACGATAGCCAAGAATCCCGGCGGGGCTGAAAAGTGGATCGCGAACGGGAACTACTCGGGGTTCAACTCCATCGCCCTCGCGGCGTTGAAGACGGAAGGCCTAGACCGGGACACCGTAGACCTTCTTGGGGTAGGGGCAAGCGCAAAGCTCCTTGCCATGACGGCGCGCCATTCCATGCCGGCCGAGGCCTATAAAGACTTCGCCGAGGGCATGGAACGCTACCATGAGGCCGTGAACGAGACGATAGCCGCCGAGGCGGTGGAGCGCGGGAAGGAGCTCATCGCTCGTGCGGAGTCCATCAAGGAGGAGGTCGCCGCGAACCCTTCGGACCTCGCGGCCGTCGCCGAACTCAATGAGGCCCGGCTCCAGTACCTCGACGAGGCGAACCGGATCATCGGTCAGGCCCTCGGGAGTTTGGAGGCCTCGGCGGCCATGGTTGTCGAGCTGAAGGGGTCGAAGGACCCCGAATCGATCGAAGTGAACCTCGGGGAAATCTCGAACGAGGACACGATCATCAGGATGCACGCCCTCGGGTTAGAAAAGGGAGACTATTCCATCGATTCGCTTGGTGGGAGCAAGATCGTCACCATCAGCACGCCCGGCAAGCTCATTCATCCCGTCGATGCTGAGGAGCTGGCCGTCGAGCAAGAGGTCGACGCGATCAAGTCGGGTGCCCGTGACGAGGACGGATGGATGCCTGCGGGGCTCGTGCGGCGGGACGCGGAAAGCTACGAAGACCCCGGACCCGACGAGGAGCTTCCGGCCGGAGACGTGGACAATCAGAGCCTCGGTGACGACGCGGAAGCCATCCACAAGACCGAGGAGGCCGCCCATCGGACGCTCGGCGAGATGCCGGAGGGTTCCTTCGCCTTCAAGTCGGTGGAAGACCTATCGCCCCAAGAGCAAACCGACCTGCGGCGGTACTGGGAGCGGGAACTCTACCAGGGGAGCATGGCGGAGACGACGGCAGGACAGAACATGAAGACCGGGAAGGCCGTCTCCAAGCAGGCCGCATGGTCGAAATTCCTGAAAGGCGAACACGGGGGAAGCGAAGCGGGAGCCTTCGAGGCCATCAAGAGCGACCTCATCGCGAATCATTCGACCGAGGACATGTTCGGCGAGAAGGATATCCCGCCCCTGGCCCGCGTCATTCCCGGCAACTGGGGCACCTATCGTGCGAACGTGGAGGGCGCCCGAGAGCTTTTCAGCGCGATCGATGATCTCCGGGACCCCTCCTTGGTGACGGATGCCGCTGCGGCCGAGCGTGAGGTCAAGAAGCTCGAAGGGGAGCTTCCCGGAAAGCTCACCGAACTCTACCAGGCGCAGATGAAGGACCACTACCTGAAGTGGATGTCGGGGCATACCGAGGAGGAATTCAGGGCCGGGGAATCACGGCAGGAACGGAGTCCGTGGGGGGAATACGTCCGGATGCACGGGGACGTTGGCAACGCTCAGGCCTCCATCTTGGATCGGATTCGGGGCGACTTCACGGCGCGTTTCGTCAAGAACTATGGCCAAGTGACCGGGAAAAAGCTCGCGACGCGGGCCGAGAAAATAAGGAACGCTCAGGATCACGTGCTTGGCATGCTCCATCGGGACGTTCGCGATTCCTACACGGAACGCTTCAAGCGCGAGATGGGCGAGGCCGGCGGGGACCTCGCAAACCGGAGCAACGGCCGCCTCGCCTCCGGATCGTGGAAGGACAAGCTTGGGGGGTATCTGGAGGAGAAGAAGCGGGCCGATGCCGCCCAAGGCGACATGTTCGGCGACGCCGATCTGAAGCAGGACGACGGGACCGAGGTTCGTTCCATCGGGAAGCGGGCAGAAACGCAGTTGGCTTCGATGCTTCCCGAGCTTTCGCAGAATCAGCTTCGCGGGCAACGGTTCAAGGTCAACACCATGCAGGCCAAGGGCGAACGGCAGAGGGCCATCAAGATGTTCGAGGCCACGAAGCGAATGAACCTCAGTTTCGGGACCGGGAAGGGGAAGACGATCATCTCGATCGGGGCTTTCACCGAGCTAAAATCGAAGGGCAAGGCGAAGCGCGCCATTTTCGCCGTCCCATCCGTCGTCCAATCGCAGTTCGGCAACGAGGCCAACACCTTCTGCGAACCGGGGAAGTACCGGGTGAAGTCTGACCCGTCGCTCACGCGCGAGGGCCGCATCGAAGCCATGAAGGACGGCAAGCTCGACATGGTGGTGTTCACGCATCAATCCCTGCGCGACGACATGGTGCATCTCATGGCCCGGAACAACGGCATGAGCCCGGAAGCGATGAAGGAGCACTTCAACGCCAAGGGCGCCGAAGAGCGCCGCAAGATTCTCGGCGACACGCTCGCGAAGGAGGGGATTTCCTTCGACATGCTGACGGTCGACGAGGCCCACTACACGACGAACCGGAAGGGGAAGGACGACACGACGCTCTCGAACGTCATGGATGCCCTGAACGGGAACGTCTCGTACTTCATGAATCAGACGGCGACGCCGGTCAAGAACGACATTTCCGAGGCCTACGACATGCTCCACAAGGTGGCCCCCGGCCGCTTCACCGACCGGAATGAGTTCATCAAGCGGTACGGCGTCGACTCTGACTTCTCGCGCCGATCGCTCCAGCGCCTTATCTCGCGGTACAACTACGCGAGCCCGACGGTTACGGGCGTGAAGCGAAGCTCCAAGAGGGAAGTCGTACCGCTCGCCGGAGACCAGGCGGCCGAATATGAGAAGGTCGAATCGATGTTCAAGCGCGCAAGCAAGGCGCAGCGTTCGGGCACGGTGGACGTGGAGGCGATGAAATTCCTTTCGCCGAGTTCCTTCCGGAACCAGGGCGCCGAGAAGCATGAAGAGATAGCGCGGCGGCTCCAGGAGTCCTCCGGGACGATCAAGGAAGAGGCGCTGAACCGGGCCGTGAATCAGTTCGACTGGAAGCACAACGCCAAGATCGGAAAGACGGTCGACCTCATCGAGAAGAAGATTTACGACGCGGACAATCCGAAGACGGCGAGCAAGGCCGGTGATCGCAAGCCCGGCGTCGTCTTCGCCCACAATATCCAGACCGTCGAGAATCTTCGGGCAGCCCTTACGGCGAAGGGGCTCCGCGTCGGAATCATCCAGGGAAGCATGAACGGCGCCGAAAAGGAAAAGGTGAAGGTCGGATTCAACCCCCCGAACCCTAAGGATCGCGTCTACGACATCATGCTCTGCTCCGACGCGGGCGCGACGGGGCTGAACCTCCAGAATGCTGCCTACCTCGTGAATTTCGACCTTCCCCAGACTTCCTGGGTGAAGCAGCAACGCGAGGGCAGGATCGACCGCATGGGGCAGGCCCATCAGGAAATCGAGTACCACGATATCGTTTCCGACACGGACCACGAAAAAAAGAAGTGGGAGAGGATTCAGCGAAAGAAGGCTCTCGGGAGCATCTTCGAAGAGGACCCCGGCGTGCTCGACGATACGGGCCTCGCCTCGACCATCGCGGCCGTGAAGCAGGATCGGTACAATCAGGGCATCGAAAAGGAGAAGGCGGCATGAAGGATCGAAGGGAAGAACTCTACAGGCTCCTCGCGCGCGCCGGGCGCCGTCGGGCGGAGGCTGAGGCGACTCGGGATTCAATCGATGCGACCATGGCCCATGCCTTCGACGAGAACCAGGCGAACGTCGAGATTGTCCGGCGGAAGGCGCAAGGGGGCGATGAGGCAGCCGGGGCCGGGTATCTGGCGCTCCTTCGGGGACGGCGGACTATCTCTTGACATTCGGCACTTGCACGATACATTCTGAAGCAGTACAGTATCAGTAGAACTTCCGGCGTCGAATGGAGATTCGGGCCGCATACCCCTCGGGGCGTGCGGCCCTTTTCGTTTTTCCGGCGCCATGGAGACGCATGAACGGCATCGGGCTCGACGATCGCATCTACCTCGAACTCACCCTGTCGAAGGCCATCGAGACCGACGAACACGGGAATTGGATCATCGAGGCCGAGGCGTCAAACGAGAACCTGGACTTTGACGGCCAGGTTGTGCTTCAGCGCGCGCTCTCGGGGTCTAAGGATTATTTCCTCTCGAACGGCGTCATTTCCTACGATCACCGTCACCTTCGCGCCGATCCCGAGGACCCGAATTGGTCGCCCGAGAAGTACATCATCGGCGAACCGATCGATGTGACGACGCGCGGGGACAGCACCTTCGTCACGGCGAAGCTCTACAAGTCGAATGCCGTGGCGCGCGAGGTCATCAAGAAGCTCCAGGACGGCTCCACGAGGATGAAGACCTCGGTCGGCGGGAAACGCCCCGAGATCGTCTCGACCTTCGATTCCGGCCTCGGACGGGCGGTGGAGAAGGTCGTCCGGGTGCTTTGGGACGAACTTGCGATCACCTTCAAGCCCGTCAACCAGACGCTTGAACCCGTGGCCCTCTCCAGCGCCGCTTTCGTGAAATCCCTTGAAGCTGGCTTCGCTACCGATTCCTCCGCGATGACCGGGGGACGGGCGATGATCCCGTCCGACCTGGGAGGAGGCCGAGGGCGCAAGGCCGATATCTACGCTGTCGTCATGGCATTGGCTTACGGAGACGTGAGCAATGACGAAGAAGCCGAACAGCTTTTGAAGAATCGCGGGTGCTCGTCCGAAGAGGCGAAGACAATCCTGCGAGACTTAGTTTCCAAGAAAGACAGGATCAAGGAGGAGGTTTCCATGACTGATCCCAATCTCACCAAGGCCTTCGATGAGTCCATCGAGACTCTTGAGAAGTCCATGAAAAAGCCCAAGAAGGCAGCCACCGAACCCGACGGCGACGAGGAAGGCTTTCCCGAATTCCCGCCCGAGGAGGCCCTGAAGGCGGATGCCCCCGAGGGCGAGGACCCCGACGAGGAGGGTGATGCCGACGCGCCTCCCCCCAAACCCCCCAAGAAAAAGGGGATGCAGAAGTCGGTCTACGAGGAGATGCGCGAAAGCTCGTCCGATTTCCTCGACGTGACGCCCTTCCTCGACAATCTCACGAAGAGCATTTCGAAGCGGCTCTCCGCGATGGAGCGCCAGGTCTCCGAGATGGTCACCTTCCAGAAGTCCATGGGGGGCGCCCTCGTCAACACCGGCAAGCTCGTGAAGAGCATGGCGGATGGTCCGATGCCGCGTCAGGCTGTCGTGAATAAGCAGGATCGCGCCTTCACCGGCTCCGATGGAAAGCCTGCCACGATGACCCGGCAGGAGATCATCCAGAAGTCGCAGCAGGCCGTCAGAGAGGGCAAGATGTCGCTCCAGGATGCCGCGATCATCGAGGAACGCCTCAACAAAGGCATCGCCCTCAACGACGGCACGCTCCGTCTCATCAAGTCCATATAAGGAGGGAAGAGCAATATGAACTTCCTCGAACCCACCAACTCCAGCGACTACGCGTTCGGTTCCGTCTCCGAGGGGGAGCTCCAGAAGGCCCTTTCCGCCGGGTACGGTACCGACGCTGCTGCCATGACCGGCGGTCGCGCGCTCATCCCCGAAGACATCGAGATGAGCATGGTCAACGCTCTCGCGGCCAAGAAGGAGGATTTCAAGCTCTCGAACCTCCTCAAGAACACGAAGGTCAATTCGACGGTGCACGAGTACACCCGCCGGAATGACGCGGGCGATTTCCAGAGCATCTTCACGTCGGAAGGCGGCAGCGCGGGGGATTCCAGCCAGACCCTCGAGCGTGTCACCCGGCCCATGAAGTACATGCAGACCTACCGGGAGGTCACCCTCCAGATGCAGGTCGCCCGCACGATCGAGGACGCCCTCGCGTCCGAAAAGCTCGCGGGCACGCTCACGGTCCTCAAGGGCCTGGAGTACGGCATGTTCCAGGCCGACAGCGCCGTCATCCCCGTCCAGTTCGACTCCGTGTCCAAGCAGGTCCGGGCGAACGCCAGCCGCAGGAACCTCGTGGATCTTCGCGGCGCCAAGATTTCCGACGCCGTAGGCGAGGACTCCATCACGGAGATCGCGCGCCAGGTCTTCGAGAACGGCGGCAGCCTCAGCCACGCCTTCATGCCGTCCATGATCGCGCAGGATTTCCAGAAACTCGCGAAGGATCGGCTCCGCTTCAATCCGGACGACAGGAAGGGCGCCCAGGTCGTCATGGAGTACCCGACTCCCTTCTCCAGCGATATCAAGATCGCCGGTAAAGAGGCGGGACCCGACAAGATGATGTACGTGAAAGGCAAGATCGCCGCTTCCGGCGACTCCACGAAGCGTCCCGATGCCCCCACCTTCGCCCTCGCGTCGCAGAACCTCACGGCCAGCCAGGGCCGTGGCTTCGACGCGGGCTCGGCGGGAACGTACTACTACACCGTGTTCGCGATCAACGAATTCGGCGTATCGGTCGGAGCTGCCGCCGCCTCGCTCGCCCTAGCCGCCGCGAAGGAAGCGAAGATCACGATCACCCCCGGAGCCAAGAAGGGGACCGGCTACATCATCTGCCGTTCGAAGAAGGACGCGGCCGATGGCACCGACTGCCGCGAGATGGTGCGGGTCGCCGATTCCGGCGTTGCCACCACGGTGGCGCTGGACCAGCAGGAGGACCTGCCGGGCACCGGCGAGATTCTCTATCTGAGCCATGACGAGGTGGAGCCGAGCATCCAGTTCGACCAGTTCCTCCCTCTCATGAAGTTCGATCTCTACCCCACCCGCGCGGCCGTCACGCCCTTCCTCATCGTGCTCTTCGGCACGCCGGACGTGAAGGTTCCGTGGTTCCACGGCGTCGTCAAGAACGTCGGCTACACCAGCGACGGATTCTACAACTGACCCTCGGCCCGGCCTGCTTCGGTGGGCCGGGCCTTCCCTAGAAGAGGAGACCCGAGCATGGCTGAACTGAAAGACAAGATGTGCAAGGCCTGCCCTGCACTCAAAGCGCTCTCGACGAGGCTGGAATCGACCATCACCCTCGTCAACGAGCTCAAGACCGACCACAACGCGCATTGCGCGATGGGCGCCGGTACTCACACCGCCGCCGACGCCACGAACGTGGTTACGAGCGCCGCTGTGAGCGTGCTGTAAAGGGGGCGCGCATGGCACGCGGAGAACGAAACGCCGAACAGACCGACCCGGCCGAGCCTCAGACGGCTGCGGAAACGCAGGGTGAAAGCCAGGCGCCGACGCCTCCCGCCGAGGTTCAGAGCCCGCCGGCCGAGCCTCAGACGGCTCCCACGAGGGGCGCCAAAGTGAAGAACCAGGCCAGGGCGGGGCAATTGGTCTATGCGGAGACCGGGGTGCCGATCAGCTTCGACGAGGATGGCGTAGCCATCGTGACGAACGCCGATCTCGCCTACCTGCTCACTGTCCCTGGCTACGAAAAGGCCTAAGACGGGATCATGAATATCAGCGCCGTCCTCAGCAATCGCGACATCATCCTCACGCTTGAAAACGCTTCGGGAGTGGCTGGCTTCGTCGGCTATCGGGTGGAGCGCAAGCGCGAGGATGGGGCGTGGTTGACCTGGGGCGGCGCGTCCTTTTCCGATTCGGGCGCCTACGCGCCTGTCCCCTCGAATCGCTTCTCCGATTATGACGTAGCCGATGGCATCTACCAGTATCGCTATGCGGTCGACACGGGAACGCTGTCGGTCTTCGCCTCTTCCGACTGGGTTAAGATCGGGACCGGCCGCCTGGGCTGGACTTTTGAGAACTACGCGCCCCCCGAGGGCGTCTTTGGCGAGATTCTTACAGCCGATGACCTTCGGTATACCTACCTGTGGGGGATCGAATTCCGAGCTTCCAACGGCGATATCTTCACCGACGCGCAGGTCCGGCAGAGCATAAAATCCGCCGCTGCCGAAATTGGGCGATACCTGAAGATCACCCTGCCTAAAACCAGAATCATCTGCCAGCCAGGCTCCGAAGTGGTTCGCGGACGCGACTACGACGAAGCGGAGGACCCCTACTCATACCGCCATGACCGATGGACGAGGACCGGGCGCATCGTGCTCAGGAAGCGTCCGATCCTGTCCGTAGAGCGGTTCCAGCTCTATGGGATCGCGGATCAGAAGGTCCTGGACCTCATGACCTGGGCGCGCATCGACCATCGCAAGGGCGTGCTGAACTTCTTTCCCAAGGCGGGATCGGACGGCCAATTCCGCATAGCTCCGGCCTCGCTCACGATGGGCATGAGCTGGATGAACGGCGACTACCCCCACGGGTACAAGATCGATTACACGGCAGGTTTCGAGCATGCAGGCCTCATTCCCAGCGATCTTCGCGAGGTCATCGGGAAGGTGGCAGCCTGCAAGCTTCTCAATATCATCGGCGATGGACTTTTGGCGGGGTTCTCTTCCTCGTCCCTTTCGATGGATGGCGTATCGGAGAGCTTTTCGTCAACACAATCGGCGACCTCTGCGATGTTCGCAGCTCGTATCGAGGTTTATCTCAAAGACATCAAGAACTGGCTTCTGGAGAATCGTACCAAGTTTTCCAACATCACCATAGGAAGCATCTGATGACCTGTACTCGATGCGGCCTCGAAAAACAGAAAGAAGCCTTTTTCTCGGAGAGCCGCAATCGTTGCGGCATCCGTCAACCCTGCAAGGAATGCCTGAAGACGCCAAAGATACTGGTGGCCTCCAAGGTTTGTGGAAAGTGCAAGAACGAGAAGCCTATCGAGGAATTCACCAAGAACATCGCGAACCAAGACGGGCGGAATACGATTTGCCGGACCTGCGCTAGTGAGAGGCAGAAAGAATACGTCGAAAACTTGAAGGCTCGCACCGAATTGCCCGCCGTTATCCAGAAGCATTGTTCGGCTTGCGGGGAAATCTTGCCTGTCTCGGGATTCTATCGATCGAAAAGCCGCATAGATGGGTACACCGAGACCTGCGTTGCCTGTAGAGATGCAAAGAGAACGGCCGAGTACAAGCGCAACCCTGATATCTATAAGCAGCGCTGGGCGCGCTACATGCGCGATCCTGAAACCAAGAAACGCTATGACGCATACCGGGAGCGATGGGCGAAAGAACACCCCGGCATAGTTCGCCGGGTTCAGAAGCGATGGCATGTGGCAAACAGAGAGCACCATGCCAGCCTCGTTCAATCCTGGTATCGAACAGAGAAGGGCAAACGCCACGCGAAGCAGAAGTCCGCGAATAGGCGATACCTCGAAAAGAGCGCCGGAAGGATTTCCTCTCAGACGATCAGGGCAATCGAAGAAGAGAATATCGCCCGATTCGGGTTTCTCACCTGCATTTACTGCCTCCGCCCGATTCAGGAGGGCTACCATCTCGAACATCGCCTTCCTCTCATCCGAGGCGGGAAGAATGCAAAGGGAAATCTCGCGGTCAGTTGCCCCTCCTGCAATCTGAGGAAAGGGATTCTGACTGATGCGGAATTCATGGAGCTTGCGGTATGAAGGGCTATGGCCTCGGCAAGAACTCCCCGATTCGTCTCAGCCTCGGGAAAGAGAACTACGAGGCGCTCATAGAACGCCACGGCCAATGGGTCCGATGGCGCCAGGCAGTACGGTGCGCCTGCACGACGAAAAACGGCCGGCCCGATATCCAGTGCCGCCTGTGCGGGGGCGAGGGGTGGCAATACAGGTTCCAGGAGGCCGTGGAGGAGTCCCTATCGCTTCCCGTGCTGGACGGAACAACGGTCGAGCTTCCCGTGGCTTATTCGACAGCTTCGATCTCCGAGGCGCACGATTATATGGGCGTGCGCTACGCGGAGGCCGGGCGGTACGGACGCTTCGTCCGGTTCTCTGGTTCTCGTGTGCCCGCGCGAGGCGAGCGCGTCGAATTGTCCGTCCTTCGCCCCATGGTCAAGAAGTTAGAACGGGCCATCGTCACCTATCGTGGAGCTGGCTGCTTCTCCATCGACGCGCTCGCGGTCGTTGGAGCCGCCGGGATAGCGGCTGATCGGACGACGAATGCCGACATCATCTCGATCGGGGCGCTCAGGAATGAAACCATCGATGTCGACTACCCAGTTTCCATGACGAGGAGAAATCTCGCCTTTTCGCCCGTAGCCGATGATCCGGACGCGGGCGATGTTGTCGTAGCGACGGATGTCGAGTACATCGACCCGTTCTACTTCGTCGTAACCGGCCAACAGCATCGCGAGTCCGACGCGCGGTTCCTCGAAAGCATCGAAGGCGACGCGAGCATGTCCTTCCCCGAGTGCTACAAGATCGGAGAGGGCGACATCATCACCCTTCTTGCGGCCACCCAGGTCGGGAAGCGGGTCATTTCGCACGGCGCCGGGGACATCGACACGATCCCTGAATTCTACCTCGAATCCATATCCGCGATCGAGAGCGGAAGCACGATCTACCTTCCGGGGGTCGATTACGCTTTCTGGGGCGCCAACAAGGTGAAATGGCTCGGAGACAACCGCCCGATCGCGGGGGCACCGGTCTTCGTGTTCTACGCGTTCAATCCGACGTACCGCGTCGTTAAGGAATTCCCCAACGTCAGGTCGAGCGAAAACCAGAACCTTCCCCGTCGCGTGGCGCTGAAGCTGCTTTCGACCTTCGCGGAAAGGAAGCCGGTATGATTCAGCTTTCGGTCATGCCCAAGACGACGCTCCTCGCGAGTCTCCAAGCTCGCCTGAAGACTATGGGCGGCCAGGGGATGCCCCAGACCACGGAAGCCTTCAAGGCAGGCGTGCGAGCGATCGAAGCAACGTGGAAGTCGGTGGCGAACGGCGCTCCTCTGAACGGCGAAGTCCTTGTCAAGAATCCTTCCGGTGGATACGCGGCCGGCGTCAAGGTTAGGCAGGTCGGACCATTCGACTACACCGTCTACAACGATTCAAAGGGCGCGGAAGGCATTGAGAACGGGACCCCGCCGCTCGACATGAAGCAAACCCATCCCTACGGTCCCAAGGGGCGCATGGCGAACAAGGGGACGAAAACGAATCCTCGCTGGGTGCCCTATCTCATCGTTCCGTTCAGGTGGGGGACTCCCGGCGCTTCCGGGGGGCATTTCAGGAACATCATCCCCGACCAAATCTACTCCATGCTCAGGATGCAGATTCGGGCAGGCCAATTCATTCGGACGCAGGTAGCTTCGGAGACGCATTCGGAGCCCAACTTCTGGGGAGAAGCCGTCCAGCGGGCTCAGTACCAGGGGGAAAATGGCAGGGAGGGGTGGGGTTCGATGCTTCGCGGCATCGGTGGAAATATCGAGGGGCTTTCGGCTATGGACGCTGACACCGGCAAGAAGAAAGGCTCGGCCTACTTCACGTTCCGCGTGATTTCCGCCGATTCTCCCGCCGGTTCATGGATCAAGCCCGCCACTCCTGCGAAAAATGTCGCAAAGAAGGTCGCCGACTATACCCGCGACATCATCACCGAAAGGGTAGAGGCCGCAATCAAGGCCGACCTGGGGCTGTCATGATCGTAATCCTGAGCAAAGGCGCCCTCATCGAGGACGTGCTCATCGAAGAACTCAAGAAGTACCTTGCCGAGGTGCGGTTCGATGAGCTTTATCCTGTTTTCGGGAGCGTTCGGGTTTCCAATGAACACCCCTTCGCGCTCCTCCTCAATCAGAAGTCGAACGGGGCGGTCTACGACGGGCAGCTCTTCCCGTCGCTGACCGTGGTTTCGGGGAGCGATGAGAAGGTTCCACCGCTCGCCGAGGTTCATGAATGGAAGCCATGCACGCTTGAAAGCGCCGATGTGGACGGCATTGCCGCTGCGGGATACCAGGTCGCTCCCGGCGCTATCGATTGGCTCAGGACCTACTTCACGAGCAAGCCCGAGCTTTATGGCATGACGGGATTTGGACCCCGGCGGGATCGTGTCACGATCGAAGTGTGGTCGGAGAACATCCAGCTCAAGAACGAGCTTTACAATCTAGTCGAGCTTTTCCTGTGTGGCCCGAAGCGCATGGAGATGGACAAGAAACACGGCATCAACGTGTTTGACGACACGATCCGGGGGCAGCGGAGCGGGAATTACAATCTCGATTTCGGGCAAATTCTCTACGGAGGGCAGATATCGTTCGAAGCCGACTACTGGGTCGCGCAGACGATTCTCGATTCCGATATCACGGAGCTCAACTCATCGGTGTGGGCGGAGGTATTGAATGGCACAGCGTGACGAAAATGAAGTCTTGGTCGAGACAGCGGCTGCTCCGGGCATGGACATAAACCGTTTTCTAGCCAAGAACCCGAAGGACAAAAGCCTCGGTGACATGTTCAGGGTGCTCCATCGGGGCAAGATCAAGACCGAGGCCGAGTGGAGTACCGAAGTCGATTCGGTAATCAATCGCAGGATTAACTAGGCAAGGAGGAGGTAATTCATGGGTGTTGACAGCGTAGCGTTCCAGTCGGCCGGACAGCGGACGGAACATCTCATCCCCGGCGCGTACTCTCGCAACAACTATGTGCGAAGCGCAGGCGGCGGGGTCTCGGCGAACCGGGCCGTGCTGATAGGGGAATCGAAGGGCGGAAAACCAAATACGCTCTATTGGTTCTATACGTCTTCCGAGGCGATCGAGGTTCTGAGGGGTGGTCCGCTCCTTGAGGCCGTCCTGTGCGCCTTTGCGCCCGGAAATGACCTGACCCCCCAGGCGATCGGAGCCATGAGGATCAATCCGGGTACGCAGGCGAGCCGGATTCTCAAGCAGGGTGTCACCGAACTCGTGACCGTGAAGGCCTGGGATTATGGCCTGCACACGAACCAGCTCAAGATGAAGCTGGAAGCCGGATCGCTCGCCAATTCCAAGAAGCTGACGTTCTCCTTCATGGGGAGCGAGTCCGTGCTCGACAACATCATCAGGCCTTCGCTGGAGATTCAGTATGTCGGAACGGGCAGCGCGGCGGTCCTGGCGATCACCAAGGCGGGTCTCACGACGACCATCACCGGTACCCCTGCGGACAATCTCGCGATCGATTTCGCGGCATTCCAGACGATCGAAGATGTCGTGAACTACATCAACGATCGACCCGCTTACACCTGCGTGCTGAAGACGGGAGTACCGACGGAACTGTCCATCCATCTCGACGGCGTGGCGGGCCAGGCCATCAAGGCTACGACCTATGTCGCCAGCTCGAATCTCCAGGCCATCATCGATGCGCTTGGCAAGATTCCCTATGTCGCCTCGGCCGCGTTCGTGGACGCTACCGCGACGCGCACGGTTCCCGACAACGACGCGGTCTGGGCCTACTTCGGCGGCGGCACGCACGGGGCCTGCACGGTCACCGAGTACACGGCCACCCTTCTCGCCCTCGAAAGCGAGGAAGTTAACATCATCGGAAGCTCTGCGACGGACGAGGCGGTCCATATCCTCATCAGGAACCACTGCATAGCCATGTCGTCCGTCGAGGGGCGCAAGGAGCGGACCTTCCTTGTGGGCGGAGCGGCGGGGGAGACGGTCGACGCGGTGATCACGCGGGCGAAGAATCTCGCCACGGATACCGGTTCGCTCGCCTATCCCGGCTTCTACCACTACGACGTGCTCGACTATTCGAAGAAAAAGACCTACAGCCCCGCCATGTACGCGGCGAAACTCATCGGGCAGGAGGTCTCCCTCGCGATCAACGAGCCGATGACCAACAAGAGCGTCGACATTCTCTCGTGGGAGATCGACCTGAAGAAGGGCGACCTCGTGAAGCTCATCCAGGGCGGAGTCACGGCGGGGGCCAAGAGCCAGGACAACCGGCTCGCGACGATCCGCTCCCTCACCACGCATCAGGGGAACGAGCTTCAGCGCTGCGAGCGCTCCATGAAGCGCGAATCGAACTACATGGCCCGCGATCTTCGCGAGACCATCTCGAAGAGCGTCGGCACCGCCGGGTCTGACTCGGCCGGCGGGACCGAAGAGGCGATCTTCTGGAGCAAGGTGGCCGCATGGTCCAGGGACGGGCTTATCATTCGGACGCCCGATGGCAAGCTCGCTTGGGGATTTTCTCTCCGCCGGAACGGGAGCGCGACCTACATCGAGTACAACGTCTATCTCACGGCGCCGAAGAATTTCTTCTTCATCACCGCGAATCTGCATGTCTACGACGGATCGGCCGAATCCGTCTCGGTCTAAGGAGGCATTAGATGGCCATAGATAATATCACGGGATCGATCATTGCCACTGGAGCCAACGTCCTGGTACGGGTTGGCCAGACGAGTGATTCCTGCACCGAGGTGATCGGCCTCGCAACCAATGTTTCCTACTCGGAAAATTTCCAGACTCAGGACGCGGTGGTCATCGGCCACCTCGGGCCGGTCTCGATCGACCCGAACGGCTACACCTGCGAGATCACGATCGGGTGCTTCATCCCGGCAAAGCTCACAATGGGCGCCTCCGGAACCTACGATGCGACGGCCTCGAAGGCGGTGAACGAGTTCTTGCCGTCCCGCTCGGGCATCGAGACCGATGGAATCAAGAAGGCATTCCGGTCCTTGGAGTTCTACAACCAGAAGACGGGCGTGGTTATCGCAAAGTTTTCCGGGGTCATAATCACCAATGCGGGGATGAACATCGACGGCAACGCCTATGTGAAGTCCAACGTGCAGATGCGCGCTCTTGAGCGGGTGGTGTTCTCGTGATGCGTGGAGGTCGGGGCTGCCTGAGCTCCGACCTCCTTTCCCGGCGAGGCAAAAAACTTAAGGAGTTGAAGCATGGGCGAAGAACTTTTTGATATCGTAGAGAAGCCGAAGGATGAGCGGAAAGAGCCCGAGAAGGCCATGAAGCCCCTGGAGGCCATGGGGATCGATGTCCTCGAAGTCCTGCTTTCGGGCAAAGCCATAGAGCGATCCGTCGAGACCAAGCGGGGGTCATTCCGAGTCCGGTATCCCTCCGGGCGTGATCGGTTCAAGATCGATCAGCGAAGGGCGATGCGGAGGAACGGAGTTCCGTCCGATTCCTACGACGAGTACGCAAACTATAACAATCTGCTGTGGTCCACCCTCGATGTGGCAATCATCGATGGACCCGAGTGGTTTAAGAAGGCCAAGGCCGAAAACCCGAACTGGAGCTGGGAGGAGTGCCCAGACGAGGAGCACGTAATTGAGCTCTATCGCCTGGTAGGCACGTTTCGTAGCGAGGTTGGAAAGCGAATTCAGGAATCTCGACTTGGCGAAACTGCTCGCGGAGTCGAATCAGCGCCGCCTCCAGCGCCTGTGGGTGATGGAGCATTTTCGGGTATTGCCTACGGACCCAAGGCTTGAGCTGCTTACCGACGAACAGATAGCTGTTCTTTTTCAATATTGGCTTGATTACGATGAATCGTGGGCACGGGATATCTACAGGAAAAAGCGAGCGGAAGAGGATGCAAAGCCGTCTTTCGACGCTGAGGAGCTTCGGGCCGTGGGATATTCGGAAGACGAGATCGAGCAGGTGAAGAGGTCGCTTGAATGAGTGATATTGGCATCAACCTTTCCCTCAATACCGGAAGCGCTGCCTCCAATGTCAAAGCCCTGTCCGGCGCATTTGATTCTTTAGGAGAGGCGATACGAAAGGCCCTTGAGGCAGGGAATGTCGGGGATGCCAAGACTTACGGGGAATTGGCGCTGAAACTTCGACAGCAGATGGCCACGGAAGCAAAGGTGGGTGGTAGCAAAAAGGAAGTAGAAACCCCTGCCATGAGAACGGTACATGGCGTTACCACGTTCTTGAATCGGGGATCAGGAAATATCGCGGCTCTGGGCGGCGGCAACGCAGCTGGGGCGGCCCTTGGGGCTGCCGGGGATACGGCAGGGCTTCTCAGCAGCCTGAAGGGCGTCTCGCCCGGAGCGGCTATTGGCGGCGCTGTTATTGGCGGCTTGGTTGCGTTGGGGGCTGGAGCAAATAAGCTTTCGGAGCAATTCGAGAAGGTCATGCAGCCTGCCATGGGTCTGGCGGCTACCCTTGGGACACTTGGAACCGATTCAAAGAAAAACAGCATTGCGTTCTCGGATGCGCTCAACAAATCGGCGAAAGAGGCTACGAAGTACGGTTACACCATGGAAGAGGGCATGCAGACCGTCAATGAACTCGCGCGGCTTGGTGTTGGCTCCAAAGATGGTGAATCAAAGGCCTTCGCATCGGCTGGGAAGGTTTTTGCATTTGAGCGCGCTACCGGAGCCGATAGGGGCGTGCTTACGCAGGGAGAAGCGCTTTCGGAACGGTACGGCGCTGGTGATGCGCTCCGTTTCGCCGCTGGCGGAGTGGTCCAGTCAGGAATGGAACCGGGGCAGTATCAGGAATATCTCAACGCTACGCTTCGAATCTTCGAGGAAGGGCTCTCGCGTGGTGTCGTGAAGGGGTTTGGAGAAATATCTCGGACGCAGAATATGCTCGCAGCCATAGGAACAACCTGGAAAGGCGAGCTAGGCGCGCAGCGGTATTCCCAGATGAGTAGCACGGTAACCAAGGCCAGCGAACTCAACTCTGACTACGACGTGGTGATGTTCCAGGCAATCCAGGCCACACTGGATGACGCAGCGGTCGGCGGGAACAAAACCGCAGCACAAAAGGCACATCCATGGGACAAAAAAGCCATCGCTGCCGGGGCTGCGATCGATGTTGAATACCAGAAGTACGGGAAAGCCAGCGACTTTCTTGCGGTGATGAGGGCGGGTGATGCCGGACTCACTCCGGAAGTTCTCAACCACGTCATGGAAATCATAAAGAAGGACCTCGGGGGCGGCGAGGAAGGCGCGTCGATATTTGCAACCATGAAGGTCTTAAACCTCAACGCAACGGCCGCTACTGATGTCTAT
The DNA here is from genome assembly GCA_903821875.1 of uncultured Spirochaetota bacterium. GTDB lineage: Bacteria > Spirochaetota > Spirochaetia > Treponematales > Rectinemataceae > CAIJMU01. Next base: position 42,952 of record CAIJMU010000113.1, read on the forward strand.
AAAAAGTGGAGCGAGGGGCTATTAGATAAGGCATTCGCCAGCGCCCAGGACCCGAAGGGCACTGTCGATTCTCCTGAATTGACATTGCTCAAGGCAGTGAATGGGATCAGGCTCGACCTTGCGAACGCGGGAAGCAATGTGTTGCCAGCGAAGGCAACCGTCATGAGCTTCCTTGAATCCTTGACGAACATGATCGGAGGTTCCAAGAAGCTCGAAGCCGACAAGGCGGCAGCCGGAGCGGTGGTCGGGGGGGTGTTCGGAGGAACCTATAGTCCGGAGCGCTCTCGGGTCTCTGGAGTATTCGCGAAGGCTTTCGAGAACAAGAACCAACCGGACAGCGACAAGGACACGGTAGGCGACTACGCCGAATCGGCTCAGCGTACCCAGTTGATGCTACAGAGCCTTTCTCCCGGAGCCCGCCTGAAGATGGCCACGCATCCTGAAATGTACGGGGATGTATTTGCGAGCCTGAAGAGCATCACTGATTTTCCTGCCTTCGAGGCGGCGATGAAAAAGCGTCTCGATGCGCGGAGAGCCGATGGTACACAGGGGTATGCCAATCCTAGCATGGACTACATCAAGCAGCTCGGACTTGGTACGGAATTCACCGACGCGGCAAAGAATGCCGATCCTAACGCGCTTGCAATAGCGGGAATGGCCAAAGACACCTATGGCAATGATGTCGCGGCTTTCAAGAAAAGTGCGCTTGGACAATATCTATTTTCTGAAATACAGGCGAAGGCCAAGGATGGATTCACCGACGGTGAATGGAGCGGGATATTCGAAGGCGTCAGGGATCGGTATGCCAAGCCCGGATCACAGGCAGAGAAGGATAGCGTTTTCGAGCAATCCAAGAAGGCGAGGCAGGATAAACTCTATAGCCGCCTCGCCGGAGGCTCATA
>CAIJMU010000114.1 GCA_903821875.1 uncultured Spirochaetota bacterium
TATGAGGGCGCTTTCATGGCTTCAGCGTAGCTTTCCGCCCAACCAACAAGGCGTTTCATAATCCGGCAATGAGGCCGGGTGAACGGGCATCCGCGTGCCGTTAAGGCACTGTTTTCAAGCTAGAACTCGGTACTCTCAAGAGCATATCCTGGCTGCCGATATTCTTGATTTTGATAGTTAGTGAATAGTCCTGACCTCGGAAGAGCCATGTGGGGTTGCCTGTGATCGCGTAGCTCACCTTGAAGTTCTGTTGAGTCTGCCCCACGGTAATAAAGCCGAGGTTCTCGCCGTCGAAGACAGGCGTCACCGTTGTGCTCACTGCGGTCGTCACGCCGCTCTGTACCGGAACGGTTACGCTGTAGGTATCGCCCACTATCAGCCCTGTGAGACTTGCCCCGCCACCGCTACCTGTCTGCACTGTTTGACCGTTCCCCGGGTTCTGCTTGTTGCTGATGATCATCTGGATTCCACCGATACCTGCGAGGCCCCTGGATCCTGCGCCTAAAGTCTTCACACCAAGGGAAGCGGTGGCGTTCACACCAGACTTGCGGAAGAGGTAATAAAAGAGAGAGCCGGAGGACTCCACCTTGAGGAGGTTGTCGGTCACCTTGGTAACAGCTTTCCCGGCCAGGGAGAAGCCAACCTGGGTAGGGCTTGCTACGGAGGACTTGCTTGCAGAGCCGACCGCGACTCCATCGGAGGCGATGTACCAGGCTGTATTGTCGCCGTCCATGCGGAGCCAGCTTCCCCAGAAAAACTCGACGGGGCCGGACACTATTCCCGCTGGAATGTCCGTGGGGTTGCTGGTTGCGGGAGCATTGATGGGCGGGTTGCTCGGGCTGGAGCAGGAAATAGAGAAGAGTGTAATGAGCGCGATAGACGCGACTTGTTGTCTGGGATGCTTGCTGGATAGAACCGCCATAGCCGGGCCTCCCATAATAAATGTGTTGTTCGACAGCTCTTGGGGCAACTATACATCAGGAGCTTGCTGCCTACCAGCATTTATTTCCGCTGGGCAAGGAAGGTCTTGCTCGGAGGGCAATTCCCGGCTATACAATTCTTTGATGGAGAAGCAATGAATAGAAGTCTCGGTGCGATGGTATCCATGGTGAGCCTGCTCTTGTCGATACCCTGCTATGCCCAGAGTATCGACCTCTCCCCCGAATCCGACGGCAGCATCAATGTTGCTGCCAACCTGGGCTGGGACTATGATTCCGCTTGGTCAGGCTCCGTGCGTCTCTGGACCCAGAACACCTCCCTGGTTGATGAGGCGAGCCCTGGAGAGGGCCTTGAGCAGTCCCTCACAACAATTCAGAAGCAGGCATCAGGTGAGCTTGTGCCCTTGGCTTTCAAATCCGGAGATTTCGACCTGGGCCTGTCCCTCAAGGGTGACTACCTCAATATCCGTGAGACCGGCTTTGTCGATTTCCGCCAATTCGGTGCGTCCGCCGATCCAGTCATCCGGCTCTTTTTCAACAATCGTAGAGGAATTATCGCGATCAAGCCTGGCCTTGCCTTAGGCTGGAGCCTGTCGGGCGAAGTAGGTTCACTATCCCTTGATGCCAGATATGCACCGTTGATTTGGCTCGGCATGGACCAGATCCTTTCCACGGCTGCCGACGGCAACGACTATGACACGCCAACGACCCATCATTCCTGGCAAGGCTTCTCCACCAATTCATTTGGAATGCAGATCAAATCAAGCCTCGACCTCGCGCGGCTCTCCATCGACTTCGAAGGCGGCCTTGAAGGGACGCTCTTTGACTATGAGTACCTGCAGATCGGCGGTGGAACGGGCAGTCAATCTGTCTGGAACCTGGATGCAGCCGCCAACTTTTTCCTTTCCCTCTCCTCTTTTCGGATTAAGGGCCTGGTTCCGCGTCTCGGCGTCGGTTGGATATGGAATGCGAGCTATGCTCACGATTCTCCAGCCAAGCCTGTCCTTGAGTCGAAATGGCAGGTCAACCTAGGATTCCGGGGAAACAGTTGAAGATACTAACCCTTGATAAACCCTCGGGGTCTGATAAACCCTCGGGGATATCATGAGACCAGCAGCAAGGAACTTGCTGCATCGTGCAGGTGAAGGTAGCATCGACGAAGGGATCAACGGAAAAAGATGAAGGCTGGGGTCTGACCCCAAGGAAGGTCTGACCCCGAATTGACGATGATGACAAATCGCCAGGGTCTGTCTCCTGGCTTCTCGAATTCCAACCTGAGGAGAAAGAAGGGCATGAACAAGAAGAAGCTGCTTGCGATGATCTATCGGAGCAGGAGGAACGTTCGGTACGAAGATTTCATCCAGCTTGTCCTCGCCTTCGGGTTTACTAGAGTCAGGCACTCGGGGAGCCATGAGATATTCAGGTGTGCCCCTGTGCCCGAGTTCCTCTGTCTTCAGAATTTCCATGGAGAAGCCAAGGCATACCAGATTGGTCAGTTCTTTTCTCTTGTGGAAAAGTATAATCTCGAACTGGAGGAATAGTGTGAAAGACTACCACATCAACATTTTCTTCTCTGATGAAGATGATTGCTACATCGCCGATCTGCCTGATCTCACCTTCTGTTCCGCTTTTGGCGCGACACCGGAGGAAGCTCTTGCCAATGTCGAAGAAGCGAAGCGACTCTGGCTCGAGGAGGCAGGTGCTTCGGGATTCCCCATTCCAAAGCCAAGCTACAGACCGATCCTGTACCGCGCTGGATACGCTGAAGCGGTGGGTGAATCTGCCCCAAAGCCATACGGATCCTGAGTGCACATGGGGTCTGTCCTCAAGGAATTGCGCTCATCTTGCTTGTGCGATTCATGCGAAAGCGGCGTATTTCATGACGACCGACATCAAGATGCTCCATGCAACCCACGATTGCACGGCGATCAAAGTGATCAACCCGGTGGAATGGTTTAAGGAGTCCTCCCATGACTGAAGTTCAATTGCGAATCGACGGCATGAAGGCTTTGAGTGACCGCCTTGGCATGGTGGATGCGGAGAGGTTTATCTCCGTCTTGTTGCGTGAGAAATTCGACTATACGGAATGGCGACAAACCCTCTGGGGGAATATTACCGTGGAGAAGCTCTGGGAGTTAGGTCAGCCCCTGGGGTCTGACCCTCGAATCTGAGAAAGGAGAAAAGCGATGGAAAGCCTTAAAATGAATGACGCGGTAACTACGACCTATATTTCCCTCGTCCGGGCCTCATTAGGTCCCAGGCTTCATGAGCTGTGGCTATTTGGATCTCGGGCACGGGGTGATTCCCGGCCAGAATCTGATTACGATGTGGTCGTTGTCGCCGATGGCGATCAAGAGGAAGTACATGCCCTTGTCGTAGAGAGCAATTACGCCATGATGTGCGAGGGTTCCGCGCTTTTCGGGGCACTCGAGTACTCGCCGGCACAGTGGGAAAAGCAGAAAAAGACGGGCCTGGGTCGAAATGTCGTGCATGAAGGGGTGCTGCTTTATGGAAATGGATGAAGACCTGCGCACGGAATTGCAGAGCCTCTAGATGAAAGCTGCGAAGAGCCAACATGTAGCCGCGGTCATTTTCGAGCTTGGCTTTTTCGACGATGCCGCGAATCGGGCCTACTATGCGATGTTCAATGCAATCACCCTCCTCAATGCGCTTCATGGCCACGACCAAGGCAGCGGGCACAAAGAGGTTCTGACAGCGTTCAACCGAGAATTCGTCCTGAATGGGGGCTTCCCCACGACCTTCGGCAAGATGTTGAGTGATCTGTATTCCCTGCGTCAAAAAGCAGATTACGATCATTTGCAAAATGTCGGCCCGGAAGGCAGCCAACGATGCGTGCGGAACACCGATCAGTTCTTGAACGAAGTGAAGGAGCATGTCGATGCCCTCAGCCCTGGTTTGCTCTTATCGCGAGCCGCAGTTCTTGAGCAACATGCACTGCAGACAAAGGATCTTGGAAAAAAAGGTAGTATGGACAAACCCCAGGGTCTGTCTCTGGAGGAATAGGGTGAAAGACTACCACATCAACATTTTCTTCTCTGATGAAGATGATTGCTACATCGCCGATCTGCCTGATCTCGCTTTCTGTTCCGCTTTTGGCGCGACACCGGAGGAAGCTCTTGCCAATGTCGAAGAAGCGAAGCGACTCTGGCTCGAGGAAGCAGGTGCTTCGGGATTCCCCATTCCAAAGCCAAGCTACAGACCAATCCTGTACCGAGCCGGATACGCTGAAGAGGTGGGAAACCTGGCCTGATGCTTGACGCGATGAGGAGTTCAGGCCAATTTGACATACAAAGGAGTACCGTTATGCCGACCATTTCGATGTTCTACGGCATCCTCATCAAGCTCTTTTACAAGGATATCGAAAAGCATCATTCCCCGCACATTCATGCGGAATACCAAGATTTCACCGCAGTCTATTCGATCCAGGATGGATCTGTGCTCGCTGGCACTTTGCCCGTCGGGAAGAGTGCTCTTGTCGTGGCTTGGATCGAGATACACCGCGATGAATTGCTCGCTGACTGGAAGTTGGCTGTGGAAGGCGAAAAGCCATATCCTATCCGAGGGCTCGAATGAGGATTTGCGCCGTGATCGCCGAGCTTGATGGGCGACTCAAGATCTTCGCTGAGGACGGTCGGTCAGGTATTTTCGACGTGCAACCCTATTTTGATTTATCCGCTTTCAAGCCGCTTAGGGACGTCTCCGAGTTCATCCGGGTCCGAACGGGTGGCTACTATGTAGAATGGGCCTGCGGAGCCGACCTTTCGGCGGACACGCTCGAATCAGGTATGGTGTGGATGACAAGCCCGATAGGTCTGACCCCCGAAGGATCAGACCCAGAACATCTTGGGGCGAGTGTTGTGGATTGACTAATCCACGAGGCCAGCCCCGCCGAATTGTTATACTTGCTAGTAAGGAGCATTCCATGAGTGACCAACTTCTGCTCAAGCGCATCAGCTAGCCACGTGGCTTCGCGATCAGGCGCACGACATGTTTTCAGTTTATGATGAATCGCTGGGCATGAGCGACGACGAGGTCGCGAGAAAGGCCGAGCTCGAGAACAGAATTCTAGTCACCAACGACAAAGATTTCAGACCAGAGCAGATGAATGGAGCATAATAGCCGCATGGAAACGCCGATTCCCCTTGTCTTCACCGCAGCTCCGAAAGGTCGACACCATGGCAGAAAAGCAACAATTGCACCCTGATTTGGCCGCCTTCGAAGGCCTCCGCCCCGGCGGCCTCAGGCTCTCGCCCCAGGTCCTGGGAATAGCGAACTCCCTGGGCGCAATCAACATGGCCCTCCACCGCGCAGGGAAGGGCATGACGAGGAGCCGCCACAGGATCCCCTCCCCCGGCGCCATGGTCGATGTCACGCTCTACGAGCCAAAGGGTATCGCGGCCGGAGCTCCCTGCCTCCTGTACTTCCACGGTGGCGGCTTCGTGCTCGGAGATTTTCCCTATTCCCACGATTTCGCCACAAGTTATGCGCGCGCCCTGCCCTGCAAGGTCCTCTTTGTCCGCTACCGGCTCGCCCCGAAGCAGCCCTTCCCCCAGGGCCTCGAGGACTGCTACGCAAGCCTTGTCTGGGCGCACGACCACGCAGCCGGACTCGGGATCGACGCAACACGGATGGCAGTGGGCGGGGACAGCGCGGGGGGCTGCCTCGCCACAGCGCTCTGCCTCCTTTCCCGAGACCGGGGCGGCCCGGCCATCCGCTTCCAGATGCTCGTCTACCCAGTAACCGACCGCCGCCTGTCCACGCCCTCCATGAAGGAATTCGACAACACGCCCATCTGGAATTCGAGGCTCAGCAGCCAGATGTGGGCGCAGTACCTCTGCGACGGCGACCATGGCATGCCTGGCTACGCCTCGCCGATGGAGGCGGAGAGCCTCGAAGGACTGCCTCCGGCCTATGTCGAGATCGAGGAATTCGACTGCCTCCGCGACGAGGGAAGGGCCTACGCCGAGCGGCTTGTCGCCAGCGGCGTCGAGGTCGAGTTGAACGAAATACAGGGCAGCTGCCACGGTTTCGATGTCCTTTCCGGATCAGGCATCGCGAAGCAGGCCATGGCGCGCAGGTACGCCGCCCTGCGCGCCCATCTCCTGTAAGCCGACAGGGGAGCGACGTCCTGCCTGACCGGTATCGGGCCCCGGTGTCCGGTCTTGCCCTAAGCCCTCCGTTCCCGTATTTTCAATGTATTGCCGACGCGGTAGGAAAGGCGGAACTCACATGGAATCCAGTTCAGGCGGCGCTGCGACGCAGCGGATCATCATCACGGGTGGCACCCGAGGTATCGGCGCCGGCCTCGTGCGCGCCTTCGCTGGCTCAGGCTGGGAGGTGCACTTCAGTGGCCGCAGCGAGGCAAGCGTAAAGTCAGCCATGGAGGGCATGCCCATCGGTCTGGCCGATCGGGTCTCAGGCCATGCCTGTGCAGCCGACGACGCAGAGGGCCTTTTGCGTCTGTGGGAAGGCGCTTCGCGCGCGGGCCGCGTCGATGTCGTCCTCTGCAACGCCGGTATCAGCTACAGCCGGCCCCGCTTCACCGACCATAGCCCCCAGGAACTCCGCGATGTCGTGGCGAGCAACCTCATCGGCCCCATGGCTGCGGCACAGGTCCTCATCCCCAGGCTCGAGGCCCAGGGTGGGGGCTTTTTCTACGGAATGGAAGGTTACGGTTCCGGAGGCCAGATCCAGGCGGGCATGACCCTCTACGGCGCCAGCAAGTGCGCCCTGGCCTACCTCCTCCGTGCCCTGTCGGCGGAAAGCGCTGGAACTACAGTCGCAATTGGTGCATTGTCGCCCGGCATGGTGGTCACCGACCTCCTCTTGTCGGGCGAGGGTGGGCTCGCAGGCATCCGCGCCATGGACGAGGGCCGGAAGCGCATCTTCAACATCCTGGCGGACCGCGTCGAGACGGTCGCTCCCTGGCTCGCCGCCCGTGTCATGGAGGACGTCGCACGAGGCCCGAAGCCCGGCAGGCTCCTTCGCCACGACTGGCTCACGACGCCCAAGATCCTGGTCCGTTTCTTGACGGCGGGCATCGCAAAACGCAATATCCTCGAAGGAGCTTCCTGATGGCCGGAACCGCAAAGGGAGCCCAGAGCGGGCAGCTGGCGAAGCTGCTGCCAAAACAGTCGACCGGTATTATCGCAATTACACTATTCGCTGTCCTTATGACTCTGGCGGTCGCCCTCCTTACCCCCGCCCTCCAGCGCTTCGAGTCGCCGACGGCAGCCCTCATCACCCGCGACGCCGACCTTCCCGCCGCTATGCGCGCTGCCCACTACGAGTGGAAGCTCAACGAACCGGGCTTTGCCTCGCGGGCCTCGGCCTGGGGCCTCTATGGGCTCCACCAGATCCTGTCCTGGGGAATGATAGCCTGGGGGGTGCGCCGCAAAAAGGCGCTCGGCGCAGCGGGGGGAGCGCGTTTCTCCGATAGGCTCGATCCTGCGGGCATTGGCTTCCTCGTGGTAAATGTGGTTTTCGGCCTCCTCCACCTCGTCCAGACCCAGCTCTTCTACGACGGCCTGGCGCAGGACGTGGCAGTAGTCTCGAGCCAGTACTCGGTCATCGTAATGCTGATATTGATACTCGTGATCCAGAACGACAGGAGGGGCCTCTTCTTCGGCCGGAAGGTCCCGATGCCGAAGGCGGCAGTGGCCTTCATCAAGAAGTACCACGGCTACTATATCGCCTGGGCCCTCGTGTACACTTTCTGGTTCCACCCCATGACGGGAACCATCGGGCACCTCGTGGGCTTTTTCTACATGCTCATGCTCCTCGGGCAGGGCGCCCTGTTGTTCACCAGGCTCCACGTCTCGCTCAAGTGGAGCGCCTTCCTGGAGGCCCTCGTGCTCATACACGGCGCAACGGTTGCCCTGGCCATCCAGCAGAGTCCCATCTGGATCATGTTCATGACCGGCTTCGGCTTCATGTTCATCGGGACGCAGCTCTGGGGCCTCAAGCTGTCCCGCACCATGAACATCGTCGCGGTCGGCCTTTATGCCGCGATCGTCATAGCCCTGTATTCCGGCTCGCTGGCTGGCCTCGGTCCCCTCTTTGCGCAGAAGCCAGCCAACATCCACCAGATCCTCTGGATTCCCGTAACCCTCTACGGCCTCGTGCCCGTATTCCTCGGTCTCGCGGCCCTCCTGGCCTGGATCGGGAGGCTCGCGAAGCCACAGCGGGGCGGCTGAGTTCAGCCGCCGCTGCCGGGCCAATGGGCACTAAGTTCAGATTCCCGGGGGCAGGCGGTCCTTCCAGGGCCGCGCCTCCTCGAGCTGGGAGGCGAGCCTGAACAAGCCCGCCTCGTCACCGTATTTTCCAACAAAGTGCATGCCGATCGGCAGACCCTCGGGGCTCCAGTGCAGGGGCACCGACATGGCTGGCTGGCCGGTCACATTGAAGACCGCCGTCCAGGGCATGAACTCGAAGGTCTGGGCGGCCAGGGGCTTGATGATGCCCATGGCCTTCAGAAGTCCGCCACCGTCAAAGGCACCAATTACCCTGATCAGGGCCTTTTCACCGGCCGAGGGCTGGAGCGAGCCAACCTTCACCGGAGGCCTCGAGAGGGTGGGCGTGAGAAGCATGTCGTAGCCCTCCGCGAAGGCCGCGATCTGCCGTGAGGCAAGCTGGAGGTAGCGCGCCGCGGAGGCGTAGTCCTGGGCGCTCAGGGCCTTGCCGAGCATGCCGAGGCCGAAGCTTGAACGGTCATAGTCCTTCACCGAAATCCGCTTGCCCGCCGCGCGCGCCGTCTCCACGATATCGGCGCGCAGTTCCGCGGCGAGGATGGTGATAAAGGCCAGCGAGAAGGCCTCTCCGTCCACCGGAGGAGAGGCCTCGACCAGCTCGTGTCCGAGATCCTTCAGTATGCCCAGGGTTTCCGCGAGGCCCTTGAGGACCTCGGCATCGACGTTCTTTCCCATCAGCGGCTTGCCCGTAAAGGCGATGCGCAGCTTGCCCGGCTTTTTCGCCAGCTCGGCGAGGTAACTCCCCGTGGATGCGGGCGCATGATAGGGCGCCCCAATGTCGGCTCCCTGTGTCGCGTCGAGCATGGCCGCCGAATCCCTCACCGAACGCGTCAGCACGTGCTCGATGGCAAAGCCGTGCCAGGCCTCTCCGATGGCCGGTCCCGTAGGCGTGCGCCCGCGCGTGGGCTTGAGCCCGAAGAGGCCGCAGGCAGAGGCCGGAATGCGGATCGAGCCTCCGCCGTCCCCTCCCGAGGCCAGGGGCACAATGCGCGCTGCGACCGACGCTGCCGAGCCTCCCGAGGAACCTCCCGGCGTGCGCGTCGTATCCCAGGGATTGCGCGCTGCCCCGAAGGCCACCGGCTCGGTGTAGGGGGTAAGCCCGAACTCTGGGGTATTGGTCTTGCCCAGGATGACGACGCCCGCCTTTTTCCAGCGCTTGACGAGCTCGCTGTCCACCAGGGCGGGAATGTTCTTGAGGAGGCGGTTGCCGGAACTCGTGGGCACGCCCGCGACAGTGGCCAGGAGGTCCTTTACGAGGAAGGGCACGCCAGCGAAGGGCCCATCTGGAAGCGGCCCTTTTGCTGCCGCCCTCGCCTCTGCATAGAGCTTTGTCACCACGGCGTTGATGGCGGGATTGTGCTTTTCGATCCGGGCGATGGCCTCCTCGACCAGTTCGGCAGCGCTCACTTCCTTCCGCCGGACGAGATCGGCGAGGCCTAGGCCATCATGCTTGGGATAGTCGGGGAAGGCTGCCATCGGGGGCTCCTTAGCAAAAGTTGTCTGGTTTGCAGTGTGACCGAGCCAATCCCGGGCCGCAAGAGCCAGGAGCCCCTCCCCTACCGCGGGCTTCCCGTTGCTAGCGCTGGCCCTCCCCGGTTACAGTAGCGCCCAATGGCTAAGTCAAAGGCCGCCAAGGCCCTGGTCTTCCGCTGCGTCTCCTGCGGCCACGTCGAAGTGAAATGGCTCGGGCGCTGCCCGGGCTGCGGCGAGTGGAACAGCCTCAGGGAATCCACAGCCAAGGGCGACGAGGGTCCCGAGCGGGCGGGAGAAAGCTTTCCCGTGCCCATTGGCGCGATAGACGCCAGCGAAGCCTCTCGCATGAGCACGGGCCTCGGTGAGTTCGACCGGGTGCTCGGCGGCGGCCTCCTCCGCGGTTCTGCCATCCTCATCGGGGGAGAGCCGGGCATCGGGAAATCCACACTCCTCCTCCAGGTCGCGGCCTCCTGCGCTGTCAGCGGAAGGGTTCTGTACGTGTCCGGCGAGGAGTCCCCCGCACAGATCCGCATGCGGGCGGGCAGGCTCGACGCCGTGCGGGAGGGCCTCGAGGTCTTCGCCTCCGGGAACCTTGCCACCATCAGGGCAGCCCTCGATTCCTTAAGGCCCACGGTCGTCATAGTTGATTCAATCCAGACCCTCTGGTCCGACGAGGCGGGCTCGGTGCCCGGCACGGCCAACCAGATCAAGTTCTGCGCGCAGGAACTCGTGGGCTGGGCCAAGGCCCACGACTCGAGCCTCTTCCTCGTGGCCCACGTCACCAAGGACGGCCTCATCGCCGGGCCCAAGGCGGCGGAGCACCTGGTCGACGCGGTACTCTCCTTCGAGCAGGGTGAGGGCGACATCCGCGTGCTGCGCGCCGCGAAGAACCGTTTCGGCTCGGTCGACGAGATCGGGCTGTTCAGGATGGGTCCGAAGGGCCTGTCGGAACTCCTCGACCCCAGCGGCCTCTTCCTGGTCAGGCGCGAATCGGGCTTGCCCCCCGGTGTGGCTGTCGCTCCCGTGCACGAGGGCTCGCGCGTGCTCCTGGTCGAGATCCAGGCCCTCGCCGTCCCGGCCAAGGCCGGCTTCACGCGCGTCTACTCCGACCGCATCGAGGTGGCGCGGGTGTCGCGCATCGCGGCCGTGCTGGAAAAGCACGCGAACATGCGCCTGTCGGACAACGACCTCTACGTCAACGTCGCGGGAGGCATGCGGCTCACCGAACCGGGCATCGATCTTGCCGTAGCTGCGGCGCTCTGGTCTGCACGCACGGGCCAGGCCCTGCCCTCTGGCGCGGCGCTGGCCGGAGAGCTCTCGCTGGCGGGGGAGGTCAGGCCCGTCGTGCAGATGCGGAAGCGCGCGAGGGCTGCCGCCAACCTGGGCTTCGGCCTGGTGCTCGGGCCCGCCGACGAGTACGGCAGCCCCGATCCCGGCGATAAAGGCGCTGAGAAAGACACAAGTGACTGGAAGCGGGTCTCGGACCTCGGGGGGGCCTTGAAAGCCCTCTTCGGCGGCACTGGCCCGAAGGCGACAAAGGGAGAGAAAGCATGAAATATGAGGATCGGGGGCGACCCCGGGCTGGAATCGTGGCGGCGCTCAGCGGCCTCCGGAGCGAAGCGTCGCCCGCCTGCGGGGAATTCCCGGATCTGGCGCTGCTCGGCAAGCTGGCGGCTTCCTGGGATTTCGGTCTCGTGCAGCTCCTCCCGGTCAATGACACAGGTTCGACGCCCTCTCCCTACATGGCCCTCTCGGCCTTCGCCCTCCACCCCCTCTTCATCAGTCTCGGAGCCCTGCCCGAGGCTGCACCGGAAGGCCCCGCCGCCCCGATCGTGAAAAAAGCCCAGGTCCGGGCCAGAAAGCGAAGGGACGAAGAGCGCCTCGACTATGGAAGCTATTATGATGAAAAGCTCAGAGTACTGAGGGATGTCTTCGACCTGGCCTACGGCACGGGGATTGCCGACCCGGGGTCAGCCAGGGACCTCGACAGGGCGCTCGCAGGCATCCAGGGCTATCCAGACTGGCTCGAAGCCAATGCCTGGGTAAAGCCCTACGCCATCTTCTCGGAGCTCAAGCGGCGCGAGGGCGGCAAGCCCTGGTGGGAATGGTCGAGCCACTCGACGGTGACTACGGCGACCCTCACGACCCTGTGGTCGGAGCCGGAACTCGTACCAGGGACCCGTTTCAACGCCTGGCTCCAGTTCCGTGCCGAGGAGCAGTTCGGTGCGGCCACGCAGTCCCTGCGAGCCGGAGGCATCGAACTCCTCGGGGACATCCCCATCCTCATCGCCAAGGATTCCGCCGACGTCTGGGCCGACCGGGCGATCTTCAGGCTCGACGTTTCGGCGGGTTCGCCTCCCGATGGGGAAAACCCCCTGGGCCAGAGCTGGGGTTTCCCCGCGTACAACTGGAGGGAGCTCGAAGCGCGCAATTATGACTTCTGGCGCAAGCGCCTTGCGGTGGCTGCCCGCCACTACTCAGCCTACAGGATCGACCACGTCCTCGGATTCTTCCGCCTGTGGACGAGTGGCGCACGCGAGCGCAATGCCTGGCTCGGCCACTTCCTCCCGACTCTCCCTGTCAGCCGGGCAGAACTTGCCGCACTCGGCTTCGACGATGGCCGCGTCCGCTGGCTGTCGCGGCCCCACCTTCCCCTTTCAGCCCTCCGGGATGCCGCCGGCGGCAACGGACAGTCGCTGGATCGCGCGATATCAACGCTGCTCGACCGCATCGGAAACGAGGAGTTGTTCCTTTTCCGTGCCGACATCCTGGGCGAGGAGGATATCCATGCGCGTCTCGGGGACCTTCCCGGGCAGCTCTGCGAATGCCTCTGCCGCGCCTGGCGCGACCGCGCCCTCCTCGAGATTGCCCCGGACAGCTTTGTCGCGACTCCTGCGTGGCGTGACAGCACTTCCGGGAGAAGCCTCTCGGGCGGCGAGCGCGATGCCCTCGGCAGGCTCGTCGAGACGCGCGGCTCTGAATCGATGGGCCTCCACGAGGGCAATGGCCGGAAGATACTCGAGGTCCTGACCGCGTCGAGCGACATGCTCGCGACGGCAGAGGATCTTGGAGGGATCCCTCCCTACGTTCCCCGTGTCCTTGAGTCCCTCGACATCCTCGGCCTCCGCGTCCAGAGGTGGACGCGGCGCTGGAACGAGAGGGGCCAACCCTTCGTGCCCCTGTCCGACTATCCCGAAGCCTCGGTAGCCTGTCCTTCGGTGCACGACTCGAGCTCGCTCCGACAGTGGTGGGAGCGCGAGGCCGACCAGGAAGCAGTCTGGTCCTGCGCCGCGGAAGCCCTGGGCCTGGTGTCGGGAAATCCCCCTCCCCTCCTGGGCTGCGCCGAAGCCCGCTTCCTCAACGAGGCCCTCGCCTCCTCTGCGTCCCGCATCGTGGTTTTCCCCATCCAGGATCTCCTTGCGATGTCAGGGGCATGGCGGGGCCCCGACCCGGCCGCCGAGCGGGTCAATGTTCCCGGAACAGACAATGCCTGGAATTGGGGCTATCGAATTCCGGGCACGCTGGAGGGCATCACCGCCGATGGGAGCCTGGCCGAGGCGGCCCGCGCAGTGGCCGGCAGGCGCCGCGGGCAGGCGCCGGGCCGGACTGGCGCCACGGTGGATGATCGCCGGACGCTGCCGGCATGAGATGCTTCTCATTGACGGGCCTGAAGGAAGCGGGTTAGATTCCTGCCTATGATGTCCGACAAGGCAGAGCTGCCAGCCCGCGTCGCCGCAGCGGCCGTGCAGAGCCTCAGGGTCTCCATCCGTACCATCTGGTTCCTCCTGGGCATCGTGATTCCCGTCACTCTTGTGGTCGCCCTCCTCGAGTGGAGCGGCCTGCTCAGGGCACTGGCAGGCTTGGTCTCGCCGCTCATGCGCCTGGTAGGCCTTCCCGGCGAGGCCGCCCTTGTCATCATCTCCTCAGTGTTCCTGACCATCTACAGCGCCATCGCCGTAGCAGGTTCGCTCGCCCTCGACCTCCGCGAAGCCACCATCCTCGCCTTCATGTGCCTGACAGCGCATAACCTCATCGTCGAGACCGCCGTGATGCGCAAGACCGGATCCTCGGCCATAAAGATGATCGTGCTCAGGCTCTTCCTGGCCATCGCGAGCGCCATCGTGCTCAACCTTTTCCTGCCGGGCTCGCTGTCCGCCCGGAGCTTCTCCGCAGCAGCCTCGGCCACCAGGCTGGCCTTTCCCGACATGCTGGCCACCTGGGCCATGTCGACCCTGTCCCTGTCCCTCAAGATCGGAATCATCGTACTTGTGATAATGATGATCCAGGGCTTCTTCGAGGAATTCGGGGGCATGAAATGGCTGTCGAGGCTCTTCGCACCGGCGATGCGGGTTTTCGGACTGCCAGCCTCCATGAGTTTCCTGTGGATCGTGATCAACTTCGTCGGTTATTCCTACGGGGCGGGCATCCTCGTCAAGGAGATAGACGAAGGGCGGATGAAGCCGCAGGACGGCGACCTCCTCAACCACCACGCGGGAGCCTGCCACTCCCTTCTGGAGGACACCACGCTCTACGTGGTGCTGGGCATTCCCATCCTCTGGATAACCCTTCCCCGCATCCTCCTCGCCATCATCGTGGTCTGGGCAGAGCGCGGCAGGAGAAGATATTTCCGGAGATCCTTCCGCGCGGGCATCGCCTAAGCGCGCCTAGGCGCCCTGGAAGAGGAGCCACTCCGACAGGAGCGTCGCCGTCGACAGGAGGCCCGCGAATTCCAGGACGGCGAGGGCGGCGAAGAAAGCCCCCGTGACCAGGGCGACGCGGCCCTTGGAGCCTCTCCAGGCAAGGACGGAGCGTACAATCATCGCAATTGCGAGTATCAGCCAGGCTCCACCCGACCAGAGGCGGGCGGCATCGGGGTGGGCCCCTGCGGCCGACTGCAGGGAAAAGCCGAGGTTCACCGCCGCCGAGCTGATGGCCGAGAGGCGGCCCACGATCATCACAATGCCTATTACCACCAACAGGAGCCCTGAGACGATCCGCACTTCCCGGGCCCTGCGCCTGAAGAAATCAAGGAGGGGCTTGAGCCGGTCGAAGAAGAGGCCGACGGCGACAAAGGGCAGGGCCAGGCCGGCGGAGTAGGCCAGGAGGAGGAACAGCGATTTCACGAGGTCGCTCTCCCTGGCGGCGAAGAGGAGGATCGAGGCAAGGATGGGACCGATGCAGGGCGACCACCCCGCAGCGAAGGCCATGCCGAACAACACCGCTCCGAAGAGGCCGCGCGGCCTGTTGCCGGGATGGAATCGCGCCTCGAGGTTGAGGAGCTTGACCACGTCAAAGAGGAGATTGAGGCCCAGAAGCGTAACCACGGCACCCGCGACGATGGCGATGATCCTCGCGGGTGGCAGGCCGCCTCCCGCGGCAAGGCCGAGCTTCGGGACTCCGCCACCGAGCAAGGCACCTCCTCCTGCGAAGAGCAGCCCCAGCAGCGCAAAAACGATGGTGAAGCCCAGCGTGAAAGCGAGCGTACGGGCAAGCACGCTGCCCCGGGCCTTCCCCTCACGGATGTCCGAGAGCCCATAGCCTGAAATAAAGGACAGGTAGCCGGGAATCAGGGGCAGGACGCAGGGCGAAAGAAAGGACAAAAGACCCGCGCCGAAGGCGACGAGGAAGCCGATGTCAGCGGCGCCAGGATTCATTCGGTCCTCATTTTGCTATGAGTTCCTCGAGGAGGGCCAGCACTTCGGGCGTGTCATACTGGCGGGAGCCCTGAATGCCTGCGATCGCCTTCCCGTCCTTCCCGAAGATGTAGGTGGTCGGAATAGAGCTCGCGTTGAAGGCAGTCCCGAGCTTACTGTCCGGATCGAGGTAGATCGGGTAGCTGTATTTCTGGAGGGCGATGAACTTCGCAACTGTGTCCTTGGTCTCGCCGACGCTGATGGCCATGATTTCGAAGGCCTTGCCCTTCATTTTCCTGGAGAGGATCTCGATGGATGGCATCTCCGCGCGGCAGGGCGGACACCAGGTCGCCCAGAAGTTGAGCAACACGACCTTGCCCTTGAGCTTGGACAGTGTCGCCGAGCCGCCGTTCAGGGCCTCGGTGGAAAAATCGCCCGCATCGACAGGAACGGGGAATACATAGAAGCCGAGCTGTTCGAAGCGATCTGCGTACCAGGGACGTGGGACCTGCGAGGCGACGACAGGGGTAGCGATGACGCCAGTGCCAGCTGAGCTGGCAGCGCCAGAAGTGGCGGTCCGGGCCTGGGCGCTGGAAGCGCCAGAGGGGAAGGCTGAAGAGTGTCCCGGCCCCGTGGATTTCCCGCAGGAAACCCCGAGCACAAGGCTGGCAACGATAATGATTCCTGCAAGGCTCCTGGTTCGGCTCACAATCCCTCCTATCAACATAGTGAAAATAATATATTTCCAAAGACGATGCAAGGACTTGGCCCCCCGGAGTCCCGCAAGTATATTTAGCAGGCTTTCGCCATCCAGAATTCCATCGAGGAGCACCAATGAATTCCAATATGACGCGCCGCCCCCGCTTCGACGACGAAGACGAGGATGATGAGGAGACCAAGCGGCCGAAGCCGGTCGAGGCCCTTGCCGAGAAGTTCCTCAAGACGAGGACCATCCTCCTGTCCGGGGAGATCAACAAGGACCAGGCTGAACGCGTCGTCAGGCAGATGCTCCTCCTCGAGAGCGTCTCGGACGCCCCGATCACGGTTTTCATCGACTCACCCGGTGGCGACGTCGATGCGGGTTTCGCCATCTTCGACATGATCCGCTTCATCAACGCGAAGGTGAGCATCGTCGGCATGGGCCTGGTCGCCAGCGCGGGAGCCCTCGTCCTTCTTGCGGTACCCAAGGACCGCCGCTTTGGCCTCCCCAATTCCCACTACCTCATCCACCAGCCCCTCTCCGGCATCCGGGGAGTGGCGACAGACATCGAGATCCACGCCCGCGAACTCGAGAAGACCCGCGAGCGCATCAACCGCATCATCGCTGAGGAAACCGGCCAGGACCTCGAGCGCGTCGGAAAGGACACAGACCGCGACTACTGGATGAATTCCGAGGAGGCAGTGGCCTACGGCCTCATCTCGAAGGTAGGCAGCGCCCGCAAGGATCTTCCGCTTTAGTCATCACTATATGTTGTAGTGTCACAGTCAAGCCGGGCGGCATGGGAGCCCGGCTTTTTCTTTGCACTGGATTCCCGGGCGCGGCAAGGGCGGGCAGGCTGCGCAGGCCGGGTCTCCTCGGCCGGGCCGGAAATCAGAGGGCAGCCAGGGCTCTTTTCCAGGCGGCCAGCATCGCCTCGAGGGCGGCCTCGGTCGCGGGCAGGGTCCGCTGGCGTGAGGGCTCCTCCTGGTACCAGGCTACGGACTCGCGGATGCCCTCGGCGAAGCGCGTGTGGCTCTGGAATTCCGGAACGAGGGCCCTGAGCTTCGAGCAGTCGAAAACCGTGGTCCAGCCCTTGTCTCCAAACAGCTTCATGCCGAACTCTGGAGCAGCCTTAGCCACCACCTCCATGGGTACATGCACGAGCCTGGCTTCCACTCCAAGGGCCCTGGCGATGTCCCGATAGACTTCGTCCCAGGTCAGGGCCTCGTCACCGGTCACATTGAAGGCCTGCCCGAGAGCGGCTGCCTTGCCGAAGAGGCCGACGAGCCCCACCGCGAAGTCCCGCGCGTGCGTGAGGGTCCACAGCCCCTGTCCATCCCCGGGCACGGGAACGTCCTTGCCGGCGAGCATCCGGGAGGCGATGGTGAAATCCATCGAGCCAAAGGGCGTCGGGATCCACGACCTCCCGTAGGTATGGGAGGGCCGGACCACTGTCCACGCAAGGCCGAGCTCCGCCCCCAGTTCCGCTAGGCGCTCCTCGGCCGCGATCTTGCCACGAGAATAGTCCCAATAGGGATTACCCAGGGGCGTAGCCTCGGTGACCAGGTGCGAGGGCGGAGGCTTCTGATAGGCGGATGCGCTCGACAGGAATACATACTGCCCCGTCTTCCCCGCGAAAACCCGGAGGTCGCGCTCGATATCGAGGGGAACCATGGCCGTAAAGTCAAGCACTACATCGAATTCGCGCTTGCCGACAGCCTTCGCCAGGGCTGCCCCGTCATGGGCATCGGTCACGATGGTCTCAACGCCCTCAGCCGGGCCCAGGACGCCAAGGGCCCTTCCCCGATTTATCTGCACTAGTTCGATACCGCGCTTCCTGGCCTCGGCGCTAGCGTAGGAGGAGAGGTTGCCGGTTCCCCCGATGAAGAGCGCCTTCACCTCGTGCCGGGCCTCGGCCCCGTCTCGGTGACTGTCCACGATGTCGCCTTCGCTCCGCACTGGCTTTCCAGGAGAGCGGCATACAATTCGGCGCAGGCTTCCAGGTCGCGGCCCTCGGGGCCCTGTGGCGCGTAAACCACACCGATCACCCCGACGCAGAGCTCGAAGACCTTGGTCGCCATCGAGTCCTTCACCGGATTGCCGATGGGCAGAGGCACCCCACCCTCGCCCTTCATCCAGACGCACAGGAGGTCCTCGAGGTCGATCTGTTGGCCCGAAGGGTTGAATTGGTATGAATCGCCGGCTCCTCCCCGCCTGAGGAGGAGCTGGAGCCCGCACTTTCCCAGGTCGAAAATGCTTGCCGGATAGCCATAGGCAAGGCTCGCCGCGTTGTTGGCGTCCACCGCAGGGTTTACCAGGGGAAAGTCTCCCTCGAGGGCGGCTGCCAGGAGGTACTCGCTGGAGGGCTTGGCCCTCCCCGCTGGCTTGTACTTCCCGTGCCGGAGCAGGTCGCGCACGGCCTTCTTGCGGCCCTCGGAGAGGAAGGTCTCGCCGCTGTCACGGACGCGGGAAAGGAGGGCGGCGAGGGAGGCTGGAGCCTCGTCCCGCTTGGCCACAGTGAGCCCACTGCCATGGATGAGGGCAATGCGAAGGCCGGCTTCGGCGAGGCCGGGGTCGAACTGGATGCTGGGTACAAGCATGGGAACATGATACCATCCATGAGGGGGACCGGCACAACGGTCCCTTCGGAGGGGGCTTCGATGAAGGACTTTGCCTGCTGGATCGTCGAACGCGGATCGGATGGCGAACTGAAAAGCGGCATGGCGCGCCGAGGCCTGGCGGATCTGCCGCAGGGTGAAGTCCTCGTCCGCATCTCCTGGACCTCGCTCAACTACAAGGACGGCCTGGCCGCGACAGGGCATCCCGGAGTCGCCAAGCGCCTCCCCCATGTGCCCGGCATAGACGCCGTCGGCCTCGTCGAAGAGAGTTCCGACCCGCGCTTTGTCCAGGGGCAGGAGGTCATCATAGGGGGACAGGAGTTTGGTGCCGGCAGCTGGGGTGGCTGGTCGGAGTACGCCCGCGTACCCGCCGAGTGGGTCATCCCCCTCCCGGATGGACTCTCCCGCGAGGAGGCAGCCTGCCTGGGAGTGGCAGGCATCACCGCCGCCCTTTCGGTGCGCAAGCTCATCGACCACGGCATCAGCCCCGCATCAGGGGAGGTCCTCGTCACGGGCGCTACAGGCGGGGTGGGCATCCTAGCCGTGATGATCCTCGGACGCATCGGCTTCCGCGTGGTGGCCTCCACAGGCAAGAGCGACCGCGCGGAATGGCTGCGCTCCTTCGGGGCTTCGCGCTCGATACAACGGAGCGAGCTCGAGACAGAAAGCGATGCGCCCCTCCTAAAATCGCGCTGGGCAGCGGCAATCGACACGGTGGGCGGCACGACGCTCGCGAACGTCCTCCGTTCCACGACGGTCGGCGGCTGCGTCACTGCCTGCGGCCTCGTAGGAGGGCAGGACCTCAGCCTTACCGTCCATCCCTTCATACTCCGGGGCATCACCCTCTGCGGCATCGATACATCGCGGACAGCGCGCGACGAGCGCCTCGAGCTCTGGAAGCGCCTGTCCGGTGTCTGGAAGCCGGCGGGCCTCTCCGAGATATCCCACCGCATACGACTCCACGACGCAGAGGCAGCCTTCACGACGATCCTCGCAGGAGGGGTCGCGGGACGCACGATCATCCATGTAGCCGACTGAGTTACCCACGGCGGCCCTCGTCGGGATTTCCGTTGCCGGCTCCTTCATGTGGCTATACAATCACTCAGCCGCCACGGAGGGCAACGACGGTGGCCGCTTGCTCGGCTCCGGCCGGGTCCCTCGCTCCGGCCAGGCGCCCAGGTTTTTTATACGTACTACATTCTTTATATCTGGAGGTTCATATGGAAGGCAGGATCGGCGTCGCGGGCGCCGGGCAGATGGGCAACGGCATCGCGCACGTCTTCGCGGTCGTGGGCTTCGAAGTGAGGCTCTACGACATCGCGCAGTCGCAGCTCGACAGGGGGATGGCGACGATAGCCAAGAACCTCGAACGGCAGTCGAAGAAGGGCGGCCTCGATGCCCTCCTCATCCCGACCATCCTCGGACGGATCACCCCGACCCTCGAGCTCCGGGACCTCTCCGACGTGGATATCGCCATCGAGGCTGCGGTCGAGAACGAAGCCCTCAAGCTCGACCTCTTCCGCCGCCTCGACGGCATCGTGGAAGCCCGCACCATCCTGGCATCCAACACCTCGTCCATACCAATTACGAAAATCGCCTCGGCAACCGGCAGGCCCGACAGGGTCATAGGGATGCACTTCATGAACCCCGTGCCGCTCATGACCCTCGTGGAGGTCATCCGGGGACACTCGACGAGCGAGGAGACCTTCGCCTACGTGCGGAACCTCGTAACCCGGCTCGGCAAGGAAAGCGCGGTCTCCGAGGATTATCCGGGCTTTATCGCCAACCGGATCCTCATGCCGATGCTCAACGAGGCCATCTTCGCCCTCCACGAGGGGGTAGCCACGGCAGAGGACATCGACAAGGCCATGAAGCTCGGCACCAACCAGCCGATGGGCCCCCTCACCCTCGCCGACTCCATCGGCCTCGATACAGTCCTCGCCATCCTCCGCGTCATGCACGAGGGCTTCGGAGATCCGAAGTTCAGGCCCTGCCCCCTCCTGGTGAAGATGGTCAACGCCGGCCATCTCGGCCGCAAGTCCGGGAGGGGTTTCTACAGGTATTGACGAGGCAGGTGCAATTATTTTCATGCCTAATTAAAATGTATTGGCGTGCCATCCATGGCACGCCAGGCGGTGGCATATTTCGCATACAGGCAAAAGGCTTGCATGCCAATGCAATGCAAAGGATACTGGAACAAATGGCAGAGTAAAATGAAGCATCCATATTCCGATGGAGAAATGATGAATACAGCAATTTCGTATATATCAATCTTCTTGATAAGCATGCTCGAATTATGGGGTGGGATTCCAATAGGCCTTGGTCTGGGAGTTCATCCTATATTGATAATTGCCATTACTACAATTGGCTCCATGAGTGGCGTATTTATTGTATTATACATCGGGACAAAGATGCGCGAAAGGCTCATCAAGAAGCATCCAGTGAAAGGAGAGGGAAAGGGCAGGTCATTAGTGATGCGAACCTGGGATAGATTCGGTATTATTGGTCTATCCATGTTGGCTCCCCTCATAACAGGAGCACCAATCGGAGCTGCCATTGCAATAGGATTAGGTGAGAGCAAGAAACGGATATTTGCATGGATGATTCCTGGAATATTCTTTTGGAGCAGTATCCTGACTTTGCTTGGGTATTTCGGGATCATGATTGTGAAATGATTTCCGATGCAAGGCCAGTTTTGCCCTCGCCATCCTTGTCTCGGGCCATATTTGGGAAGCCAGAAAGAGAACAGCACCTGACACCCAGTCCAGGCTCGTCGGTCGCTGCGCTCCTTCCTCGGGGATTCACTCCACCCGCGCTGCTGCTCCATTCACCCACATTGCAGACGCAGGCTAGCGCGCCGTGCCAATGCTGCGCGAAACCCGGTTGCCGAGGCGCAAGCCTTCGCTTCGCTGCCACTGCAGCCCCTCGCCCCCCCCCGCTGCGAGGGGCAGCACTTTGCCTCGCTTTGCGATTGACCATGGCCCAAAGCTGCCTATACTACTTAACGCAAAGGTCAAGCTAGGCCCGGGCGCAGTTCAAGCCCGGGCATGACCAGACCCTGGGGTCAGGAGGCAGGCAACGATGGAGAAGCAGCGGGTCCTTGTGGAAAAAGCGGGAGGTGTCGCAACCCTGACGATGAACCGCCCCGAAGCCCTCAACGCCCTCGATGCGGCGACGCTCGAGGAGTTTCTTGCGGCCCTCTCGGAGATTGCGGCCGACCGGAGTCTCCGTGCGGCGATCCTGACCGGTGCGGGAAAGGCCTTTGTGGCCGGCGCCGATATAACGGCCATGTCGGGAATGTCGGCCGCCGAAGCGCGGGCCTTCGGGCAGCGGGGGCAGGCAGCCTTCTCTGCCCTCGAAAAGCTTCCAATTCCCATCATCGCGGCGGTGAACGGCTACGCCCTCGGCGGTGGCCTCGAACTGGCCCTGGCCTGCGATTTCATCTATGCATCGCAGTCAGCCAGGCTCGGCCTGCCCGAAACCACGCTCGGCCTCATCCCGGGCTTCGGCGGCACAAAGCGGCTTGCACGGCTCATTGGCCCCAACAGGGCGCGGGAGCTGATGCTCACAGGAAAGACCATCGACGCTGCAACCGCCCTCGCATGGGGCCTGGTCAACGCCCTCCATGACCCCGCGGAACTTCTCCCGAAAGCCCGTGAGGCAGCCGAGCGCATCGCAGCTGCGGGACCGGGGGCAGTAGCCAGCGCCCGGGAAGCCCTCGCCTTCGGCCTCGAATCTGGCATCGATGAAGCCCTCGCGCACGAAGCCGCCCTCTTCGGCCTGCTCTTCAGCAGCAAGGATGCCCGCGAGGGCATGTCAGCCTTTGTCGAAAAGCGAAAGCCCGTCTTCACAGGAGACTGAGCAAAAATGGAAAACACGCGAGAGATCTACTGGAACGTCGGTCACGGCGTCACGCCCCTTATGTATCTCCTGGCCTTCGCAGCCATGGGCTATGTCGTCTGGTCCTTCTGGAAGCGGTTTTCCATATGGAAGCGGGGCCGGGCCCTCAACCGCTTCGACCATTTCTGGAAGCGGCTTTTCCGCCTCATCGGTATCGACGCGGGTCAGGTCCTCGTCGCCCGCACGGCTCCTGGAAAGCTTCACGCCATCTGGTTCTGGGCCTTTGCGATATTGTTCATAGGTACGCTCATCGTAATGGCGCAGGCAGACCTTCTCCAGCCACTCTTCGGTATTGTCATAATGAAGGGAACCTTCTACCTCTGGTACTCCTTAGTCCTCGATGTCGCCGGAGTGCTGGCCCTCCTCGCCCTCCTGGGTCTCGGCCTAAGGAGATTCATCATGCAGCCGAAGGGCCTGGAGACCGGAGTCGAGGACTGGCTCGTCCACGCCCTCCTCGCGGGCATCATCCTCTCAGGCTACCTCATCGAGGGACTCCGGATGGCAGCGACCGAGCTCGGCGCGAACGAAGCCCTCGCCGCCTGGTCGCCCGTGGGTCGGCTTGTCGCCGGGGGCTTCGCCTTCGCCACGCCGAGGGGCCTGGGCATCGTGCATGTCCTCCTCTGGTGGTTCCACTTTGCCCTGGTGCTGGGTTTCATCGTTTCGCTGCCCTCAAGCAAGCTCAAGCACATCCTGACGACCGGCGCCAACGCCTTCTTCGCCCCCCTCGAGCCAAAGGGAACAATTGATACTATCAACCTTGAGGACGAGGGGATCACGC
This sequence comes from uncultured Spirochaetota bacterium, assembly GCA_903821875.1. Classification (GTDB taxonomy): domain Bacteria; phylum Spirochaetota; class Spirochaetia; order Treponematales; family Rectinemataceae; genus CAIJMU01. The sequence continues at coordinate 23,312 of CAIJMU010000114.1, forward strand.
AGTACGGTGCCGCCCGGGTCTCCGACCTCACCTGGAAGGACATCTTCGACGCGGACGCCTGCACGAAGTGCGCGCGCTGCCAGGACGCCTGCCCCGCCTACAGCACCGGCAAGAGCCTGTCGCCGATGAAGGTCGTCGCCGACCTCGGCGCTGCGGCCCTGAAGGGTGCTGAAACCACGGTCTGCGATGCGGTCGGCTCCGAGGCGCTGTGGTCCTGCACGACCTGCAGGGCCTGCCAGGAAGCCTGCCCCGCCGGCGTCGAACAGGTGAACAAGATCATCGCAATGCGGCGGAATCTTGCCCTCATGGAAGGGGACTTCCCCGACGAGGGTAGCCGGAAGGCCGCGGAGAACCTGGAGGTCAACGGCAATCCCTTCGGCCTCGCCTTTGCCAGCCGAGGCGAATGGGCCACAGGCCTCCCGGTCATCGATGCGACGGGAAAAGAAGCCTTCGACATCCTCTATTTCGCTGGCTGCTATGCCTCCTTCGACGCGCGGAACCGCAGGGTTGCGCGGGCCTTCGTCGAATCCTGCGCAGCTGCGGGAGTCAGGGTCGGAATCCTGGGCTCGGCCGAGAAGTGCTGCGGCGAGCCGATCAGGAAGCTCGGCAACGAGTATCTCTACCAGGCCCTCGCCGCCGGGAACGTAGAAGCCATCAAGGCCTCCGGCGCAACGAAAATTGTGACGACCTGCCCCCACTGCTTCAATACCCTCGCCCGGGACTATCGCGATCTGGGGCTCGAGCTTCCCGTCGAGCATCACGCGACCTTCCTTTCAACCCTGATCGACTCAGGCAGGCTTCCGTTCAAGCGAGCGGACTTCGAGTGCAGTTACCACGATTCCTGCTATATCGGCCGCTATATGGATATTTACAAAGAGCCCAGAAAGGCGCTCACCGCACTAGGTGGAAGGGTCCGGGAAATGAAGGCCCACCATGCAGATTCTTTCTGTTGTGGAGGGGGAGGCGGACGCATTGTCGCTGAAGAGAAGCTGGGAACGCGGATTTCCGTCGCGCGCGCGGACATGGCCGCCGCCACCGGGGCGCCCCTCCTGGTCACGAACTGTCCCTTCTGCCTCACGATGCTCGAGGACGGCGTCAAGACCGGCGGCCACGAGGGACATATCCAGACCCAAGACCTGGCCGAGCTTGTTGCCGCGCGCCTGGGCCTGGCTCCCCAGCAGGGATAGGTGGAGCCGCAGCCTCTGGCGGCCGGGCTCGACGGCCACGGCGACCGAGTCGGCCAACCGTGCCTGCGCTGATGCCATCCAGATCTTCGGCAGCCCGGGCTACACCGAGGACTGCGTCGTGGAGCGTCTTGCCCAGGACGCCCGCGTCACCACGATCTACGAGGGCACGAGCGAGATCCAGCGCATGATCATCGCCCGAGAATTTCTGATGCAGCTACGATAGCAGGAGGACGCAATGGATTTCGAACTCGACCAAGACCACCGTGTACTGAGGGATACCCTCAGGGATTTCGTCACGAAGGAGATCAGGCCCCGGGCTATCGACATCGACGAAAAGCACTGCATTCCGGATGACCTTATCGCCAAGTACGCTGACATGGGCCTTATGGGCAGCTATCTCCCGGAAGCCTACGGCGGAGCGGCTCTCGACATCCTCTCCTACGCCATCGTAGTAGAGGAGGTCTCGAAGGCCTGCGCCTCCAGCGGCGTCCTCATATCCGCCCACACTTCGCTGGCCTGCGACCCCATCCTACACTTCGGCACGGAGGAGCAGAAAAAGCGTTGGCTGCCGGACCTCGCCACCGGGAAAAAAATCGGGGCCATCCTCCTGACTGAAGCGGAGGCGGGAAGCGACCTCGCCAACGTGCAGACCAGCTACCAGAGGGATGGGGACGATTTCGTCATAAATGGTAGCAAGGTATTCATCACGAACGGTGGATTCCTCGGTACGGGCGTCGTCCTGGCGAGCCGCGACAGGAGCCAGAAGCACCGGGGGCTCTCGGCCTTCATCGTCGACCTCTCCTGTCCCGGAGTCACGGCGCTCCGCAACGAATCGAAAATGGGAATCAGAGGCAGTTACACGACTGCCTTCGCCCTCGACGACCTCCGGGTGCCCGCCGATGCCCTCCTGGGTGGGGAGGGAAAGGGCTTCAGGATCGCGATGGAGACCCTGGACGGCGGACGCATCGGCATCGCGGCCCAGGCCCTCGGCATCGCAGGCGGAGCCCTCGAACGTTCGATCGCCTACTCGAAGGAAAGGAAACAATTCGGTCATCCCATTTCCGCTCTCCAGGCCATCCAGTTCAAGCTCGCCGACATGGCCCTCCGCGTCGAAGCTTCCCGCCTCCTGGTCTGGCAGGCTGCCTGCAGGAAGGACGCGGGCCTCCCCTTCTCCACCGAGTCAGCAATGGCCAAGCTGCATGCCGCCGAAACCGCCGTCTACGTGACGCGCGAAGCGCTGCAGATCCACGGCGGCAACGGCTACGTCACCGAGTACGAGGTGGAACGCATGTACCGCGACGCGAAGATCACGGAGATCTACGAGGGGACGAGCGAGGTGCAGCATCTGGTCATCGCCCGGGCCCTGCTGTCGTGAACAGCCTGCAGTGTAACTGCCAGCCGGGGTGCCAGCCGGGCGATCAGCCGACCGCCTTCCTGGCAGCCGCGAGGGCCGCGACATAGTCCGGCTCACGCCCGATCTCAGGCACCTGCTCGGTGTAGACAATGCGGTCTTCCTTGTCGATGACCACAACGGAGCGCGACAGGAGACCAGCGATGGCCCCATCCTCTATGGCGACACCGTAGGCCAGGCCAAAGTCACGGTTCCGCATTTCCGACAGCGGTACGATGGTGGTCAGGCCCTCACCCTTGCAGAAACGGCTTGCCGCGAAGGGCAGGTCCCGGCTCACGTTGAGTGCAACGGCTCCGCCGATCTTCGCGAGTTCCGAGTCGAAGCGCTTTGCTGATAGCGCGCAGATGCCGGTATCGAGGCTTGGGTTGATATTGAGCACCTTCACCTTTCCCGCGAAGTCGGCCAGCCCGACATCCTTCAAGTCGGAGCCTGTGAGCTTGAAGTCTGGGGCCTTGCTCCCGAGTGCCGGCAGCGCGCCGGAGGTATGGATCGGGTTTCCCTTGTGGGTGATGGTTGCCATGGATGCTCCTAAAGTGGTTGTGCCTGATCAGGCCGGGGTCAAGATACTGCAGCCTGGGTCCGGAGGCAAAACAGGCTCCGGCAAGGGAAAAAAGGCTTTGCTATGCGTTTCCCCTCCAGCTAAGTACCTTGACCAGCAATGGAGGACATCATGGACATACCCAGACGATCGGCCCTGGCCTTGACAGCATTGCTCTTCGCATCCGTTTCGTGGTCACAGGGCCTGGCTTTCGTGCCGCAGGCCGAAGCAGAATCAGGAGCGATCAAGCTCCTTCTCCATACCTACCGCGTCGGTCCCGCCGCCACCAGCAGCACCTTCGACTTCGTGAACCAGGGCGGACAGGAGATCCTCTTTCCCTTCAACCGCCTGACCGCCCTCCTCGACATAGGCGAGCGGCATGAGCTCCGCTTCACCTACCAGCCGCTCGAGATCGTCACAACTGTGAACTTCAGGTCCGCAGTCACCGTAGATGGCAAGACCTTCAACGGTCCCACGAGGATGACCTATGGTTTCCCCTTCTACAGGACGACCTACCTCTACCGTTTCCTGGGCGACCCGGGGGAATCCTGGCTGTCGGCCGGGGCGGCAATCCAGCTCAGGAACGCCTCGATCCGCTTCGAGTCCCTGGACGGAAGCACCCTCGCCAATTCCCAGAACCTCGGCGTCGTGCCCGCGCTCGCGCTCGCCGGCCGCCTCGACCTCGGTGGAGGCCTCTTCGCCGCCTTCGATGCCACGGGCATCTACGCCTCGAGCGCATTCATCAACGGTGCCAACTTCCAGTTCGAGGGTTCCATCCTCGATGCCTCGGCGAGGCTCGGTTACCAGGCAGGCCGGAGCGTAGAAGTCTTCATGAACGGCCGCTTCTTCGGAGGCAGCGCTGCCGGCGTTTCTGGCTACGAGCGGAGTGCCTGGGGCAACTCGGAAAGCGGTGAGACCGCCAACTACATCGCGTCGGCCGCTCTGACACTCGGGGCGACGGTGAGGCTCCCGGAGTGAGGCTCCCGGAGTGAGGCCTGGGGGGGGGCTTCCGCCCCTCAGATACAGGACCGGTCTGAACGCCGGCCTGCGGGAGCGCTGCGCATGTCCACCGGGAAGAGGCTTCCCTGGCGGTCCCGGAGGCGTTCCTCGACGCTCTCGATGATGGCGTTGAGGTGACGCGATTCTGCTACGAAATCCAGCCGGTCACCCGGAACCACGAGCACGGGCGCCGGCTCAAAACACTCGAGCCATTCCTCATAGTAGCTATTGAGCCCCTCGAGGTAGGCGTCAGGGATGGACGCCTCATAGCCCCGGCCCCTCATGAGTATGCGCTTTTTCAGCGTCTCCACGGAACATCGCAGGTAGATGACGAGGTCGGGTGGAGGCAGCAGCCCGGCGAGGGCCTTGTAGAGCCCGCGGTACGTGGCCCAGTCCCGGTCGCTCATGTGACCCTGCCCGTGGAGGTTCCGGGCGAAGACCTCCGCATCCTCGTAGAGCGAGCGGTCCTGCACTACCGACCATGGATCGCTGGCGAGCTCGTGGTGACTGCGGAGACGGTGCGTGAGGAAGTACAGCTGGGAGTGGAAGGCCCAGCGGCCCATGTCCGTGTAGAAATCCTCAAGGTAGGGATTTTCGGCCACTGGTTCGAAATATGGCCTGTACCCGAGGCGGTCAGCCAGGAGCTGGACGAGAGTCGACTTGCCAGCCCCTATGTTACCTGCCACGACAAGGTATTTTTTCACCTGGACTCCAGCGTCGTCCATGACGTTTGCGGGCTGACAAGCGCGGGTGGACCTGCGCGGGCTTCGCTCGCGCAGGTCATGGACTATTTTCCGAAATTGGCGAGGGCGTTCCTGGCGGAGCGTATGATGCTGTCCGACCACTTCATGTTTGACTGCACGGCCAGGAGGGCGGGCTTGACCATGGAGTTCTTCGAGGCTGCGGCGGCTTCTATCGCCACCATCACCATGCGGTTCCGTGTCTGGTCACCTACCCCACCCGCCATTTTCTGGTTCATCTCGATGATGAGATCGAAAATCACCTTCGCAGCGGCATCGGAACCATTGATGCCGAGGGCTTGAAGCCCCAGGATCTTCTCCTCGTCATCGAATCCATTGATGTACGACTTGGTCTCGATTATGACGGTATTGATGTCCACTCCATTGAGCGAATAGGTTCCCTTGTCCTTGGCCTTGAGGTCGATGAGGCCACGAAGGGCAGTCTTCCTCAGCGTAGAGAAGTCCTTGGCTGCAGTCTTCCTGTTGACGTCATCCTGGCTGTGCCCGATGAAGAGCCCGAGTCCGGCAGACTGGATCTTGCGGTCCGCGGCTGCCTTGGATCCTAGCTCGAGGGCAAGGGCACGGTACTTGCGTACGGCACCCGTCTCGTTTCTCACGATCTCCTGCACGGGGTCGGTCGGATCTGCGCAGATGTCAGGCAGGGACTTGAGCGCCTGCGAGCGGACGCGCTGGGAGTACCAACCGTCCGAGGCAAAGAACACGGGCTTGAAACCCTGTACATCCTTGATCTTGCTGAGGGCTATGATGCATGCGTAGGCTATCTTCTCGTCACTGTCCGCATTGGAAGCCGAATGGTCGTCATTGAGGTTGCGGAGGAGGAGAGAGATCTTCTCCGCATAGTCATCGGCCCGCATGCGTCCGAGCGACATGATGCACTCGGCGCGGGCTAGCGTGTCCTCCATCTGCTCCTCACCCTGCCAGAGGAAGACGGCCGACTCGGTGTGTTTGAACTTGCCGAGGGCCTCGGCGACAACCCGCACAGTGACTCCATAGAGGGCCTTCTCGGAGGCTTCCTTGTAGCTGTTCTGTGTATTGAGAAGTTCCACGAAGGCAAGGCCGAGAATAGGCGCAACGATCCGGTCATCCAGTGCGACCAGGCTCTGGATGACCGAGTACTTGTCCTGCAGGCTCTGGGAATCGTGGTAGATCTGGCTGTAAACCTCGGTCATCTCGTCGCCGAAAACGGGAGCAGCGACCATCCCAAGGAAAAAGAGTATCGCTGGCGCCATTGAGATGCGCTTCATTCGTAATGCTCTCCTATTCAAAATAGACTTCAATCTTCAGGTCTTCCCGCACCGCGTATTCGGAGATCTTTCTTTCCTTGATCTTGCCGACGCCGTCGGAAACCACGGTCGTGAGGCGTTCACCGAGAGGCCCGAGCGTGTGGTCAGTCGCCTCGGAGAGCGAACCGTCGGTCCGCCTGACCTCAAAGCGGACGAGCTGGCCTGCGGAGAAGATGGATACCTCCCTCTTCTGCACGGTTCCCAGGCTGTCCTTGTAGGCCCGTATCTCCTTGTCACCGGAATACTCCGCGGAGATGGAGCCGGTGACGATATTGGCGGAGTTCTTCATCGTTACAAGCGTCAACCTGCCTTTGTCATCATAGGTATATAGGGTCGAAGCCTTGAGGATGTTCTTCGAATCGTAGTATTTCCATTCGCTCTTGCGCCCGGCGGCGTCATACTCGTAGGAGGAGGCTGACTGCTGACTGCCCTTCGCATCAAGGGTCTTCTCAGAGGCGACGAGGGCACTTCCGTCGGCTGCCACTGCATAGATCAGTTCGTGGCGCGACCTGACCTGCCCGTACTTGTCGGAGATGACCTCGGCGACGAGCATCCCGTCGACGTACTCGGAAGTCGTCTTCTCTATCGGCTCGGTGACGTTTACGTCGTAGGCGGCCTTGAGCTTGAGCTGGACGAGTCCGGCATCCCAGGTATAGATGGTGTGTCCATCTTCCTGTCCATCGGCATAGAGGACAGTCTCCTTCTGGATCACGGGGGTCTTGACGATGAACCTGCGCTCCTTCCTGACCTTGGAGGGAGGCGCGGGAGGGGGAGGAGGCTCGGGAGCAGCGACGACCGCAACTACCGGCGCAGGCACAGGCGCAGGCGCTGGAGTCGGCGCCGGGGCAGGTTGAGGTGCTGGCTGCGGAGCTGGCTGTTCGATGGGCGCAGGAGCGGGAGTCGGAGCGGGCTTGGGCGAACCAGCGCAGGACAGCACAAGGGCAAAAATGGCGGCCCCAGTGACCATACGCGCAAAGTCAGCGGCTGGACGGCGCATCGATACCTCCATGTGGCATGCGTGATTCGGCTTGTTGGTTATTGAACCAGAGTAGTATATCTGAAAAGAGCCTGCGAAGGTAGACCCTCGCAGGGCTCCGGCTCAGGATTCCGCGAAGGCACGGTCGAGGGCCTTTTTCAGAAAGCCAAGGCCCTTCATGGCCTGGGATTCGGTCAGGATGAGGGGGGGGAGCAGGCGGATGACATCGTCGCCGGCAGTCAGGACGAGGAGGCCTTCCTCGGCGCAGAGTTCCTTGACCCTGTCTGGCTTGGCCGTGATGACCGCACCGATCATGAGGCCCCGCCCGCGCACTTCGCGAACGAGCGGATGCTTCCAGGAGCGGATTCCATCCATGATCAGCTCCCCGACTCGTGCCACGGACTCGAGGAAGCCCTCCCTTGCGAGCTCGGACAGCACCACGCGGGCAGCTGCGGTAGCCAGGGGGTTCCCTCCGAAGGTCGAGCCGTGGTCGCCCTTCCCGAGCACGGTCGCCGCCTCGCCACGGGCAAGGACCGCGCCGATCGGAACCCCGCCCCCCAGGCCCTTGGCCACGAGGACGACATCGGGCCTGATTCCGGCAGCCGTGGATGCAAGAACCGCACCGGTCCGGCCCATGCCACACTGCACTTCGTCGCAGATGAGGAGGGCTCCGCGCTCCCTGCAGAGGGTCTCGGCCCGCTTCATGTAGGCAACCGAGAGCGGATAGACGCCACCCTCGCCCTGGATGGGCTCGATGATGAGGCCTGCGGTCTTCCCGTCGATGGCCGCGTCGAGGGCGGCCAGGTCGTCGGCGGGCACGTAGGCAAAGCCAGCGGGAAAGGGTCCGAAGTGCTTGTGGAATTTCTCCTGCCCGGTGGCCGTGAGCGCGGCCAGGGTGCGGCCGTGGAAGGAATTCACGAGCGTGACGATCGTGGTACGGTCGGGGGACTTGGAGGAGCCGTGCTTGCGGGCGAGCTTGATGCCTCCCTCGTTGGCCTCGGCGCCGGAGTTGCCGAAGAAGACCGCGTCGAAGCCCGTCGCGGCGCAGAGCTCCCGGGCGGCAGCCATGGCGACAGGGGTATTGTAATAATTGGAAACATGAATCAGTCGCGCTGCCTGCGCCCCCAGGGCCGCGGCCAGGCGCGGGTGCCCGTGCCCGAGGCTCGACACCCCGATGCCGCTGGCAAAATCGAGGTAGGAGCGGCCGTCCACGGCGGTCAGCTGCGCTCCTTCTCCCGACTCGAAGACCAGGCCAGTCCGCCTGTAGGTATCCATGAAACCGTCAAAACCGCTTTCGCCCATGCCGCTCATTTCTGGCTCCTGTCTGTCAGTGGATCATCGTGCCGAGCCCCGAGTCCGTGAAGAGCTCGAGGATCAGGGAGTGGGGAGAGCGCCCGTCGATGATGTGGGCGCTCGATACGCCTCCGTCGACCGCCTTGGCGCAGCACTCAACCTTGGGAATCATGCCTTTGGCGACGGTGCCGTCGGCTATCAGGCCTGGGATGTCGGCGCAGGGCAGGGCCTCTATGAGGGTCGAGATGTCGGAGAGGTCCCTGAGGATGCCAGGCACATCCGTAAGGAGGAGGAGCTTCTCGGCACCCACGGCCACGGCTATCGCCGCGGCTGCCGTGTCGGCATTGATGTTGTAGTAATTATGATCGTCTTTTTCGCCGATGCCGACGGTGGCGATGACGGGCACATACCCTGCCAGGAGAGCCGCGAGGAGGGGTTCCGGATCGATGCTGACTATGTCGCCCACGAAACCGATGTCGGAGAGCGTGTGGCGCCGTGCCCTGATCATCGAACCGTCCACGCCCGAAAGCCCCAGGGCCTTGCCGCCCTCGCGGCCGATGAGGGCAACGATATCCTTGTTCACCTTGCCGCACAGGACCATGCGGACCACTTCCATGGTCTCCTCGTCCGTATGGCGGAGCCCCTTCACGAAGGCCGGCTCCTTGCCCAGGCGCCGGAGCATCGCGTCGATCTCGGGACCGCCCCCATGCACGAGGATCGTCCGGATGCCGACCGCACCCATGAGGACTATGTCCTGGGCGACGGCCTGCCGGACGTTCTCGTTGGTCATGGCGGCGCCGCCGTACTTCACGACCACGGTCTTGCCCGCGTAGGCCTTTATATAGGGCAGGGCCCTGACCAGGATGTCCGCCCTCGCGCTGTCCGATATGATCATAGTTAGTCCCTTCTGCCCCGGCCTCAGGACCGGTAGTCCCCGTTGATCTTCACGTACTCGTAGGAAAGGTCACAGCCCCAGGCTGTCGCGCTTCCCTCCCCCTCGCCAAGGGTCACGAGGATCTGGATCTCCCTGTCCTCGAGGACCTTCTTCGCCTTCTCCTCGCTGAAGGGCAGAGGCGCTCCGTCCTTGCAGACCTCGATGTAGCCGCGCGGGCTCTCGAAGGCGAGGTCCACCTTGCCCGGATCGAAGTCCGGCCCCGCGTAACCGAGGGCGCAGAGGACCCGGCCCCAGTTCGCGTCCGCACCGAACATGGCCGTCTTCACGAGGCTCGAGGAGATGACCGACTTCGCCAGGGCTTCGGCGTCGTCCTCGCTCTTCGCACCGCTGACCGTGCACTCGACGAGCCTCGTCGCGCCCTCGCCGTCACGGGCGATCATGCGCGACAGCTCGGTGCAGACCCAGTCGAGGGCCTGTGCGAAATCCCGGTAGGAGTCGTCCTCGGAGACGATCTCGGCGTTGCCTGCCATGCCGTTCGCGAGGACCACGACCATGTCGTTCGTGCTCGTGTCGCCATCGACGGTGACGCGGTTGAAGGTCCTCCGCACCGTTTCCGAAAGGGCCTTCTGAAGCAGGGCCGTGGAGATCGCGCAATCCGTGGTCACGAATCCCAGCATCGTTGCCATGTTGGGGTGGATCATGCCTGAGCCCTTGGCCATGGCGCCTATGGTCACGGTCCTGCCGCCGATCTCGATGGAAAGCGCAGCTTCCTTCTTCATCGTGTCGGTAGTCATGATAGCCTCGCGTGCGTCGATCGAGCCCGACTTCGAAAGACCCGCCACGAGGTCGTCCATCCTGATCTCGATCACCGACACGTCGAGGGGGACACCGATGACGCCTGTCGATGCCACTACCACGTCCCTGGCGTCGACAGGCAGGCGGGCAGAGACGAACTCGGCCATGCGGCGCGCGTCTCTGACTCCCTGCTCCCCGGTGCAGGTATTGGCGTTCCCCGAATTCACGATGATGGCACGGGCCTTCCCGTCGGCAAGGTGCTCGCGTGTCACCACGAGGGGCTGGCCTATCACCTTGTTCTTCGTATAGACCGCCGCTGCCGAGCAGGAGGTTTCCGACCAGATGAGGGCCAGGTCCTTCTTCTCGCCCTTCTTCCGGATGCCGCAGTGCACCCCGGAGGCGGTGAATCCCAGTGGCGCTGTGACGCCTCCTCGCATGCTCTTCATACTTGCTCCTTTCTGGGCGCCTCAGAACGCGGGTGGCAGCATCGAGACGCCGGCACCCTCGTCGAGGCCAAGCGCGATGTTCATGTTCTGGATCGCCTGTCCGGCTGCGCCCTTGACCATGTTGTCGATGGCGGAGACGACGATGGCCGTCTTTCCGCCACGGGCGAGGTGGAGGGAAATATCGCAATAATTGGAAAACCGCACGTTGCGGTTTGTCGCGACAGCCCCTGGAGGCAGGACCCTGACGAAGGGTTCGGCTGCGTAGAAATCCGCGTAGGCAGCGTGAAGGGCCAGGGCATCTGCCGGCACCGCCAGCGGCGCGTACATCGTACTCACGATTCCGCGGCCCATCGGCGCGAGGTGGGGGGTGAAGATCGCCTCCACAGGATGGCCTGCCATCTCGGAAAGGTTCCGCTCGATCTCGGGGCCATGACGGTGCTCGCCGATCTTGTAGGGCGTAAGGGAGTCCGCGCATTCGGGATAGTGGCTGGTCCGCGTGGGCTCTTTCCCCGCTCCCGTCACACCGGATTTCGCATCGATGACGATGCCCCCGCTTCTGAACAATCCCTTCGCGAGGCCCGGGAACAGGCCAAGCGAGGCCGCGGTCGGATAGCAGCCTGGATTGCCGATGATCCTCGCCTTCGCGATCGCGGCACGGTTGAATTCCGGCAGCCCGTAGACCGAGACCGCGTGGAGTTCCGGATGTTCATAATGCTGACCATAGGCGTCAAGGAAGGCCGCTTCGTCATCGCCGAAACGGAAATCGGCGGACAGGTCGACGAAGACCCCGCCCCTGGCCGCCACTGCCCCCGCGACCCTTTCCGCGTGCCCGTGGGGCAAGGAGGAAAAAACCACGTCTCCGGCTGCGAGCGCTTCCTCCGGCGAAGCGAGGATGAGTCGCCTCCCCTCGCGAGCTGCCCCGAGAAGATTCGGATAGATCGAACTCAGGTCCTTGCCTCCCGAGCTCGAGGAGGAGGCGACGACTTTTCCGACCGATGGATGGCCGAGAAGCAGCCGTACCAGTTCGGCACCCGCGTAGCCAGTCGAGCCGAGTACCGATACTGTAATCACAGTTACCTCCATATCGCAGCAGATGACCGCTCGGTCCCTGCGGGTTTGCTCATCCTGGCCGCAGCCAGCTCGTAATGGTGGGGAAATGGCCTGATCTGGAACGGGTCAGGCGGATCCATAACTATCTTCACTGGGCCGGATATAGTCAAGCGGCTGACAGGAGAACTTTCCCGTAAATACATGGGAACCGCAGCTCCCAGGAACCCGTTCAAGGGCCACTTGAGACCCTTGCCCGCTTTCGCTAGACTCATGCCTACCATGGAACGAAAACGCATACTGACGGGCGACCGTCCCACCGGAAAGCTCCACCTCGGCCACTACGTCGGGTCCCTCGCAAACAGGGTCCGCCTCCAGGACGAGTACGAATGCTTTTTCATAATCGCCGACCTCCATACGCTGACCACCAAGCCCGAGAAGGAAAACATCGAGCAGCTCGCAGCCAACGTGCGCTCGGCGGCGCTCGACTACCTCGCCTGCGGCATCGATCCCGCAAAGTCGGTCATCTACCTCCAGTCGGCCGTTCCCGAGGTCATCGAGCTCGCCCTGTTCTTCCAGAACCTGATCACGGTGCCGAGGCTGTCCCGCGTGCCGAGCCTCAAGGAAATGGCCCAGGGAGCTGGCATCGAGGAGATGCCCTTCGGCCTCCTCGGCTACCCGGTGCTGCAGGCAGCCGACATCATGCTGCCGCGTGCACACCTGGTGCCCGTAGGCAAGGACAATGTCGCCCATGTCGAGGTTACCCGCGAGATAGCGCGCCGCTTCAACTTCCTCTACGGCGACACCTTTCCCGTGCCGGACGTCCTCGTCTCGGAGTACGGGTCCCTCGTCGGCACCGACGGCAACGCGAAGATGTCAAAAAGCCTTAACAATGCCATCTTCCTTTCCGATGACGAGAAGACGGTGCGAAAGCGCGTCATGTCCATGTACACCGATCCCAACCGCATCTCGGCCGACGTGCCGGGGACGGTCGAGGGCAATCCCGTCTTCCAGTACCACGAAGCGTTCAACACAGACAAGGCCGAGATCGAGGATCTCAAGGCCCGCTACAGGGCAGGGAAGGTAGGCGATGTCGAGGTGAAGGAAAAGCTCGTGCGTGCGCTCAATGCCTTCCTCGACCCGATCCGCGAGCGGCGCGCAAGGTACGAGGCTACAAGCGGGCTGGCAGACGAAGTCGTCCACGATGGCACGATGCGGATGCGCGAGGAAGCCCGGGAGACGCTCAACGCAGCCAAGAAGGCCATGGGCATGGCCTCGGTCTGGAACGGGATCAAGCGCAAGGCGGAGGACGCAAAAAAGAAACGCAGCGGCAACTGACAGGCAAATCCGTCAGGCTTTTTCCCTAACCCTCACAATTCCTCGAGTTCCAGCGCTTCCTCGGCATCGCCTGTCATTTCCTTCCGCGAAGGGGGCTTTGCCAGCTCCGGCTTGGCCATGCCTTCAATGGAAAGCGTCTGCAGCAATTCTTCAACCGCTGACTCTCCCTCACGACCGAGGTCGATGAACCGGCAGCCAATTCGGTTGCCATCGCCATCGCTTTCGATCCGGCGGACTTCAAGGGAAAGCTCGACGGAGCGTTCACCCTCCGAGGTCAGGGGAAGGGCGACGCGGATGCGATGCCGGCTGTTGGCTGCCATCGGAACCTCGGCGAGGATGAGCATGCCGGATCGCGACAGGTCGCCGATATAGCCCAGGAAGGAGCCATCCGGGGCGTAGATCTCGAGGTTGTAAAGGAGTAATTGACGGCTTTCCTTGCGGGCGAAGCGGGCTGCCTCCGCCCTGGCGAGGATGCGGTAGCGCTTGAGGACCTTGTTGCGCTCAATGCCTCCGATCTTGAGGTAGCCCGCCAGCTGGGCGAGCACCTTCGAGGAACGGCGGGCGTCCTTGGCACCTGCCTCGGCGCCGCTCGCGGAATCGGCGATGGTCTGATAATCGGTGGCACCCTCGCCGAAGACCCGCCCAAAGCGCTCGATGCGTGCCGAGGCCTCCGTGGCGGTCGCAGCCAGCCCGGAGGCAGCCTCGATCTGGTCGGAAAAAGCCTCGGCGAAGGCCCCGAGGATGTCGTCGACCGCAGCTACGCGATGCACGATGGCAGCGAAGCGGGCCTGGCTGTCGGCGACAGCGGCACCGAGCTCGCGGGCGGAAAGGCTCGACTCCGAGGAGAGCCTTGCTGAGGTCTCTATGCCCTTTGCTATCGATCCCAGTACCTGTGAGATATCAGCGAGGGAGGCCCGCGAGGAGGCAGCGAGCTTGCGTATCTCCTGGGCGATCACGGCGAAACCCGCCCCCCGCGTACCTGCGTGTGCAGCCTCGATCGACGCGTTCGTGGCAAGGACGTGCGTGCGTTCGACGATGTCCTCGATGACACGCAGGGCCTCCCCAATGCGCTTGGCATCCACTGCCTGCTTCTCGGCGACGCGGTCAAGCTGCGCTATGCCTTTGGCGAGGGAGGCTGCCGAGACTCCCGTAGCCGCGAGCGAGGAGGAACCACCTGTCGCTGCCGTCGCCGCCTCCGAGGTCACGCGGGAGACCTCCGCGAGCTGGTCGCGCGCGCCAAGGGCGCGCCCCCTGAGCGACTCCGCCCCGGACGCGTAGCCTGCCACCCCCTGGATGAGGTCCTCGAGCTCCCTCGCGGTCGCCGCGAGCTTGGCGTGGTAACCCTCCGAGCGCTTCTTCAGCACTATGAGCATTTCGAGCTCGGCCTCGGACTGCCTGGCAAGGTTGCGGGAAGAAAAAAGTATGTCAGACGCAAAAAGATCGAACTTTATCGCCGAGCGCCGCAGCAGGGCGAAGTCGTCGTTGAGTGAAAGGAGGAACTCCCCGAAACCCGGCATCTCGGCAGCGAAGCCCGTGTCGTGGACGTTCGAGATCAGGGCCCCGAGGTCCGCCTCGCCCGCGCTGTCCTCGAGGATGGCGCGGTCGATTCCGGAAAAGCGGCGTGATCTTTGTCTGATGCCCACCAGGGTGAGCGCAGACAGCACGGCTGCCGCGAGACAGAAGAGAAGCGCGAGTGGCCCAAGCCATGCCAGGCCGCCCGGGCGAGGGCCCAGGGATAGCCAGACAGCAAGCAGGACAGCGCCTATCACTGATGCGGCTGGTGCGAGCACCGGGATCATGCCGGGCGCTCTTCTTTTTCCTGGGTTTCCGGACATGTGCCGAAATATTATGCCGGAATCCCCTGCAAAGGCAACATGGCGAGGAGGAACGGGGGCTACTCGGGCAGCCAGCGCTCGAGCGAGAGGCGGAGGTCTTCGGGACCGATGGGCTTGAGCAGGAAATCGTCCATGCCCGCTTTTAGGCAATTTTCTCGTTCTCCATCCGCCGAGCCACCGGTGAGCGCGATGATGGGTACGTGGGTGCCATCCGCTTTTTCAAGATCCCTGATTTCCAGTGCCGTCTCGAAGCCGTCCTTGATCGGCATCTGGAGGTCCATGTAGATCAAGACGGGACGTTCAGACTTGAAAGCCTCCATGGCCTCCTCGCCATCGCGGGCAGTGGCGACGCGGCACCCGGCAGCGATCCGCTGGACCAGGGCCTTTGCCAAGGCAAGATTGATCGTGTTGTCCTCGACGACAAGGATGAGGACCCCGTCAGTGCGCTTATTCACGGATTGCTCCTATCTAGGGCCTTGCGCCGCCCAGTGTATGCGTTTCCAATGCAAGAGTCACTCCCGCATCGCCACAAGCAACTCGTTGAAACAGTCCTGGAGCTGGCGGGCAGCGGATTCGATCTTGGCGCTTTCCTGGGCCTTGCAGGCGAGCTCGAGGGCGCTGGCAGCAGCGCGGAAGCGCTCGCAGCTGAGGTTGGCCCCTGCACCCTTGAAGGTGTGGGCCAGTCGCTGGGCTCCCTTGAAATCGGCTGCCGTGACAGCCCTCATGACTGACTCGATCTGGGACGGCGTTTCGCTGAGGAAGGTAGCCAGGATTAGATGGGCCAGTTCTTCGTCACCCATCATGCGCTCGAGCATCTGGGGACGGTTCCAGACATCCAATGGATGGGGCGATTCCGCGGCGGCTTCCGTGGCCAAAGCGGGCAACGGAGGTCGGGTTGTCGACGGAGTGGCGGATGACGCTCCCTCCTCCGAACTGGTCGCCTGCCCTTGATGCTTCAGAATCAGCCCCCCCCTGGATTGCTGGAACTACGGGATCTCCACATTCCGCGTGTATATTGCTGCCCCGGAGAGAGGCTGTCAAACGAGGTGGGACAGGACGCCTGGCGCCAACTCCGGAAAAAAAGCCAATGCCTGTTCCCCTCAAAGGTCAGACTTGAATGCTGGTTCACGCCAAGCTGCGGACCAGCTCAGCACTGACAAGATGCGTGCTTTCCTTTCCCCAGCATGAATTACTCGGTTTTATGAAATTATTCCTTATCTATATTTATTACCCTTGACAAATCAATTTAACGATTCATAAAATGTGCAACTATGGAACTGAGCAAAAAGATCCCGACACCCGATGACAAAACTGCCGGGAAAGCTCCTGCCGAGGGAAGCGGCATCGAGGATTTCGCCTCCGAGGAGCGTTGCCTCAGGGTGGCCACCACCCTTTCCCTCGTAGCCAACCCGCGCCGCCTCAAGGTCCTGTGCATGCTCGCGGAGCGTGACCGGAGCGTCGATGAACTGGTACAGGGCACGAGGGCGACCTTCCCGGCGATTTCCCAGCAACTCAAGCTCCTCACCCTCGCCGGCTTCCTCGAACGCCGCAGGGAAGGCCGCAACATCTTCTACCGGCTCAAGGACGAAAAGGTCCTCTCGATCCTCCACCATCTGAAGTCCCTGTACCAGGACCTCCCGGCGGGGGCCTAGTCCTGAAATGCTATCAATTATGAACATCCGGCCTGGCCGGATGCCGATACCTACAAGGGGGCAGTCATGCTCGTGAACACCGCAGGCGCGGGTTTCCTCTCCAAGACCTTCGGCGCAAGGGTGAGCTTCGATCCGGTGGAACGGATGCTCTATTCGCACGATGTGGGGGACATCCCCTACCTCATCAAACCCCTTCTCGGAAAGACGACGCCCCAGGCGGTCGTCCAGCCGGAGAACGAGGGCGAGATCGTCTCGCTCGTGAAGTGGGCAGTGGAAACCACAACGGTCGTCATCCCGCGGGGCAAGGCGACATCGGGCTACGGTGGCGCGATCCCCGTCAAGGAAGGCGTCGTCATCGACTTCGTCCGGATGCACCAGATAATCGCAATTGACAAGAACGCGATGACCGTGCGCGTCCAGCCGGGCATCGGCTGGGAGCCCCTCGACAGGGAACTCGCTAAGGAAGGCCTGACGCTCAGGCTCTATCCGACAAGCTATCCGGCCTCCACCGTCGGCGGCTGGGTCGTGCAAGGCGGCGCAGGCATCGGAAGCTTCGAGGCGGGCTGGTTCCGGGACTCGATAGAATCCGTGAGGGCAGTGCTTGCCGATGGTTCCGTTCGCGACTTCACGGGAACTGACATCGACCTGATCTACGAGACAGGCGGCATCACCGGATTGGTGACTGAGATCACCATCAAGGTGATGAAGAAAAGCGACCTCGTCATCGTGGCGGCCACCTCGCTCCAGGCCTCCTCGGTCCAGGGACTCTCCGAATCCGTCATCAAGGAAGACCTCCCGATCTGGTCGATGCTCTTCATCAACCCGAAGATGGCGGAACTCAAGAACAAGACCCCCCACCCCGAGCACGACATCCATGCCGGGCAGTATACGAAGATCCCCGAGGCCTTCGTCGTAACCATCGCCTACCGGGCCGAGGACGCAGGCAGGGTAGCAGCGAAGCTCGACGCCCTCTTCGCCCGCGCGCGTATGGAAAAGCAGAGCCAGGAAATCGCCGACCACGAGTGGGAAAGCCGCTTCAAGGTCATGCAGGTCAAACGCCTCGGCCCCTCCCTGGTGCCCGCCGAGGTTGTGGTGCCCCTGTCTACGCTGGGGAATTTCCTCGAGGACATGGACCGCAGCATCCACCAGCCCGTCGTCAAGGAGGGCATGCTTGTCAAGAAAGGCCGCGACGGAAAACCAGAAGTCGTCATACTTGGTTTTATCCCCGCCGATCAGCGCAAGTTCAGCTACCACTTTGTGTTCAGCCTCTCGCTCTCGATCATGAAGGTCGCCGAGCGTCACGGCGGACGGGCCTATGCCACCGGCATCTACTTCACCGGGAAGGCAAAATCGGTCTTCGGGGAAAAACGCCTGGCCGCCCTCCGCGAGTTCAAGGCACGGACCGATCCGAAGAACATCCTGAATCCGAAAAAGAACATCCAGGGCAACATCGTGTCCTCCATAGTCAGCCTGGTCTCCAATTTCGAGCCAATTACGAGGTTCTTCGGCAACCAGGTCCTCACCAATGTCGGCGAGCGCATCACCGGACCGAAAAAGGGCATCCCCGCCGACATCGCCTGGCACGCCTACGGCTGCAGCCAGTGCGGCTACTGCATCGACACCTGCGACCAGTTCTACGGGAGGCTCTGGGAAAGCCAGACTCCCCGCGGCAAGTGGTTCTGGCTCAGGCTCTTCATGGAAGGCCGGGTGAAGTGGGACCAGAAGCAGGTCGACACCTTCATGGTCTGTACCACCTGCGAGCGCTGTTCTTTCCGCTGCCCCGAGGGCCTGCCCGTCGAGGCTTCCTGGATGAAGATGCGCGGCAAGCTCATCAACGACGAGAAGCGCATGACCTTCCCGCCCTTCGAGATGATGTCCGCTGCCCTCAACGCGGAAGGCAACATCTGGGCCGGCTACAGGAAGGACCGGGCAACCTGGTTCCCGAAAAAGCACGAGGCAAAGCACGGCCCCGCAGCTGCTGGCGCACAGGCAAAAACGGCAGAGTACGTCTATTTTGCGGGTTGCACCGTCAGCTACGTCGAGAACGACATAGGCCTGGCGGCTGTCGAACTCCTCGACAAGGCCGGCATCGACTTCACCTACCTTGGCGACGACGAAAACTGCTGCGGCACACCGATGCTGGCTGCCGGGAAATGGGACACCTTCAAGTCCACCATGGAGCACAACCTCAAGGCCATCAAGAAGACCGGAGCCAAGAAGGTCCTCACCTCCTGCCCCGCCTGCGACATGATGTGGCGGCATGCCTACCCCCAGTGGGCGAAGAAGCTCGGCCTCGATTACGACATCGAATGCTTTAACTACACCGAAGTTCTCGCCAAGGCCGCCAAGGAAGGGACCCTCGTGATCCCGCCCCATCCCGGAGAGAGGGAAACGGTCACCTTCCACGATTCCTGCCACCTCGGCCGCGTCTCGGGCATCTACGAGCCCCCGCGTGACCTCATCAAGGCCATTCCCAACGTCAACTTCGTCGAGATGGAATCCAACCGCGAAGATTCCAAGTGCTGCGGTTCGGTGCTCACCCTCATCAAGGAGCCCAAGGTTGCCGCCGTCATCGGCAAGGACCGCCTCGACGAGGCCATCGACATCGGGGCCTCCAAGGTCCTCGCGATCTGCCCCTGCTGCCAGTTCCAGCTCCGCTGCTCGGCCAACGCCTTGAACCTGCCCGTCGAAGTGGTGGACCTCGGGCACTACGTCGCCGAAAGCTTCGGCCTCCAGATGCCCGATCCCAACCCGGAGGTCCGCAAGAACTGGGCTGTCTTCGAGGCGATGATCGCCCTCATGACCCCCCAGGGCTTCGCCGACCTCATGGCCACCATGTTCCCCGAACTCTTGAAGGCCATGCCCCTGGGCATGGGCGGAATGATGCAATTCTTCGGAAAGCGCATGCCCTTCATGCTCGGCGTGATGAAGCCGATGTTCCCGATCCTCTTCCCCATCCTCCTGCCCGGCATGATGCCGAAGGTAATGGACACAATGCTGTCGAGGGTCGGCGACCTCGTGCCGATGCCCGATCACATGAGGGCCCAGATGCCCGAGCTCATGCCCAAGGTGATGGACAACCTGATGCCCCACATGATCGGCGACCTCGTGCCGCTGGTGACTCCTAAGATGATCGAGTGGCTGAAGGGAAAGCCGGCCTGACTCCGATAATAGGCCCGGGAATCGATCCGCTGGATCGGATCAATTCCCGGGTGCGGAGTTCTGATAGTAGCGCCTGCGCGAGGCTGCTCGACTCATCGTCGCTCCCGGACAAGGCAGCAGACATATCGGCCAATGTGCGCAATTATTCACATTGACTCCGGAATAATTCTTCCTTGAACAGACTGATCCGAGTCCTTTTCCAGCCCGACCAGCCAGCAGAGTCCCGCGAAAAGGCCCAGGCTTAACCAGATCTTTACGACAATTCCTGCCATCTTAACGCCCTCTTTATTCCATGGCATGGCTCTCGGGTATATCATTATCCATAGATGCTACGCCGATGGCAGGAAGCAGGAATCAGGGGGCAAACATGTCCATAGGCACGGTTGATCAGGGTCCCGTTTCCGACATGGCGCGAGACGCGCCGGATGGCGAAAAGGCGGACTTGGCCCGACCCAAGGCGATACTTAAGATCTACCTCGGCATGGCCCCAGGAGTCGGCAAGTCCTTGGCCATGCTGGCGGCAGCACGGCTACTGGGAGAGAGCGGGCTGGATGTCGTAATTGGATGGGTTGATGCACATGGGCAGGGCGACACTGAGTCACAGGCTGAAGGGATCGAGTCCATTGCACCGCGAATCGTGGCTTATGGCGGAAGCCATGTCCGGGAAATGGATCTTGATGCCATCATCGCAAGAAGGCCGGCGATCGTCCTCATCGACGACCTGGCCCACCCGAACGCAGCCGGACTTCGCCATGCCAGGCGCTACCAGGACATCCTCGAGCTGCTGGAAGCCGGAATTTCAGTTCACACCACAGTGAATATCCAGCACCTGGAGAGCCTAGCGGATTCCATTGAACTGCTGACGCTTGTTCCGATCCGTGACCGCGTTCCCGACTCGATCTTCGACAGGGCCGACGAGCTTCAGCTCATCGATATGAGCCCCACGGATCTCCTGGTGCGCCTCCGGCAAGGAAAGGTACACACAGGAGCCGTGTCTGGCGATTTCTTCAAGCCCGACAACCTTCTCGTGCTTCGGGAAATCACGCTGAGGTATGCGGCCCAGCTCGCAAGCCATAGGGTCCTCGAATTCATGAGGGAAACGCCCGGAATGCCTGGAACTCCGGAGTCCGGGCGAATCCTTGTCGCCGTAGGCCCGAGCCCGCATGGCGAAAATCTTCTCCGCTGGACGCGGCGTCTGGCTTACGCGCTGCGAGCCGACTGGGAATGCCTGAATATCGAAACAGGACGCGGAATGTCCGAGACCGAACTCGCCAGACTCTCCCGAAACCTCGAACTGGCCCGCAGCCTCGGAGCGAAGGTGACGAGCGTTACAAACCTGGATGTCGCTTCGGGAATCCTCGGCCATGCGCATGACAGCAACGCCTCGTTCCTGGTAATAGGAAAGAGCGGACTCTCGCGAAGGCGCCCCTTCGTTGGATCTCGTACGATCTCCGAGGCCATCATGCGCGATTCCGGACCTATACCGGTGTTCGCTGTCCAGGATCGTGGCATCCGCGAAAAGGCGGGCAAGAGTCTGGCGAGGAAGGTCGAGGCCTCCCCTCCTGCACAATTTTTAGTATCAATTGCGGCAATCGCTGCTGTAACCCTCCTTAACCTCCTGATAGCCGGCTATGTCGGCTATTGGGGAGCAGCCATTCCCTATCTAGCGGCCATCAGCATCCTGGCGCTCTTCCTCGGGCGCGGTCCGGTATTTCTCGCCGCTTTCGCATCAGCAGCGCTGTGGGACTTCGTTTTCATATCCCCGCGATTCGATTTTTTCATTTCTGATCCAGCCGACCTTCTCATGCTGGGACTCTATTTTCTCGTGGCCCTTACCTCGGGCTGGTTTACCCAGAAACTCAAGTCGAGCGAGCGGGTCCTGCGCTCCAGGGAGCGACGCCTCGAAGCCCTGTCAAGCCTGGCGATGGAACTCGCCGGTGTCGGCGATCGAAGCGCGATCCTGGAAGTCGGCTCACTTGCCCTCAAGCACTTTTTCGACGCCGAGATCGCAATCTTCATGAGGGAGGCTTCCGGGAAGCTCGAAACCGAAACCGAGGGCGGATGGCAGGCTATCGACGGCCAGTCCCTCTCGGCGGCAGGCTGCTGCCTTGAAACCAGGCGGGTAGCCGGGAGGGATACCGATACCCTTCCCCAGGTCGAGTGGCACTTTGCTCCCCTTCAGTCGGTACGGGGAGCCCTCGGCGTGGTCGGTCTCAGGATAGCTTCTGATCGCCGCTGGACACACGAGTTGGATGCCTTCCTGGCCACCATGCTCCGCACGATCGCACTCGCCGTCGAGCGCGAGCTCGCCATCGTAGATTCTACTGCAGCAGCCCTGTCACGCGAGTCTGCACGCTTGGGCAAGCTACTCCTCGATTCTGTCTCGCATGAACTCAGGACGCCTCTTACCATAATCCAGGGGAGCGCGACTGCGCTTGCCGACGACACGACCGCTTCCAATCCCAGGTCGAGAAGCCTCCTGATCGGGGAAATCTCCATGGGAGCTTCCCGCCTGGACGCCATCGTCGGAAACCTCCTGTCGATCAATCGCCTGGAATCCGGGTCACTTTCACTCCACCTTTCAGAGGTCGATCAGGAAGAGCTGGTCTCGGCAGCCGTCTCACAGATGAAGGGCGAGGCAGGCGAGGCCTTGATAGAAGTAGTTGGAACTATCCTTCCCGCGGTCCTCGTCTGCGACGCGGCGCTCATCGTGCAGGTTCTCGTCAACCTCCTAAGGAACGCCTTCCGCTACGGCGCCCCGGGCGGACGCATCTCCATCCGCTTCGGAAAGGAGCCCGAAGGCTTCCGGACCTTCGACGTCGAGGACCAGGGAAGGGGAGTTCCTGAAAAGGACCTCGACCGGATCTTCGGCAAATTCCATCGGGGTCCAGATGCCGCTCCGGGAGGCTGTGGCCTGGGACTTGCAATATGCAAGGGCATCGTCGAGGCCCATGGCGGAAGCATCGCCGCACGCAACCTTGAAGGGGGTGGGTTCTTGGTTGGTTTCAGGCTGCCGGCCTTCCCGGAACCGCATCCCATCCTTCATGAAACTAATCCTGTCGATAGGGAGGCGCTACCATGAAGCGGGTACTGGTCATCGACGACGAGCCGCAGATACGGAGGCTTCTCGAGATCACGCTGGAGGCCAAGGGCTTCCAGGTCTTCACGGCGGGATCGGCCACCGAGGGCCTCCAGGCAGTGCAGACGGTCAGGCCGGACATCGTGCTCCTCGATCTCGGACTTCCCGACAGGGACGGTCAATCGCTGCTGGCCGAACTCAGGACCTGGTCTACCATCCCGGTCATCGTCGTTTCCGTCCGCGACCTGGAAAGCGATATCGTAACCCTCCTCGATTCAGGCGCGGACGATTACGTCTCAAAACCTTTCAATTCTGAGGAGCTTTTTGCCCGCATGAACGCAGCGCTCCGGAGGACCCGCCCCGACCTGCGGGAAGCGAAATACGAGGTCGCGGAGCTCGTCGTGGACTTCGGCAACCGTCGGGTGATCAAGAGCGGCGAGGAAGTCAAGGTGACCCCGACCGAGTACGCGATCGTAGCCGAACTCGCCAAGGCCGGGGGGCGGATCGTTACCCATGCCCAGCTGCTCCGGGAACTCTGGGGACCGCTGGCGGAGGAGGAACGGGGCAGCCTGCGCGTCCATGTCTCCTCGCTGCGGAAGAAGATCGAGGACAATCCATCCTGCCCGACCCACCTCATCACGGAGCCAGGGATCGGATACCGCCTGTGCTGAGCACACGAAGCAAGCGTGGAGGCGATACCGGCCTCGCCATTGCAGCACTTGGTGTGGTATTCGGGGACATCGGCACATCTCCGCTCTACGCCCTCAGGGAGTGCTTTGCCCCCGGGCGCGGAATGGCAAGCAGCGAATCAAATGTAATTGGTATTGTTTCCCTTCTCATCTGGACACTCTCGCTCATCGTTGGCGTCAAGTATCTCGGCATCGTCCTCCGTGCGGACAACCGGGGAGAGGGCGGCATCCTCGCCCTCGTGAGCCTGGTCGGCAACAGTTTGCCGAAGGACTCGGCAAAGCGGGCAGGCGTGGTGGCAACCCTCGGCATCGTCGGGGCTGCACTCTTGTACAGCGATGGGATAATCACCCCGGCGATATCGGTACTCTCAGCCGTCGAGGGACTCAGGGATGCCGCACCATCGCTCGGCCGCTTCGTCATTCCCATCTCCCTGATCGTTCTCGCCTTCCTTTTTCCATTCCAGTCACGGGGAACGGCCAGGGTCGGGAAGATCTTCGGACCTCTCATAATACTGTGGTTCCTGATTCTTGCGACCCTCGGCCTGGCAGCGATCATAGGCGAACCCCGGATCCTGGCCGCCCTCGATCCCCGCGCCGCCATCCGCTTTGTAATCCAGGAAAAGTGGGCCACCTTCAAGGTCCTGGGATCGATCTTCCTCGCCATGACCGGAGCGGAGGTACTGTACGCCGATCTTGGGCATTTTGGAAAAAAACCGATACGGCGGGCCTGGTTCGCCCTCGTCTTCCCGGCACTTCTCCTTGCATACGTCGGCCAGGGAGCCTGGCTTCTCGGGCACCCGGACCAGGTCTCCAATCTTTTCTACCGTCTGGCACCCGAGTGGTTCAGGCTTCCCCTGGTCCTCATCGCAACGGTAGCCACGATCATCGCCTCACAGGCTGTCATCTCGGGTGCATTCTCGCTCGCCAGACAAAGCGTCCAGCTTGGCTACTGGCCGCGTCTCCAGATCCGGCACACCTCCGACATGACAGTCGGCCAGGTTTATGTACCATTTATCAATGCCTTCCTGTTTATTGGCACAATTGCCCTTGTCCTGGGGTTCAAGGAATCCGGAAAGCTGGCCAATGCCTATGGCATCGCGGTGTCTGCGACCATGTTCATGACGACCTGTCTCATGCTCTATGTCGCGACGGTCATCTGGAAAAAAGGCCTGTGGTACATCCTTCCCCTGGAGCTGCTTTTCCTCCTCGTCGAAGGAGCATTCTTCCTGGCCAACATCCGCAAGGTCGGATCGGGAGGCTGGGTCGTGGTGGCCATCGCAGCGATCATATTTACCTTGATAAAGACCTGGATGGACGGGAAGCGGCTCTTTGGCGAAAAGATGCGCAACTACAGGCTCAGCCCCGAAGTCTTCGCAAGCAGCATCGGCTTGAATCCCCCCCACCGTGTTCCCGGAACGGCCATCTTCATGACCGCCGATCCGACAGGCGTACCGAAGGCCCTGCTCCACAACCTCAAGAACAACAAGGTCCTCCACGCAAGGACCATCCTGCTCTCCGTCCACAACCTCGAGGTACCCAGGGTCGAGGTGGACGAACGCATCGAAGTCCAGGAGCTCGACGCGGGCATCTGGAAAATTAGGATGTCCTTCGGCTTCAGCGAGATACCCGACGTGCCCCGTCAGCTCCGCAACGTCAATATTCCCGGTTTCGCCATCGATGAAATGGATACGACCTGGTTCGTGGGCCACGAGTACATCGTGTTTTCACGAAAGTCCGGCAAGATGTCCTGGGTCAGGAAAAAGATCTTCCGCTACATGTTCGATCATGCCTTGAATGCTACCGACTTTTTTTCCCTTCCAACCAACCGGATCGTCGAACTTGGGGCAAAGACCGAACTATAGCTCTCGTCCCTCTCCCTCAGGGCGGGGACCAGCCCGTCAGGACCTCGGGCGCCAGATCAAAGGGCTGCACCCTGCCTTGATTTTCCCGGACGCCCTATCCATCTTGTACCTGAGCTACAACCTGCCCACAGAAAGGGTGCCACTATCCCGGCAACAACAAGGAGATTCCAATGGAATACAGACGACTCGGAAATACAGGTCTCAAGGTCAGCCTGCTCTCGCTCGGTTCCTGGGTAACCTACGGCACCCAGGTCGATGTCGATGCCGCGACCGCTTCCCTCGAAGAGGCCTACAAGCAGGGCGTGAACTTCTTCGACAACGCGGAGGTTTATACCAAGGGCGAATCGGAGCGCATCATGGGAGCAGCCCTCCGCAAGCTCAACTGGAGGCGCGGCTCCTGGCTTGTATCCACCAAGATCTACTGGGGCCTGGAGGAGGGCCCGAACGAGCGCAACACGCTCAACCGCAAGCGCCTCCTTGAATCCATCGACGGCTGCCTCGAGCGGCTCGGCCTCCCCTATGTCGATCTCCTGTTCTGTCACCGCGCCGATCCCGACACTCCGATGGAGGAGACGGTCTGGGCGATGCACGACATCGTGTCTTCGGGCAAGGCCCTCTACTGGGGCACCAGCGAATGGAGCGCCGAGCAGATCCGCGAAGCCTGGGAGATCGCCGACCGGAGAAACCTCCGGAAGCCCGTAATGGAACAGCCCCAGTACAACCTTTTCACGAGGCGGAAGGTTGAAAAAGAGTTTTCGCGCCTCTACGACGGCATCGGACTCGGACTGACGACCTGGAGTCCCCTCGCATCCGGCATCCTCACTGGCAAGTACTCCAAAGGCATTCCCGAAGGCTCCCGCATGGGGATGAAGGGCTACGAATGGCTGCGCGATTCGGGGATGACGCCGGAGCGCCTGGCCGCGGCCGAAAGGTTCGGAGCAATTGCGAAGGAATTTGGCGCAACTGCAGCCCAGCTCGCCTTGGCCTGGACGGCCTCGAACCCGAGGGTAAGCACGGTCATCACCGGCGCCTCAGGCCCCGCTCAGGTTGCAGAAAACATGAAGGCCCTCGAGCTTCTGCCCAAGATGGACGCCTCCCTCAAGGCCCGGATCGAGGCAGCTATCGGAAGCGCATCGGACCTCGGTTAGGGGCGCTTCGCCATGGCGGTTGGGCCCCAGCCTTGACGCCGCCGGGCCGATGACCTACCGTCCTTGACAGGGGGACGCATCGTAGTGTCCCCAAGGAGACAGATATGGCGTTGGATGCGAAAAGGCTCCTCGAGGCTGCAGCCCCGATGACTGCGGAGTGGGTGGGATTACGGCGGATGCGCCTCGCGCAGCGTTCCTACGAGGCCAAGAACGGCCGTTTCGAATCGGCGACCGACGCAACGGACGAGGGTTACCTGGTGGAAGTGCTCTCAGGCGGCCAGTTCGGCTATGCCTGCCTGAGTTCCCCGGACCCAGATGCCGCGCGCGCAGCCGGACTGCGGGCCCTCGAACTCGCCCGGGCCTCCTCGCCCCTGGCGATCCACCGCTTTACGACTTCAGTGCGTCCCGCCACGAAGCTCCGCTGGGAAAACGGCCGCCGACAGCGTGCACGGCTTTCGGCAGACTTCCTCGCAGGTCACGCGGTGGCCCTCTCGAAGGCGATGCAGGTTTCCGACAAGATCGTGCAGGCGAGCGCCATCCTCCAGCACCGCAACGAGGAGATCGAGATCGTCTCGACAAGCGGAGCGGAGCTATGGCAGGCGACGCACATTGTCGAGTTCTCCATTCAGGCCATAGCCCGGGAGGGCAACATCATCCAGAGGCGCACGGCCAACGGGCCGCGCGGCCGCTGTCACCAGGGTGGGCAGGAGTTGGTCGACACCGAAGCCGAACTCCTCGACGCCCGACGCGTCGCCGAAGAGGCCATCGAACTCCTCGGAGCCGGGGACTGCCCCTCGGGCAGGATGGACCTCGTGCTGGCGCCCGACCAGATGATGCTGCAGATCCACGAATCAGTGGGACATCCCCTCGAGCTCGACCGCATCCTCGGCGACGAGCGCAATTTCGCCGGCTGGAGTTTCGTGAAGCTCTCCGACATCGGCAGCCTCCGCTACGGCTCCGACCTGATGAACGTCACCTTTGATCCCGACCTGCCCGGCGAGCCGGCCAGCTACGCGGCCGACGATATCGGCAACCCGGCACGAAGGGAGTACATCATCAAGGACGGCATCCTCGTGCGCGGCCTCGGCAGCCTCGAGAGCCAGGAGCGCTCAGGGAAGCCCGGCGTCGCCAACCAGCGCTCCCACGGCTGGTGGCGGGCCCCCATCGACCGCATGGCCAACCTCAACCTCGAGCCTGGTAATGACAGTATTGATTCAATCATCGGATCCATCGAAAAGGGAGTGTACATGGAGGCGAACCGCTCCTGGTCCATCGACGACTACCGCAACAAGTTCCAGTTCGGCTGCGAATACGGGAAGCTCATAATTGACGGTAAACTTGGGAAGACCGTGAAAAATCCCAATTACCGGGGAATTTCGGCAAGTTTCTGGAACGCCCTCTTCAAGGTCGGCGACCCCTCCACCTTCCGCGTCTACGGTACGCCCAACTGCGGCAAGGGAGAACCCAGCCAGATGGTAACGGTCGGGCATGCGAGCCCTGTCTGCGCCTTCCGCGGGGTCGAGGTCTTCGGGGGTGAGGCATGAGCGCGCAGGCCGACCTTGAGGCCCGCTTCGGCCGCGCAGTCGATCTCCTCTTAGGGGAGCTCAGGCAGGGCGAGGACCTCTCCCTGGAATTCGCGGGCGAGGACTCGCGATTCCTCCGCTTCAACGAGGGGAAGGTGCGCCAGACAGGTTCGGTGGAGAAGGCCACGGTCGATCTTACCTACTATAAGAACGCCAGGACACTCCACTGCTCATTTTCCATGTCCGGGGACGAGGCGAGCGACGCGGAGCGTGCAGCAGCCGCGCTTGGGCTGGCGCGGAGCGAGGCGGCCCTCCTTCCCGAGGATCCCTTCCAGACCCTCCCCGCTGGCTCGGGCTCGTCACGGGAAGCCTTCACCGGAAAGCTCCCCTCCGATGCGCACCTCGCCCAGGAGCTCCTCGGCCCCTCCAAGGCCATCTCCAGGGCAGGAGCCGCCTATGTCGGCCTCCACTCCCAGGGCTCGATAGCCCGGGGCGCGGCCAATTCAAAAGGTGCGAGGCACTGGTTTTCTACAGAAACGTTTATCACTGACTATTCCGCCTTCCTGCCCAGCGGCAAGGCGCTCAAGTCATCCTACGCCGGACGCGACTGGAACGCGGACGAATACGCGCGGCGCCTGGGCCTCGAAGGGAAGCGCCTCGAAACCCTCGCCCTTCCCGAGAAAGTACTCAGGCCCGGCGAATATCGCGTATGGCTCGCGCCGGACGCCTTTGCGGAATTCATGGCCTTCTTTTCCTGGCGCGGCCTGGGCGAGCGGGACATCCGCGAGGGCGAGAGCGCGTGGATTGCCTTGAAAGAAGGCCGCCAGAGCCTCTCCCCGCGCTTCCGCCTCTGCCAGGATTTCAGCCTGGGAGTCCAGCAACGCTTCAACGAGCGGGGCGAGGTTGCCCCCGACCGGCTGCCCCTCATCGAGGGCGGCAGGCTCGCCAACACCCTCGTGTCGGCACGGAGCGCCCTCCAGTACGGCGTGACCTCCAACGCAGCACCCGAACAGGAATACCTCCGGAGCCCGGCCGTCGACCAAGGCGACATCGACGAGGACTCGGCCCTCGCGGCCCTGGGCACTGGCCTGTACATCTCGAACCTGCATTATCTTAATTGGAGCGACATCGAGACTGCCCGCGTAACGGGCATGACCCGCTTCGCCTGCTTCTGGGTCGATGAAGGGAAGATCGTCGCCCCCATCAAGGACATGCGCTTCGACGAGTCATTGTACCAATTATTTGGACACAAGCTTGCAGGCCTGTCCCGGCAGCGCTCGCTGATCGTTTCTGGCGAGAGTTATTTCATGCGGGCCCTCGATGGCGCCCTCCTGCCGGGAGCGCTCGTGGATGGCTTCACCTTCACGCTGTGATACCTGGGGGGCCGGGACGAAGGACGGGGCGGGGGTGATCCCGGGCAATTCACGGGCTGCGCCCCATCATCCTTTCGACATCTGCCACGAAGCGGTCGCTCGAGTAGCTCGTGACGTTGAATCCGCTGACAGCCATTCGATCGATCGAGGAGGCGGACATGGGTAGCGGCGAAGTCGTCCGGATGTTTGTGTAGCCAGCCGTCCTCGCAGCCGCCTGGATACCGGGATTGGAGGCTCCGTCTCCGAAGGGCAGGGCTATGGTATCCACGGTACGGCCGGTAATGGCCTCGATCGCCTTCTTCGATCTAACGAGTTCCCGATTCAACTCCTCACCGGGCAAGCGACTGAAGTAGTAATGGTTTTCCGAGTGGGACTGGAAATCGAAGAGCCGTCGCCCGTCGGGGCTCTTCCATTGCGACATTTCCCGCAGCTGGGCAGGGGCAATATAGCCAACTTGTCCGAGCATCCCGCTGATGATGAAAAAAGTCGCCTTGATTCCATAGGTCCTGAGGAGGGGAAAGGCTATTGCGTACATCGATAGGTCGCCATCGTCGAAGCTGATGATCGCAGCATCGGAGACGAGCTTCTGTCTGCCTTCGGCGATAGCGGCGAGATCGTGGAAATCGATGATGCGATAGTTTCGGGAAAGATAGGCCAGGTCGCTTTCGAAGTTGTAGAGATCGCGCATGATCTCGTTGCCAGGCCGACCGTAGACGAGATTGTGATAGACGAGCACCAGGATCTGAGGGTTCTTCCTCTTTGGGAGTTCCGCCGGAGGGCTTTCTGAAGTCTGGGCACGGAAACCCTTGGGCATGGGCCAGTACTGTGCCGGGATGGCCTGTGATGACAGCGTCGATGCAGCAATCAGGAAGAGAAGGACCAGGGGCACGATCCGGCCACTCCTACAGGAATGCATCATGGCATCCATGACTTCAGCATCTCCATGTGTCGCCATGACAGCCTATCCTCGCGGTGCAAGCCATGCGCGGAACTCAAGGTTCGAATGGGGTGAAGGAAAAATCCCGGACGACCACCCTGTCGTAGCGGCCTGGGGCCACGCCCTCATAGAGCCAGAGGTTCAAACCAACCCGCTCATTACCACGGGGGGGGACCAAGAAAGGAGGATCGCCGACCGCCCTCGACTGAGCCCCGGGGAAGGTCCAGCGTGACTCCCGTCCCGCGACGAGGCTGATGAAGCCAAGCTCCGAGGGCCTCCAGTCAAAGGAAAGCAACATGGGAGCAGAGGGATCCAGGTCGAAAATCGCCTCCCTTTCGGGCATGGCCACCGTTGGTTGGACGGAGAAGGTGAGGAGAGGACGGTCAGCCATTCCCCATCGGGACAGCTCGATGTCGATCTCTCGATTGGCATAGGCAGTATCAACGTCCCAGGTGTAGAAGCCGAAGACCGTGCGGTCATCAAGGCCTCCGTCCATGGGCTCGATTTCGATCGCGTAACGTCCGTAGCCAAGACTCGTGGACAGGAAAAGGCTGGCGCTTGTGGATCCCGCGCCTACCCTCCTCGTCTCGAGGACGAGGAAGCCCCGGGAGTCGACACTGACGTTCTCGCTGGAAAACCTGTTCGGCCCAGGACCGATGGGCTCGGCAGATTCCACGATGTCCCAGGTCCGCTTCGCGAAGTTGACCGTCCGCCCAGGCACCGAAACGGTCTGGCAGGCTATGGTCAGGCCGAGTGGAATGAGGAAGAGCAGAAAAAAAAGGCCATGGCTGCGACTCAAGCGCAGCAAAAAGGCCCCTACAGTGATGGAAGAGAGTGAACCGCGTTCAGCCCGTTCAGGGCCCGGGAATCCCTCAGCTTGCAAGCAGCTCCCTCTCGATCGCACCACGAAGTTTCTCCGGCTCCATCGTCGGTGCAAAGCGCGTTACGCGATTTCCATC
Organism: uncultured Spirochaetota bacterium; assembly: GCA_903821875.1. Lineage (GTDB taxonomy): Bacteria > Spirochaetota > Spirochaetia > Treponematales > Rectinemataceae > CAIJMU01. The sequence continues at coordinate 54,500 of CAIJMU010000114.1, forward strand.
GGGTGATACCAGGAATTTCGTGAAGTTCCATTTCACCGAGTCCCCGAGCAGGCCCTTTGTCCTTTTCCTGAGCTCGACGAAGAGGGGATGCGCACCCTTCCCGTTCACCTCGACCTTGGACATCAACGGGAAGGTCACGCCGAAATTGAGCTCGCAGAAGCTTGCGATCTCGGTGTCGGAGCCGGGCTCCTGGTGGGCGAACTGGTCGCAGGGAACGCCGATTACGACAAGTCCGCGATCCTTATAGTCTTTATGAAGCTTCTCCAGGCCCTTGTACTGGGGCGTGAATCCGCACTTGCTGGCGGTGTTCACGATCAGAAGGGTTTTGCCCGCAAGGTCTCGGAGTGGATATGAAGCGCCTTTATTGCCGCGCAGCTCGAAGTCGTGGATGGTCTGGCTCTGCATGGATACCTCCCCAGGGCAGCTACCCTGAATGCCATTGAATGTAAGAAAGGCTGGGCGCAAAGTCAAAGCGTGGAATCCCCGCCCCGATCAACGCCTCCGCGATAGCTGGTCCGCCAGGTAGACGATGGACTGGTAGGGTATCCCGCCCGACAGGCTCAAACCTATCTCGCAGGTCCGGGAGTTGGAGTAGCCCGAACGGCAGTCGCCCGGAAGCTGTTCCTTCAGTGTTCCCAATGCAGACGAACTCAGCTCGGGATGGAAGAAGACCCGGTCACCCGCCACGCCGCAGCAGCCTATTCCCGTGGGGACAATGACCTTTTCCGCGAGTGCCTCCGCCACTTCGAGGAAGGCCGCCTCGAGGCCCATCTTCCTCGAACTGCAGGTGACATGAATTGCGATGGTCTCGGCCGACCTCTTGATTTCCAGCCTTCCGAGGAGGAAGTTCCGGATGAACTCCACGGGTTCGTAGAGGGCGAGGCGAGGGTCCGCCTTTTCTTTCAGGGTGTGAAGGCAGGGGCTCGTGTCGAAAAGGACCGGATAGTGGCCATCCTCGCTGGCAAGAAGCAGGGCCGCCTCCAGCTCCAGACGCTTTTTTTCTGCTACCTCGAAGAAGCCCTTGCTGCCGAAGGCCATGCCGCAGCAGAACGCGTCCATGCCCTCGGGAAAGACAACCTCGTAGCCTGCCTTGTCGAGAAGGGACATCATGGCCTCGTGGAGGCTGCGCTGGTCGGGATCGCCCGGGGCTGGGCCCATGGAGCGGACGATGCAGCTGGGAAAGTAGACGACTTTCAGCAGGCTTCCCTGGGCCTGTGCCGGACCGGCAGGCCCTGCCTTGATCGACGCAGACCTTCTGGGCAGTGCCCTGTTCCACAGGGGAAGATGATTTCCAGAAAGCCTCCTGGCTGCCCCGCCGAGGAAGGCGAGGGCAGAAGGACCTATTACAGAACGAACTCCGTCTGCGGCAGAAAGCCCCGCCCGCATGCCGACTCCCACGGCGGCGAAATTCTTCCCCAAGGCCGCTGCCGTAGCCAGCGCGAGGGGACCCCGCATGGAATGCCTTAGTTCCTTCGTGTGCTTTCCCGTATCGATGTCGACAGGGCAGGCTCCGGCGCAGAGCCCGTCGGTCGCACAGGTCTTCTCCCCGAAATAGGCATAGTCCCGGGTAATGCGCTCCATGCGGCCGACTTCGGTCCCGGATTCACAGAGGCGGGCTACTTCCCGCGTGACCGCTATCCTCTGCCTCGGGCTCAGGGTGAGATCCTTCGAAGGACACATTGCCTCGCAGAAGCCGCACTCGATGCAGCGGTCCACCAGCTCGTGGGCCCGGGGAAGGGGCTTCAAGTCCCGGAGGTGGGCCTTCGGGTCGGCTGAGATGACGACACCGGGATTGAGGAGGCCCTTTGGGTCGAAGGCCGCCTTGACCCTCAGCATGAGGGCGTAGATCCGCGAACCCCATTCGAGCTCGACGAAGGGAGCCATGTTGCGTCCCGTGCCGTGCTCCCCCTTCAGGGAACCGTCGTAGGTATGAACAACCATGTCGCATACTGCGTCCATGAAGGCGCTGTAGCGGGCTACCTCGGCAGCGTCACCGAAATCCTGGGTGAAGACAAAGTGGAGATTGCCATCGAGGGCATGGCCGAAGATGATGCCATCGCGATAGCCATGCCCTGTCATCAGGCTGCGCAGCTCGGTCGTCGCCTCGGCCAGGCCTTCGATCGGAAAGACAACATCCTCGATCACGACTGTCGTGCCGATCTTCCTCATCGCACCGACTGCAGGGAAAAGCCCCTTCCTGATCTTCCACAGGGCCTCGTAGTCGATCTTCCTGTCCGTGAAGGAAGCGGGCAGAACCATCGGAAGCCCGGCTACCATGGCCGCAAGCCCATCCACGTTCATGGCCAGCCCTTCGGGGCTGGAAGAGCGCGTCTCGACCAGGAGGGCGGTAGCCTGTTCATCAAGGGCCTTCAGATAGGGGGGCATGCCCTCTTTGTCCTCGACCGAGCGGAGGGAAGAGCGATCCATCAGCTCGACCGCGGAAACAGGGCCCTTCTTGAGGATCATCGTAGCCTGGCAGGCTGTCGCAATATCGGGAAAGACCATGAGGGCAGAGGCCTTGCACGGATGCTCCACGACGCTGCGATAGGTGATCTCGGCGATAAAGCCCAGTGTGCCTTCCGAGCCGATCATGAGGTGGGAGAGGATGTCGACGGGATCGTCATAGTCGATAAAGGAGTTCACGCCGTAGCCCGTTGTGTTCTTGATGCTGAACTTACGGGCGATCCTTCCTTCCAGTTCAGGATCGCGCAGGATCTCGTCGCGGATCGACGCAAGTTCCGCTGCCAGTGCACTATGGGTAGCCAGGAAGGCCGCTCGTGAGGCCGGATCGCCGGTATCGAGGATGCTTCCATCCACCAGGACAGCCTTCATGGCCTCGACAGTGCGGTAACTGTTCTCCGAAGTCCCGCAGCACATGCCGCTCGCGTTGTTGGCAGCGATTCCACCGATCATGCAGCTGTCGATGGAAGCTGGATCAGGCCCGATCCTGCGTCCCATCGGCGAAAGGAGCCTGTTGGCCTGGGCTCCGAGAATACCCGGTTCGAGGGCGATGAGCCGTCCGGAATCGAGGATGCGGTGCTTCCGGAAGCCGCCGGCCTGGACGACGAGGACCGAATCGGAGACCGCCTGCCCGGAGAGGCTCGTGCCCGCCGCGCGGAAGGTAAGGGCTACACCGAACTGATCCGAAGCCTTGAGCAGGGACTGGACTTCCTCGATACCAATTACCTTCACTACGATCTTCGGCGTGAGCCGGTAGCAGCTCGCGTCGGTGCCCCAGGCGAAGGTCCGGAGCGGATCGGTGAAGATCCTCCCCTCCGGAATGCTCCGGGCTACCGCCCTGTACCAGGCCCGGTAGTTTTCTGGCAGCAAGGCCAGGTCGGAGTGCCTGTCCGCGGCGCTCATGGTCTTTGGAAATTCGCCAGTGCGCATTCGGAGATCCTCTTCCGGAAGGGATTGATGTCACAGGGTTCGGCGACATGGAGGCGGTTTGCAAGGAGCGCGATGTTCAGGCCCGAGGCGGGGTTGATATGGAGGTAACAACCAGTAAAGCCTGTATGCCCAGCGCCGCCCCCCGGATAGTTATCTCCGGTCTGGAAGCCTAGCCCACGGCCCCCGCCGCCGTCACGCAGGGCTTCCGCAGCGAGGGTTGCAAGGATCCAGCGCTTCCCGCTCCCCGGCTGCTCAGCCCCGTGGGCCATGATGACGCCGCCGTCCAGATAGAACTGCCCGAGCCTGCAGAGGTCGCGGGCATCCGAGAACACTCCCGCGTGTCCCGCTACCCCGTCGAAGTAATAGTGACAATTGCCATCATTAGGCTCGCCCAGGATCGGGAGCCTCCTGTCGCGCCAGAGGTCGAATGTGAGGCCAAGAGCGGCGACCATGCCCTCCTCGATGCGATTGCCTGCTTCCGTGGCGACCGCCTGGCCCAGGGGCCTCCTGAATGAAGTCCTGGTCAGGCCCAGGGGCTCGAAGACAAGTTCCGAAACCGCCGCTGCCAGGCCCTTCCCCGTGAGTACCTCGACAATCCGTCCGAGAAGCATGAAATTGAGATCCGAATAGACGACCTCGGCCTGACGCGGATGGAGTTCCATGACATCCGCCAACACCGTCTCGAAGGACTGGCCCCGTCGCGTATAAAACGGATACCAATAGTGAAGGCCCGAGGAATGGGAAAGGAGGGACTCAAGGTCAATTGCTCCGAGGGAGACCCTCAGGCGCCTACGGGTTTCCGCGTCCATGCCGGCTCCAGGGGCCCTGGTTTCCAGGAGTTCAAAGACCCTGGAAAGGAGGGAGCAGGCCCCGGTCGACACAAGGCGCAGGATGGCTGCAGTAATGAAGAGCTTGGTGACGGAGGCGAGGTCAAAGACCGAATCGACCTTCATGACTATTCGATTTTTGCCATCCGCGAGGGCATGGCCAACAGCCCCCTCGAAGAGGAGACGCCCCCCGCGCTCGATCCGCAGCACCGCCCCCGCGTAGCGCTTCTCAGAGAGGCCTTCATCAAGCAAAGCCGTCAGATCACCCGAAGCATGGGTACTCACAGCCTGGGCCGCTTCTTGATCATCAGTATTTCGGTGATTCCTTCCCGCGCGAAACCCGGCAATTCTCCGGCCTTCGTGTAGCCGTGCCGCTCATAAAATGCCACCGCTTCCTCATTGAAGTCGGAGACCAGGAGGCACCAATCCCTGCCCACCTCCTTCGTCCGTGACTCGAACTCCGCAAGAAGGGCTGCGCCGATGCCCGATCCGCGCAGGGTTGTATCCACCGCGATGAGGCGGAGGTAGGGAGCTGTAGAGAAGGCGCCGCGCTGATCGATCCATGCGAAGCCCGCGACACCCCCCGCAATTTCCGCGACGAAGATCTCGCCTCCAGAGGCCAGGGCTTCCGACAGCTTCGCGGCCATCGCGTCTGGCTCGAATCCGTAATGCCCGCCGATGGCAGAAGCGCAGACGATGGCCGCGCAGGCTCGGGCATCGGAGGCCATCATCGGCCTCAGGACCAGCTCCATCTTAATTGCCCTGATACAGGAAGCAGGACACCTCGTGGCCGGGTCCGGCAGGACCCGAGCCCCCCGGAGCCGGCGGCGAAAGGCGCGGGGCCTCATGCGCACAGCGTTCCATGGCCTCGGAGCATCGCTCCCTGAAAGGACAGCCGGCGCGTTCGATGCTCGGCGAGGGGACGTCGCCCTTCAGGATCAGGCGCTTCCTGCTCCTCTCCTTGGCGGGGTCGGGGAGGGGCACCGCCGACAGGAGGGCACGGGTGTAGGGGTGGAGGGGCATATGGTTCAATTGTGATGAACTGGCAATCTCCACGATCCTGCCGAGGTACATCACCGCTATCCGGTCGCAGAAATACTCGACGACAGCGAGGTCGTGGGCAATGAAGAGGAAGGTGAGGTTGAATTGCCTCTGGAGGTCCTTCAGGAGGTTGAGGATCTGTGACTGGATGGACACGTCGAGGGCCGATACCGGCTCGTCCGCTATGATGAGCTTGGGCCCGAGGGCCAGGGCGCGGGCGATGCCTACCCGCTGGCGCTGGCCGCCGGAAAACTCGTGCGGATAACGCTCCGCGAAGGACTTCGAGAGTCCGCAGCTCTCCATGAGGGAAGCGACTCGTGCCTCGATGGCTGCGCCGTCGAGGTCGAGCTCGCCCCGCCTTGCGAAGATCTGCATGGGTTCCGCTATGATGTCCCGTACCCTCATCCGCGGGTCGAGGGAGGACCAGGGATCCTGGAAGACAAGCTGGAAATCCTTCCGCGCCCGCCTGAGTTCGGTGGGGTTGAGGGCAGCGAGGTCACGGCCCTCGAAGAGGACCTTGCCGGCAGTCAGCGCTTCGAGGCGGGCTACGGCCATCGCGGTGGTCGACTTGCCACAGCCTGACTCCCCGACGAGCCCGAGGGACTCGCCGCGCGAAACCTGGAAGTCCACGCCGTCCACGGCCCGGACCCATCCGACGCGTTTCCTGACAATTATGCCTTTTTCGACGGGGAAGTAGACCTTGAGCCCGCTCACTTCAAGGAGGGCGCCCTCAGCTGACATGGTGGTCCTCCCCGGCGTGCAGCCAGCATCTGACAGTCCTCGGAGCCCTGCCAGCCATGGTCACCTCAGGCGGCCTCTCACGCGCGCAGGCCTCCTGGGCCTTCGGACAGCGCGGCTGGAAGGGGCAGGCCTCGGGCAGGTCCACAAGATTGGGAGGAGAGCCTGGAATCGAGTACAGGCGCTCCTTTCCCGTGGAGTCGGTGCGCGGAATGGAGTCGAGGAGGCCCCTCGTATAGGGATGGAGGGGGTCGTAGAAAAGGTCATCAACCGTGGCCCGTTCCACGATCCTCCCGGCGTACATGACGCAGACCGAATCGCACATGCCTGCCACCACTCCGAGGTCGTGGGTAACCAGGATCACCGCGGTTCCGGACTGCGCGGAAAGGTTCCTGATGAGATCCAGGATCTGGGCCTGGATGGTGACGTCGAGGGCAGTGGTCGGCTCGTCGGCGATGAGGATCTCGGGGTCGCAGGAAAGAGCCATGGCGATCATCACGCGCTGGCGCATTCCGCCCGAGAATTGATGCGGGTAGTCGGATGCCCTGCGCTCGGCATCGGGGATCCCGATGAGCCTGAGCATGTCCACTGCCCGCGCATCCGCCTCGCGGCGCTTTGCGCCATGGTGGAGCCTGATGGCCTCGGCGATCTGCTTGCCGACCTTGATGACGGGGTTCAGGGAGGTCAGCGGATCCTGGAAGATCATGGAGATGTTCCTGCCGCGGACGAGCCGGACTTCTTCTTCGCTCGCCGAAAGGAGGTCCTTGCCGCCGTAGAGGACCCTGCCTGCGGAAACCTCCCCCGGCGGGCACTGGACGAGCCTCAGTATCGAGAGGTTCGTCACGGACTTTCCCGAGCCCGATTCGCCTACAATGCCCAGTATCTCGCCGCGATGAAGTTCGAAGGAAACTTCCTCCACCGCGCGCACGAGTCCACCTCCCGTCCGGAAGCCGGTCACGAGGCCCTCGACCCTGAGGATGGCCTCGACATTCGTCGTAATTGCCATGATCTGCCTACCCTACGTTCTTGAGCCGCGGATCGAGGATGTCACGGAGACCGTCCCCGAGGAGGTTGAAGCCCAGCACGAGGAAGACGATCGCGAAACCTGGGTAGATGGCCGTCCAGGGTGCGAGCACCATCACCTTCCTCGCGGAACTCAGCATGTTGCCCCAGGAGGGCCAGGGTGGCTGGATCCCGAGCCCGAGGAAGCTCAGGGAGGATTCCAGGAGTATTGAAACAGAAAGTGCGAGCGAGACCTGTACGATGATGGGTACGAGTATGTTCGGGAGGAGGTGCCTGTAGAGGATGAAGATGGCGCTTGCCCCGTTGGAGCGCGCAGCCCGTACGAACTCGTTCGTCTTGACACTGAGGATCGCCCCGCGGCTGATCCTGGCGAACTGCGGGATGTAGACGATACCGATGGCGATGACGACGTTCCAGGTCTTTTCCCCGAGGATGGCCATCACGAAGATGGCCAGGAGGAGGGAGGGGAAGGCGAAGATGATGTCCGCAATCCGCATGATCCAGTTGTCCCAGCGGCCTCCGAGGTAGCCGGCCCAGATTCCCATGGTCACGCCGATGAGGGCCCCCATGGTCGTCGCTGAAAGGCTGATGACAAGGGACACGAGGCTCCCCTTCATGATGCGCGACAGGATGTCCCGGCCGAACTCATCGGTGCCGAAGATGTGTCCGGTCTTGAGGGAGGGTTCCTCCAGGAGGTGATCGGCATCGATCTTGACCGGATCGAAGGGCAGCCAGAAAAAGGAGACAAGTATGACGATTATGTACAGGGATACAATGACGATGCCCGTCAAGGCGATGCCATTTTTCGCGAGCCGCCTCGGGATCATGATTTCCTCCCGCTGTCATCGAGCCTGATCCGCGGGTCGGCCATGGCGTAGATCAGGTCGGTCGCGAGGTTGACGAGGACGAAGATCGCTGCGATGACAAGGACGATCCCCTGGATCACGGGGTAGTCGCGCTGGTAGATCGCGTAGAGGGCGAGGCGGCCCATGCCCGGAAGGGCGAAAACCTCCTCGATCACGATGGCTCCGCCCAGGAGATATCCGGTGTTGAAGCCCGCCACAGTGATCACGGGCAGTATGGCGTTCTTGAGTGCGTGACCGAAGATGACGGAGCGCTTCCGTAGCCCCTTGGCCCGGGCGGTACGGATGTAGTCCATCTCGAGGACTTCGAGCATGCTGTTGCGGGTATAGCGCATTATGACGGCTGCCAGGCCTATTCCGATGGCAAGGGAGGGAAGGAGGAGCATCTGGATGTTGCGGAGGGGATCCTGGAAAAATCCCACATAGTTGCCCATGGGTATCCAGCCCCTGAAGCCAGAGAAAAAGAGCACCATCAATGCAGCCAGCCAGAACTGGGGCAGCGAAAGACCCAGGAGGCCCACGACCCTGTTGAGAACGTCCACGAAGGGGTTGCGTTTCAGCGAGGCGAGGATGCCCTGGGGAATGCCGAAGAGGAGGGCTATGAGAAGGGCCATCACGGTCAGCTCGAGGCTGAGTGGCAGTCGGGAAAGGATGTCAGGCAGGACCTCGCGCCCGGTACGGAGGGAAATGCCGAAGTCCCCCTGAAGGAGACGGCCGAGCCACTCGACGTAGAGGACCAGCACGGGGCGGTCCTCCCCGAAGATCCTTTTCAGTTCCACCATCTGCTCGGCAGTGGCCTCAACCTGGGTGCCGAGGTACATCTGGAGCGCTGATCCAGGGATCAGGCGCACCAGGAAAAAGACGATCAGGGAAACGCCGAAGAGCACGGGGATCAGGGACAAGAGCCGTTTCGCGATGTATCTGCCCACATTCGACTCCATTCAGCCCTCGGGACCGGGCAGATCACGCGTGAAAGCCAACGAAACGGTACGGCCGCCCCTTCCGGGACGACCGTACTACTTAAGATCTTAGTGTCACTTGACCTGCGTATAGGCGAGATAGAAGAGGCTGCCGTTGCCGACCTGCCTGAAGCCGCTTACCCGGGGACCGAGGACATGGTTCTCGTTGGGGCAATAGAGGAAGACCGCGGGCGCCTTCGTGGTCAGGAGGGACTGAAGGCTGTCGTAGGTCACCTTGCGGTCGGCCTGTTTGGTCTGCGTGCGACCCTGGTCGAGGAGCTTGTCGACGTCGGCATCCTTGAACATGAAGTTGTTCACGCCGCCGGTCGAGTGGAAGGTGCGGTAGAGGAAACGGTCCGGCTCGCCCGAACCTCCGCGGAGCTCGATCATCGCCTCGAAATCGCGCTTGCTCCACTTGTCGATGTAGACGCCCCATTCGACGACCTCGAGCTGTGCATCGACGCCGATCTTCTTGAGCTCGTCCTGGGCAACCTGGGCGACTGCAAGCCCGCCCTCATAGGTGGAAGCACAGGTGATCTTGAAGGACAGGCCGCTGGCGTAGCCGGCATCGGCGAGGAGCTTCTTCCCCTTGGCGACATCGGTAACCGCGAAGGGAAGCTTGGCCGGGGGCAGGGCCCAGGCGGTGGCGGCGACGGGAAGGGGGCCAGTGGGCTTGCCCATGCCGAACTCTGCAATTGTAAGGATCTCGGCGCGGTCGAGGGCGCTGGCCACGGCCTGGCGCACGCGGAGGTCATCAAAGGGCTTCTTCGAGGTGTTGAAGCTGAAGATGCGCATGTTGAGGCCGGGCTTGCTCATCACGGTGACCTTGGAATCCTTGGCCGCCTGGCGGATGGTCGCACCGTCGTTGATGGTCGCCATGTCGAGGTCGCCCGAGCGTACGCCGGCATAGAGGGAAGCCTGCTCGGGGATGACGCGGAATATGACCTTGTCGACTGCGGGGGCTCCCTTCTCGAAGTAGTCGGGATTCTTCACAAGTGTCATGGAATTGTCCGGAATCCATTCCTGGAGCATGAAGGGACCGGTACCGCACTCGGTCTTCTGGAGGTTGGTGTTGGCCTCGATGACCTCCTTCGGAACGATGGCAAGGTTGTTCGAGGACAGACCGTCGAGGAGGGAAGGCAGGGGAGAGGTGAGATTGAGCTTCACCGTGTACCTGTCGACAATGTCGATGGACTTGATGACAGTGATGTAGGACCTGCCGGGAGAGGCGGTCTTGGTGTCCAGGACCCGGTTCAGGGTGTACTGGACGTCATCGGAGGTGAGCTCGCGTCCGTTGTGGAACTTCACGCCCTTCCTGAGGTGGAAGACATAGGTGAGGTTGTCCGGAACATCCCAGGATTCGGCCAGGTCGGGAACGACGGCAAAGGTGTTGTCGTAGCGGACCAGGCGATTGTAGAGCAGGTCGATGCGGCGCATCGAGGAAAAAGCCGTGACAATGTTGGGATCGAGCCCCACGGCCTCCTGGTCGACACCGATCGTGAGGACCTTCTCCGCTCCTGCGGCGAAAGCCCCCGGCCCGGCGATGAGGGTCATCATCGCGAGGGCGAGGAACATGATCGTGAACTTCTTCATCCTAAAGCCTCCTGTCGAAAATGCGGAATGCGTTGATCACAGCGTGATTGAACCAAGTATGACGGGATGCGAGGCTCCCGTTACCGAGGGAAGGTTGCCAGGCCTTCCCATGAGGGATTCGTGGGCGATGAGCGCAAAGGCCATGGCCTCGCGGGCCTGGTCGGGAACCCCGCACTCGGCCGTCGTCGAGACGCGGACGCCCCTGGGCATCCTTTCTCCCAGCATGGAAAGGAGGGTCGGATTCATCGCCCCTCCCCCCGCGACGAGGACCCGCGAAACCGGCGTGCTGTCGAAAATGAAGTCCCTGTAGGCCGCGGCGATGGACTCGGCTGTAAAGGCCGTAGCCGTAGCCAGGCTGTCCTCGAAGGAAAGTCCGTGCCCGGCCGCCTGGACGCCAAAGGCCTCGACGAAGGACCGTCCGTAGACCTCCCTTCCGGTGCTCTTCGGAGGACGTTGTGCGAAATAACTATCTGTCATGAAATGGGATATGACCTCGGGACAGGGCTTCCCCTTTGCGGCGATCGCTCCGCGATCGTCATAACGCTGGGCATTGCCGGTATGGGCGATCACGAGGGCGTCCATCACCATGTTCCCGGGGCCCGTGTCGAAGGCGAAGACCCCCTCGTTCGCCGCTCCGGCCGGAATCACGGTGGCGTTCCCGATCCCTCCGATGTTCTGGACGATGGTCCCCTCGCTGGCCGAGCCGAAAAGCAGGGCATCGATGTAGGGCGCAAGCGGCGCACCCTCCCCTCCTGCAGCCATGTCCCGGGCGCGATGGTCGGAGACCACGGGAATGCCGCAGCGCTCCCGGAGGACGGCAGCCGAACCGAGCTGGAGCGTGCCCTTCACCTTGAAGCGACCCTCGGACGCGCGCCCCTCAGGGGCGGGAAAATCCCTGGGAACAGGGGCATGCCACACCGTCTGGCCGTGCATGCTGACTGCATCGACCTTCGAGGAGGCAATTCCGGCAGCGCTGATCACCCGCTCCACCGCGAGGGCATACCACTCCGAAAGCCCGTAATGGACATAGGTAAGGTCATCGATGCGGGCCAGGGCAGGCGAACAGAGCGCCTCTACAAGACTCCGCAGCTCATCCGAGTAGGGAAGATAGGTATGGCCGAGGAGTTCGATGGAGGGCTTGCGACCGCCCTCTTCAATTATTCGGACCAAGGCGGCATCTACCCCGTCGAGGGAGGTCCCCGACATGAGTCCAATGAGGAGATGCTCGGACTTGGATACGTAGCGACTCCGGAAGCCGGTTTCATCGCCGTGGTCACTCATGGGGCATAACCCGCCTTATGGGCATGAGTCTGGTACGCTTTTTCAGGAAACGCAAGCGAAATCTGAAATTATTTTTCTTTACACCCCTGCTTTCGAGTGCTAGATTGAAATTGCATTTCAGCACACCTGTGCCCTTGGAGGTCTGGACCCACGGAAGCGACCGCTCGCGATCCTGGGGAATCACCGATGATCGATACGCCGATAACGCAGGAAATGCTCGAGGGCTTTACCACCGAGAGCCGCAACGAGCGCTCCATGGACATCGACAGCAAGGACAGCCTCGAGATCCTCAGGATCATCAACGACGAGGACAAGACCGTTCCCCTGGCGGTGGAAAGGGTCCTGGTGCGCATAGCGGAGCTTGTTGACGATGTTGTTGCCTCCTTTAAAAAGGGTGGACGGCTCTTCTATATCGGGGCGGGAACCTCGGGTCGGCTCGGTGTCCTTGACGCATCGGAGTGCCCCCCCACCTTCGGCGTCCCTCCCACCATGGTGCAGGGCCTCATAGCCGGGGGGAACGAGGCCCTTGTCCGCTCCATCGAGGGGGCAGAGGACGACCGGGAAGGTGGCTTGCGGGAATTGGAGAGGGTCGGCTTTGGCAAGGACGATGTCCTGGTAGGCATCACTGCCTCCGGGCAGGCACCCTTTGTCCTCGGGGCCATGGAGCAGGCACGGAGCCTGGGTGCCGTGGTGGCTGCCATCAGCTGCAACCAGGGTTCAAGAACCTTTGAATACGCCAAGCATGCAATATTCCTCGATGTCGGAGCCGAGATCATCACCGGTTCAACCCGCATGAAGGCCGGTACGGCGCAGAAGCTCACCCTCAACATGATCACGACTGCATCGATGATACGCATCGGGAAGGTCTATCGCAACCTCATGGTGGATCTCACGCCCGTCAACAAAAAGCTCGTCGAACGATCCAAGCGGCTCATACGACAGGCTACCGCCTGCAGTCCCGAGGAAGCCGAGAGGGTCTACGAGGAATCTGGCCACAAGCCGAAGATCGCGATCATCATGATCCTCCTGGACATCGACCGCGGTCAGGCAGAGTATTACGACCGTGCAGGCGAGGGACCCATCGCCTCGGCAATACAGGTCCACAGGATGGAAAAAACGCCGCCTCATGGATGAGCAGCGGAGCTTCGAAAGCGCCCTCGCCTCGATCGAACTCAGGAAGACGGACCTGTCGGAGTCCGAGCGCAAGGTGGCTGAGTATGTGCTCGCCGAACCGAAGAAAACCCTGCATTTCAACATCGCCGAGCTGGCCAGGCAGAGCGGCGCAAGCCAGGCGGCAGTCATCCGCTTCTGCAAGCGCATAGGACTCGGATCCTTCGGCAACTTCAAGCTGCGCCTGGCCCGCGATGTCTTCCGCGACGCCGACGAGCGCTTCATTCCCGACCTGAATCTCGAGTCCCAGGCCAGCGCGACGCGGATAATCCATAGCGTCACGGCTCAGGCCCAGCGGAGTCTTTCCCTCCTCGCCGCCCTCCTCGATCCGGCTCTCATCGAGAAAGCGGCCGAAGCAATATCGGAAGCCACCCTGACAGCCCTCTTCGGGGTCGGAGCCTCCGGCGTCGCTGCCTATGACTTCCTCCAGAAGCTCGTGCGGATCGGGATTCCGGCCTCGTACTCGGCTGACACCGACCTCCAGGTAACGACGGCGTCCATGCTGCGTCCCACGGACATCGCCTTCGTGTTCTCGTACTCGGGAGAGAATGCCGCGATGTGCGAAGCGGCCCGCCAGGCCCGCGGCAGGGGCTCCCGCGTGATATCGCTCACCATGGACAGCGTGAACAGTGTCCGGAGCCTCGCCGACATCGCCCTCCTGGTGCCTGCCTCCGAGCGGCTTTACCGCCTCGGAGCGGTGACCTCGCGCATCAACCAGCTCGCGGTCGTGGACATCCTCTTCACGAGGATCGCCTCGAGCGACCTGGAAAGCTCGATCGTCGCAATTGAACGCACCATGAAAGCCACCCATCGTCATCCATGACAGCGTCGTCCATGGCGAGCGGGGGGGGCGGGGCGGGGCTATCGGGTCAGCCGGCGGTTTTCCAGCCCATGTAGGGAAGGGAGGCGGCGGTCTTCGCGATGAGGGCTTCGTTGGCCAGGAGGGCGCCAGTGGAGTCCCAGGTGCCGGTGACGAGGGCCTGGAGCTGCGACTCGGGCAGCGAGAGCGCGTAGGCCTTCCCGGCCGCGCGGACTTCGCGCTTGCCAAGGTCGATCTCGATACTCGTAGTTGGGTCTTTTTGCACGAGGGCCTGGAGGGCCTTGGCGTCGGCGGCAGACACGCGGGCGGCCACCATGCCGAGGGTAACGCAGTTGCCCGCGAAGATCTCGGCGAAGGACTCGCCGACCAGGGCTGTGATACCGGCGCGGGCGAGGGCCTGGGGCGCGTGCTCACGGGAGGAGCCACAGCCAAAGTTGCGGTTGACCACCAGGATCGACGCGCCTGCAAAGCGCTTGTCATTGAAGGGATGGTCGATGAGCGTGCCTGCCGGATTGCGGCGAGCGTCGTGGAAGGCGTGCTCCCCGAGGCCCTCGAAGCTCACGCCCTTCATGTAGCGCGCCGGAATGATGCGGTCGGTGTCGACGTCGTCCTCGCAGAGGGGGATGCCCCTGCCCGTTACCAGGGCCCGCCTTGAATCTGCGCTTGCCATCAGAAACTCCTCGAATCGACGACCTCGCCCGCAAGGGCTGCGGCTGCGACCATGGTTGGACTCATGAGGAGGGTGCGTCCCGTGGGCGATCCCTGCCTCCCGATGAAGTTGCGGTTGGAACTCGAGGCCGATACCTCGCGGCCCCTGAGCTTGTCGGGGTTCATCGCCAGGCACATCGAGCAGCCCGGCTCGCGGTACTCGAAGCCCGCTTCGGAGAAGAGCCTGTCGAGGCCCTCCGCGCGCGCAGCGGCATCGACCTGCATGCTGCCGGGCACCACCAGGGCGCGTATGCCCGTGGCCACCTTCCGGCCCCTGGCGATGGCGGCAGCAGCCCTGAGGTCCTCGATGCGGCCGTTGGTGCAACTCCCAATAAAGGCGACATCGATCTTCGTGCCGGCAATCGGCGCTCCCTCGGCCAGGCCCATGTATTCGTAGGCCTTGCGTGCGCCTTCGCGGCGCTCTGCCGGAAGGTCGGCGAGCCTCGGCATCCGTGCCCCTACGCCAAGCCCCTGGCCGGGGTTGATGCCCCAGGTGACCATGGGCTCTATTACATCCGCATCTATTACCTTTTCGTCGTCGAAGGAGGCGTCAGGACCGCTGGCAAGGGACTGCCACCAGGCGACAGCCCTGTCATAGTCGGCGGCTCCGGGCGAATAGGGCCTGCCCTTGAGGTAGTCATAGGTAGTCGCATCGGGGCTGACGTAGCCGGAACGGGCCCCTCCCTCGATACTCATATTACATAAGGTCATGCGTCCTTCCATGGAGAGGGAGGTCACGGCCTCGCCTGAGTACTCGTAGGCGTAGCCAAGTCCTCCTTCTACACCAAGCTCTGCCATTATATACAGTATTAGATCCTTCGCGCCGACGCCCTTGCCGAGAGAGCCCCGGACGTCGATCTTCCTGACCCTGGGCCTGTCGAGGGCAAGGGTCTGGGTCGCCAGCACATCGCGTACCTGGCTTGTGCCGATGCCGAAGGCGATGGCGCCGAAGGCGCCGTGCGTGGCGGTGTGCGAGTCGCCGCAGGCTATGGTCATGCCCGGCTGTGTCAGTCCGAGCTCCGGCCCTACCACGTGGACGACACCCTGCCTCCCCGAGGCGAAATCAAAGAAGCTGATGCCGTGCAGCTTCACATTCCGTTCGAGCTCGACGAGCATGGCTTCGGCCTCGGGATCCTCGAAGGGGCGCTTCCGCGAGGTCGTCGGTACTATGTGATCCGCAGTCGCGAAACTCCGCTCCGGATACAGGACCTTCATGCCGCGCTCGGCGATCATGCCGAAGGCCTGGGGCGAGGTGACCTCGTGGATGAGGTGGAGCCCGATGAAAAGCTGGTCCTGCCCCGTGGGCAGGGCGCCAACGCGGTGCGACTCCCATACCTTGTCGAAAAGATTCCTGCTCATGCTCAAACTCCTTAGGTCGCCGCTTCACCGCGCGCCATCAGCACCTTGCCCGTCCTCACCATCTCACGGATGTGGAAGCTGCGGAGCATGGTCTCGAGGGCATCGAGCTTCTCCGAGCTTCCGGTCACCTCGACGGCGAGGGTCCTCTCGCTCAGATCGATGGTCTTGGCCTTGAAGGCCTCCATCACCTGGAGGGCTTCGGCGCGGCGCTCGGGAGCGCAGTCGATCTTGAAAAGGGCAAGTTCCTTCTGGATGACATCCTCGTAAGAATAGTCGCGGGCGTGGATCACGTCTACCAACTTGTTCAGCTGCTTGATGATCTGCTCGAGGGTGGCCCGATCGCCGGTGGCCACGATGTTCATCCTGGAAAAGCCGGGGTCCTCGGTCTCCGATACGACGAGGCTGTCGATGTTGTAGCCCCGACGGGAGAAGACCAGGGCAATACGAATGAGGACGCCGGGCTTGTTGGCGACATAAAGACTGATGGAGTGGCGAGCGGCGCCGTTGCCGCCTGTGATTTCTGCGGGCATCTCAGGTCCCTCCCGTGGGTTTTTCGAGGACACGCCTAGGCGGCCCGAGGAGCATGTCCTTGTGGGCAGCGCCGGCAGGAATCATGGGAAACACGTTGTCGTGCTGCTCGACCTCGGCGTCGATGAGGGCGGGACCCGGATGGTCGAGGGCCGCCTTGAGCACGCGCCTCACATCGGCGGATCTCGAGATGCGGAAACCCTTGATGCCGTAGGCGCCGGCAAGCTTGACGAAATCGGGGTTGCCCTCCAGGTCGACCCCCGAATAGCGGTTGTCGTAGAAAAGGTTCTGCCACTGCCGGACCATGCCAAGATAATGATTGTTTATAACTAGTATTTTCACTGGTATCTTGAGGTTGAAGAGCGTCGCCAGCTCGCTCAGGGTCATCTGGAAGCCGCCGTCGCCGACGATGGCCACCACCGTCTCGCCTGGCCGGCCGAGCTGGGCGCCGATAGCCGAGGGGAGGCCGAAGCCCATCGTCCCGGCCCCTCCGGAGCTGATCCAGTCCCGGCCGCTCTCCGAAAGGATGAACTGGGCTGCCCACATCTGGTGCTGGCCGACATCGGTAGTGACGATGGCCTTGCCCCCGGTCAGGCGATAGAGTTCCTGGATGACCTGCTGCGCCCTGAGCTTGCCTTCTTTCTGGAACTTGAGGGGGAAGTCCCTCCTCCAGCGCTTCGTCTGCCTGACCCAGTCGGCGGTGTCGCCCTTCACGAGGCGGGGGAGGAGCTGCCGCAGTACCGTCTTCGCGTCGCCCACGATCCCGAGGTCGACCTTGACGACCTTGTTGATCTCGGCGGCATCGATGTCGATGTGGATCTTTACGGCGTTCACGCAGAACTCGTCGTATTTGCTGACAATCCGGTCGTCCCAGCGCGAGCCGATGCTCATGATGAGGTCGCAGTCGATGATGGCCTTGTTGGCGTAGGCCGTCCCGTGCATGCCGAGCATGCCGAGGTTGAGCTCGTGGGTCTCGGGAAGGACTCCCTTGCCCAGGAGGGTGTTGACGACGGGAGCCTGGAGGGTCTCGGCGAGGGCCCGTACCTCTGTGGCAGCTCCAGAGATGGCTGCTCCGTGACCGACCAGGAGGAGGGGTCTTTTTGCGGCAGCGAGGAGGGTCGCAGCGCGAGCAACTTCTGCGTCCTGCGCGGCCTTGGGTACGGAGTAGCCGGGCAGCTGCATGGTGTCTGCCTTTGGGGAAATCCGGGCTCCCGACACGTTTTTCGGCATATCTATAAGGACAGGCCCGGGACGACCCGAGCTCGCCAGGAAAAATGCCTCGCGCATGATCCTGGGGATATCGTCTACATCCTTGACTAGATAGGAGTGCTTGACGCAGGGGTAGGTGATGCCTGAGACGTCGGCCTCCTGGAAGGCGTCGAGACCCAGGGTCCAGGCTGGCATCTGGCCAGTCACAACGACGAGGGGGATGGAGTCCATGAGGGCAGTAAAGAGCCCCGTCACCGTATTGGTAGCGCCTGGACCGGAGGTAACGAGGGCAACCCCCGTCTTTCCAGTGGCCCTCGCATAACCATCGGCCATGTGGACAGCCCCCTGCTCGTGCCTTGTAAGGACGAGCTTGATGTTCCGCCCGACCAAGGCGTCAAAAAGGGGGATGGCCGAGCCACCGGGCAGGCCAAAGATGTACTCGACCCCCTCTTCGATCATGATATCCACGAGGGCTTCAGCACCCGTCTTTTCCTGGACAGCCATTACGACGCTCCCTTGGTCGGGATTTCCATCACCTGTGGATTCCATCCACCCAACCAAGCACTACTATAGCGACTTTTGCAATGCAAGAACAGGTCGCCGTCTCGACATTCAAGCAGATAGAGCTTGAAAATAAGCAATAATCATATTGTTTCTGTGCATAAAGGCATAATAATGACACAAAGAGTGGCATTTCCAGCTCTACTGCCTGTAATCTGCCAAGAATACAGGAAAAGTACCCAGTGCGACCTTCCGCGCGTAGCCTGAACGAGAGCGAGAGGTACTGTGTACGATCTCTCATCTTCATTGACATGCCCGAGACTCGTGCTAAACTCCTCCAATCACTCAGCCCCCGGGTAGGCCAGAACGTAAAAACCGGGGAATCGCGCGCTAGGTTAGGTAACCTGATGCCCTCAGCAACCACAACCGGAAAGCCATTGCGTAAAGGCGCTCCCATTGATTGGACCAAGGTGGTCTTGAATGGTGCGATGCCCCTTGCAGGAGTCCTGGCAGCCCTTGCGATAGCAGGAATCTTCCTTGCCCTCCTCAAGGTCGATCCCCTGACCGCCTACAAGTCCCTCGTCGATGGTGCCCTCGGCTCGACCTTCGGACTTACCCAGACCCTCGTCAAGGCGACGCCCCTCCTCCTCGTCGGCTTGGGCATCTGCATCGCCTTCCGGGCCAATGTCATCAACATCGGTGCCGAGGGTCAGATCATCATGGGCGCCCTCGCGGGGGCGGCCCTCCCCCTTTCGATGCCCGGCCTCCCGGGCTTCGTCCTGGTTCCCCTGGCCTGCATCGGTGGCTTCGCTGCCGGAGCCTTCTGGGGCTTCATCCCCGGCATCCTGAAAGCACGGCTCCGGGTCAACGAGATCCTCAGCACCATCATGATGAACGCCATCGCCCTCCAGTTCATGAACTTCCTCCTCCAGGGCCCGCTGATGGACCCGGAGAATGTCAGGCGCGGCACCTTCCTCGCCCAGTCCGCGCGCCTGCCCAAGGAAGTCTGGCTGCCCAGGCTCGTGCCGCAGACCCTCCTCCACTCAGGGCTCTTCATCGCGATAATCCTCGCCGTCGTCGTCTACATCTTCCTGTGGCGCACCACGATCGGCTACCAGATACGCGCAGTGGGCCTGAGCCCCGACGCCTCGGGCTATGCGGGCATCGATGTCCGCGCCAACATCGCCCTCTCGATGACCCTGGCAGGAGGATTTGCCGGACTCGCCGGCGTCATCGAGGTCATAGGGGTGCAGCACCGCCTGCTGGAGGGCCTCACCAGCGGCTATGGATTCACGGGCATAGTGGCCGCACTCCTGGGCGGATTGCATCCAATTGGTTTGATACCGGCCTCTGTCGTCTTCGGCGGGCTCCTGGTCGGAGCCGACAAGATGCAGCGCGCGGTGCAGATTCCCTCCTCCCTCGTGACCGCCATCCTGGGCATGATCGTGCTCTTCGTGTCCGGCGCGGGGATCTGGGCGAAGTCCTGGGCCGCAAAGCGGCTTGCAGGCAGGCCCCAGGGCACGGAGGCGACGAAATGAAAGGCCTGTTCTCTCTCAATGTCCTCACCGGCGTGCTCAACAGCATGATTGCCCTGGCGACTCCCTTCCTCTACGCAGCGATCGGGGAGACCTTCGCCCAGACTGCCGGTGTCGTGAACCTCGGCGTCGACGGCATCATGCTGCTCGCAGCCTTCGGGGCCTTCTTCGTGACCCTCATGACGGGCAACCTCTGGCTGGGGCTCCTCGCCGCGGCTGCCATCGGCCTCGCGATGGGTCTGATCATGGCCCTCATCAGCGTAACGTTGAAGGCGGAGCAGGGCGTCAGTGGCATCGGCCTCTACATGTTCGGCCTCGGCATGTCGAGCCTCCTGTTCAAGGTACTCGTGGGAACGGTCAAGACAGTACAGGGCTTCCAGCCCGTCTCCATCCCCATCCTCTCGACCATCCCCTTCATCGGGCCGATCCTGTTCAACAATTCGGTGCTGGTCTATGGCGCCTTCCTCCTCGTACCCCTGGCCTGGGTCGTCCTTGAAAAGACGAACCTCGGCCTCAAGTTCAAGGCAGTTGGACAGAATCCGGCAGCAGCTGACTCCCTCGGTATCAATGTCGTGGCCATACGCTACCTTGCGGTCTGCATCGGGGCGATCCTGGCGGGCATCGCCGGCGCCTCGCTCTCGATCTCCCTCCTCAACCTCTTCCAGGACGACCTGACCTCGGGCCAGGGTTTCATCGCGGTGGCCCTGGTCTACTTCGGGGGATGGAGTCCCATAGGCGTCCTCGGCGGAGCCCTTTTGTTCAGCGCCGTGAACTCGATCCAGCTCTGGATGCAGGTACTCGGGGTGAACCTGCCCGCGAGCGTGGCGGTCATGCTGCCTTACATCCTGACGATCGTCGCCCTCATGATGACTGCCAACCGCGCCCGCCAGCCGGCAGCCCTCAACAAGCCCTTCGACAGGTCGGAGAACTGAGGCTCATCACTCGTAATTGGTTGTATCGGGCGGACATCGCGGCGCAGGGGCGCCGCGACAGACCGCATCAGCTGTTGTACCCGGACAGGGGAAGGAGATCAGGGATGAATGTGAAAAGAATCGCGATCGCGGTGACGATGATCGTCACCATCGTGCTGGGAGTCGCAGCCGCGCCTCTCCGCATTGCCGTCATCATGCCGAGCGCGACCACGGACTTGGCTTTCAGCCAGTCGATGTGGAGCGCCCTCTTGACGGTCCAGAAGGAGATGGGAGGCGAAAGCGCTCTCGTCCTCAAGTACACGGACAACATGTTCAAGGTGCCGGACGCAGCGGCTGCCATCCGCGACTACGCGGGCCAGGGCTTTGACCTCGTCATCGCCCACGGATCCCAGTACGGCTCTTCCGTCCAGGATGTCGCGCCCGATTTCCCCGAGACGACCTTCGCCTGGGGAACCGACGTGAACACCTTCGGCATGGCCAATGTCTATGCCTACACCGCGGCTGCCGAGCAGGGCGGCTACGTCAACGGCGTCATCGCCGCAATGCTCACCAAGTCCAAGAAGGTCGGCGTGACCGGCCCCATCGAAGTGGGCGATGCCAAGACCTACATCGATGGTTTCGTCCAGGGCGTCCAGTCCGTATCCAAGAGCATCGCCGTCGCCAAGACCTGGACGGGTTCCTTCTCTGATGTTGCCCTCATGACAACAGCCGCCAAGACACACATCGCCAGCGGGGCGGACATCCTGACCGGTTCCTCGCAGTCAGTCGTCGGCTCCATCGGCGCCGCCAAGGACAATGGCAAGGTCCTCTGGTTCGGCACCCAGGCCGACCAGGCATCCCTGTCGCCCAAGCTCGTCGTCGCCTCCCAGGTCTACGACTGGACCGGCATGCTCCGTGAGATCATCGCCGAGCACCAGAAGGGTACCTTCGGCGGAAAGACCTACGTCCTCGAGCTCGCCGGTAGCGGCCTCAAGATCGCCTTCAATCCCGGCTACGCCCTTCCCGCCAACGTACGGAAGGCCGCCGACACTGCCATCTCCGGCATCATCAAGGGCACGATCAAGGTACAGCCCTAAGAGACGGTGGATGCGGGGACGCGGGGACGCCTTTCCTGGCATCCACCCCGCGTCTCCGCATTTCCTAGATTGAAGTCTTCATAATTCCCTGAATCCAGGAGAAGCCAATGACCGCAGCGAGGGAAGCAGTGAGGCCCAAAACCGGGCGCGTGGAGATGCGGGATATCGTAAAGCGCTTTCCCGGTGTCCTGGCGAATTCCGGCGTCTGCTTCGACGTCGTGCCGGGAGAGGTCCACGCACTCCTGGGTGAGAACGGCGCAGGGAAGAGCACCCTCATGCGCCAGCTCTACGGAATGTACCGTCCCGACTCGGGACAGATCATCGTAGATGGTACGGTCAGGAACTTCCGTTCACCCGCCGACGCGATCGCCGCCGGCATCGGCATGATCCACCAGCATTTCATGCTGGTACCGACCATGACGGTGGCCCAGAACGTCGCCCTCGGCCTTCCCTCCGGACGGGGACCCTTCACGGACACGAAGGGCGTCTCGAAGGAAGTCACACGACTGGGCAATGAATACGGGCTCAAGGTCGATCCCGACGCCTTTGTCTGGCAGCTCTCGGTCGGGGAGCAGCAGCGGGTCGAGATCATCAAGGCCCTCTATCGGGGCGCCGGGCTCGTCATCCTCGACGAGCCGACTGCCGTCCTCACACCGCAGGAGGTCGAGGACCTTTTCACTACCTTCCGGACGATGCTGACGGAGGGACACTCCCTCATCTTCATCTCGCACAAGCTCTACGAAGTGAAGGCCATCAGCGACCGTGTCACGGTGCTCCGCGACGGTCAGGTCGTGGGCTCGGGCAGGACCTGCGACCTTTCGCAGCAGGACCTTGTGCACATGATGGTCGGCCGGGAGGTCAAGGACCCCGATCCAAGGCCGCACACGCCCGGCCCTGAGCTCGTGAAAATGCAGGGACTCAAGGCCATGGGTGACAGGGGCCTTGAAGCCCTCCGCGGTATCGACCTGTCCATCAGGTCGGGGGAAATCCTCGGCCTCGCCGGCGTCTCCGGCAATGGGCAGAAGGAACTCGCCGAATGCCTCGCCGGCATGCGAAAACTCAGCTCTGGCAAGCTTCTCGTTGAAGGCCACGACATGACAAACGCCACCGTGAACGAGCGCTTCGACAGGGGCATGGCCTTTATCCCCGAGGAGCGAATGCGCGACGGAGCCATCCGCGAATTCACCGTCGGGGAGAATGTCTTCCTCCACGACCATATGTCGAAGCGCTTCCGTCGCTGGATTTTCCTTTCCTTCGACAGGATGCGTGAGCACGCCCTTTCGCTGGTCGAGCTTTTTTCGGTCAAGACGCCGAGCCTCGAGGTGCCGATCAAGAACCTCTCGGGCGGCAACATCCAGAAGCTCATCATGGCGCGCGAGCTCTCTCGCGATCCCTTTTTCCTTGTCGCAGCCCAGCCAACGCGCGGTGTAGACATCGGGGCCTCGGAATACATCCACGACAGCCTCCTGGCGCAGCGCGAGAAGGGCATGGCCATCCTCCTCATTTCGGAAGACCTCGACGAGCTCCGCGGCCTCTCCGACCGGATCGCAGTCATGTACGAGGGCGGCATCATCGGCATCGTCGACCGCGGGAGTTCCACCGTGGAGGAACTCGGCTTCATGATGGCCGGCGTCACCCTCGAACAGATGCGAAAGGATGGCGCTTCGACCGGGAAAGCCTGCCCATGATCGCCTTCACCCTCAACGGCAGGACCGCCGAGGCGCCCGAGGGTGTGAAACTCCTCGAGTATCTCCGCGGAAGCGCCGGGATCACGAGCGCCAAGAACGCCTGCGGCGAGGGCGTCTGCGGTGCCTGCACGGTACTCGTGGACGGTGCGCCCTTCTCCGCCTGTATAGTACCAATTGAAAGGGTCACGGA